>DAHUYL010000202.1 GCA_027315255.1 Solirubrobacterales bacterium | reverse complement strand
GGCCGGCCCCCCCGGCGCCGCGGGGGGCCGCCGGGCGGCGGGGGGGGCGCGAGACGCCCGGGCACCCGCTGCACGGGGGGTGGGCCCGCGCGGGGGCCGCGGGCGCGGGTCTGGTCGTGCTCGAGGGTGAGGCGGGGATCGGCAAGACCCGCCTCGCCGCCGAGCTCGCTCGCGATGTGCACGAAGCTGGGGCCACGGTCCTCTATGGCCGCTGCGACGAGGAGCTGGTCGTCGCCTACCAGCCGGTCGTCGAGGCACTCGCCCGCTATGTCGCCGACTGCCCCGACGACCTGCTCGGCGAGCAGCTGGGGGGCGGCGGCGGCGAGCTGGCGCGGGTGCTTCCGGAGCTGCGCCAGCGGCTTCCGGGGCTGCCTGCACCGCAGCGTGGGCGGTCCGACGTGCTGCGCTACCGGCTGTTTGAGGAGACGGGGGGCCTGCTGCGGGCGGCGGCGCTTCAGGCACCGTTGTTGCTGGTCGTCGACGACCTGCACTGGGCCGACCGCGCCACGCTGCTGCTGCTGCGACACGTGCTTCGACGCCGGCCGCCGTCGCAGCTACTGGTCTTAGGGACATTTCGGACCGGCGAGCGGGAGCCCGGGCGGCCGTTGACGAGCTTCCTCGCCGATCTGCACCGCGAGCAACTCGCGACCCGGGTCGCGCTGGTCGGGCTCGACGAGCGCGAGGTGGGCGAGTTGATCGAGTCTTGGGCCGGTGAGCGAGCCTCGCCCGCGCTCGCCGATGCGTTGCGTGCCGAGACGCAAGGAAACCCGTTCTTCATCGTCGAGCTGCTGCGCCACCTGCTCGAGAGCGGCGTCTACGAGCGCGGCGCCGACGGGTGGGCCGAACGCGTGCCACTCGCCGAGGTGGGAATCCCCGCCTCCGTTCGTGAGACGATCGAGCGTCGGGTGGGGCGCCTCGGCGAGGAGGCGGGCCTGGTGTTGCGGGCCAGCACCGTTCTGGGGTGCGAGTTCTCGCTGGAGGTGCTCGCGCGTACGTGCGACACCGACGAGGATCGCCTGCTGGACCTGCTCGAGGAGGCGCGCAACGCACACTTGCTCGGGGAGGTGCCGGACAGCGCCGGGCGCTACGTGTTCTCGCATGCGCTGGTCCGAGACACGCTGTACCTATCGCTCGGACCGACCCGTCGGGCCCGGCTGCACGGGCGTGCCGCGGAGGCGCTCGCGTCGCTGCACGCCGACGATGTCGAGTTGCACTCGGCCGAACTGGCGCACCATTACCTGCTCGCGGGCGGCATCGACGCGCGCGCCAAGGCCGTCGTCCACTCAGCCAGGGCTGGGCATCGTGCACGCTCCCAGCTGGCGCACGAGGAGGCCAGCAAGCACTTCCAGCGGGCGCTGGACGCGCTACCCGCACACCACCCGGACCGTGAGCGCTGCCTGCTGCTGCTCGAGCTTGGCGCTGCCCAGCGAGCCGCCGTCGAGCCCGAGGGCTCACGCGCGACGTTCCAGCGCGCCGCCGAGCTGGCCCGCGGGCGCCGTGACCCCGAACTGCTGGCTCGCGCAGCCCTCGGGTTCGCTGGAACCTGGCTCGAGCTGGGGATGCTGGACCGTGAGCGGGTTGCTCTGCTCGAGGAGGCGTGCGGGGCGCTCGGGCCCGAGGACTCCATCACCCGCGTGAATGTCCTCAGCCGGCTGGCGGTCGAGGTCTATTACGAGGGAAGCGATCGCCGCGACACGCTGAGCGCGGAGGCGGTGGCGTCGGCGCGGCGGCTCGGCGATGGGGTGGCTCTGGCCAGGGCGCTGACCAGCCGGCGGGTCGCGATCTCTGGCTCCGCCGACCTGGACGCACGGCTCGCGGCCACCACGGAGCTGCTCGAGCTGGCAGCCGCGGGCGGGGCGATCGAGGTGCTGCTGTGGGGCCATACCTGGCGCGCCGTCGACCTTCTGGAGCACGGGCGGGTGGAGGCGGCCTGCCGCGAGCTCGACGCCTACGAGCGGCTCGCGCGCGACTTTCGCCAGCCCGCCTACCTCTGGCACGTCTCGCTGTTCGCTGGCATGCGGTCGCTGCTCGAGGGCTGTCTGGACGACACCGAGGACCTGATCACCGCCGGGCTGGAGGTCGGCACCCGGTCAGGGGATCCGAACGCGAGCAGCTATCTCGGCGTGCTGCGGTTCATGCTGCGGCGCGAGCAGGGCCGGCTGGCCGAGGTGGAGGACGAGCTGCGCGAGCACATCGAGCGGTTCCCCGATGTCCCGGTATGGCGCACCCTGCTGGTTCTGCTGTGCGCCGAGTTGGGACGTGACACCGAGGCACGATCCGAGCTCGAGCGACTAGGCCCGCTCGCCGGCCTGCCCGTGGACATCAACTGGCTGCCGGTGATGTCCTGCCTGGCGCAGAGCTGCGGGCTGACCGCAGATCGCCAGCTCGCCGAATTGCTCTACGAGCTGCTCGCGCCGCACGCGTCTCGCTACGTGACGACGGGTCATCCGATCGTCTTCTTGGGATCGGTCGAGCACCATCTCGGCGTTCTCGCGGCGACACTCGGGCGCTCTCAGGATGCATGCGTTCGACTCCAGCGTGCGCTGGAGCTCCACACCGCGATCGGCGCGCGGCCACTCGCCGTACGCACTCGCTTTGAGCTCGGGCGAGCTCTGATGGCCGCCGGGGCGCCGGGCGGGCGTCATCGCGGTCGCGAGCTGCTCGGCTCGGTGCTGACCGACGCCGCCGAGCTCGGAATGGCCGCGCTCGCCGCCCAAGCCTCGGCCGCGATCGCCGCCGCCAGTGGCTGAGGGCGGGCGGCGCCGCGCCCCGCCAAGGTTCCGCCAAGCCTCCACCAAGGTTGGTGGGCGATCCTGCCCGGCACGTCGATTGACCGGCGCTGACAGCTGACAGCTGGCGGCGACGCGGAAACCAGGAGGCAGTGGCAATGGCAATGGCGCACACCCACCTTGCACGAACATTGAGGGCGATCGCGGTGGTCAATGCGGTCGGAATCGGGCTCGTGCCCTCAACGGCGCTGGGAGCGAGTGGGTGGTCGTCGCCGGCGAACATCGACAGCACGGGCCTTGTCTCGGTGTCATGCCCGACGGCATCGTTCTGCGCCGCGGTCGACAACTCCGGCTACGCGCTGACCTACGACGGCACCAAGTGGAGCGCGCCGGCCGATGTCGACCTCGCGAATTCGCTTGTCTCGGTGTCGTGCCCCTCGGCGTCCTTCTGTCTTGCGGTTGACGCCGTCGGGAACGCGCTGACCTACAACGGCAGCACTTGGAGCGCGCCGGCCAGTACCGGCGCAGTGAACATGCTGACATCGGTGTCTTGCGCGTCAGCGTCGTTCTGCGCCGCCGTGACAGCCGGCGGGTCGGGCACCGGCGCGAGCGCGCTGACCTACAACGGCAGCGCTTGGAGCGCGCCGGCTTACTTCAACTACCAGGTCGACGCCTTCGGCTCGGTCTCGTGCCCGTCGGCGTCCTTCTGCGTTGCGGTCGGCACCAACTACAGCGGCTCGTCAGGCCTCGCTGCGTGGATCTACAACGGCAGCTCGTGGAGTGCGATGACCGTCAGCGACCCGGGCACCGACTCGGCTTACGTGTCGTGCCCGTCGGCGTCGTTCTGCGCAGCGGTCGACAGCGCCGGCAACGCGTTGACGTACAGCGGCGGCTCGTGGAGCGCTCCGACCAACATCAACGGCCCGAACTCACTCGGCTCGGTGTCGTGCCCGTCCGCGTTGGTCTGTGTCACGGTGGCCGACGAGAACGTGCTGGCCTACGACGGCAGCTCGTGGAGCGCCCCGGCCCCCATCGACACGACCGGGCACCCCCTCAACTCGGTGTCGTGTCCGTCGACGGCGTTCTGCGCGGCGGTCGACGGCAGCGGCAACGCGCTGACCTATACGGGCAGCGCTGCGACGACATACAGACTCGCCATCACAGTCCAGGGCAGCGGCACCGGCGCGGTGTACACCGTCGGCCGCCCGTGTGCGAACAAGAACGGTACGACCGTGACCTGCACGACGCTCCTCGCGGCCGGCGGGCGCCTCACCCTCGATCCGGTGCCGGGGAAGGACTCTGTGTTCGCGGGGTGGGGTGGGGACTGCACGGGCACCTCCGTGACCGGCTGCCAAGTGACGATGAGCTCCGATCACAACGTCACGGCGATGTTCAGATGCGGTTTCAAGCTGTCTTTGCCACACCGGCAGGCGGGCTCACGGGTTCTCAGGCTGTGGGTGTCCATCCGCGGCCGCCGGTTGCTGACCCTCACGGGCCTCCCGTTGCGCCGCGCGTTGCGCAACCCACCCGATGTATATCTGCCACCGGGGAGGAGCGTCGTCGTTGTCAGCGCGCTGGTCCGAACTGGCCGCAGCACGTTCGTGGTCTCTACGCACCGCGCCTTCTCGTGCTAGCGTCCTGCACCGGAAAGTCGTTGCATAGATGGGCGACGGCTGGGCGTGGACGAGGGGAGGCGGTGAGACAAGTCGTGCTGGTGCTACGGCGGTGTCGCCGCCTCCCCCAGGCGCGTCCAGACGCGCTCAGACATGTGATGGCTCGGGCCGGGAAATCCTCGGGTGAAACGGATGGCGTCAGCGCAGAAGCTCAGACCCGTTGCGTGTCGCGGCGGTACGCGATGCGAGCCAGGATCACGAGCACGAGGGTCCAGATCACCACCACAGCCCAGCCCTTGGTCGTCCAGCCGTGACCGTGATAGGCGATGTCCCGTGCCTGCACGATCCAATAGCCGGGGATGTACTGGCCGACGTCGTACAGGAAGCCGTGGGTGAGCGGAAACCAGGTGCCGCTGAGGAACGCGAGGATCGCGACCAGGCCGCCAGTCAGAGGCCCCACCGAATCGACGTTCATCAGGTGCCCGAGCGTGATACCCAGCGCGGCGAACGGCAGCAGCGCGACGAGGATCAGCCCCGTCATCTCGAGCCAGACGCGCGCCGACAGGCTGACACCCAGGGTCGTGCCCGCGATGTACAGCAGCAGCATGCTGGTGATCGCCATCGCGTAGGAGGCGATCACCTTCGCTCGGAAGTACGCCCGGGGCGACAGCGGCGTGATCCGCAGCTGACGCGTCCAGCCGGCCTGCCGCTCGCCGGCGATCCGACCCCCGCTGGAGATCATCGAGGCCATCGTCCCGAACGAGGCGAGGCCGAGCATGTAGTACAGCGGCGCCGAGATGCCGGTGCCGGCGAGGTTGTGAGTGTTCCGCTGCGGTGCGGCGATCAGGTAGTAGAGGACGAGCGGAAAGCCGAACGAGAACATGAAGAAGCGCCGGTTGCGAAACGCCCGTTTCAGCTCGAAGCGGGTGTAGTTGAGCCCGGTCACCGCGTGGCTCCCATGCGGGTCTCGGATGAGCTTCCATCCGCGATGTCCGCGGTCAACTCGAGGAACGCCTCCTCGAGTCCGGCCCCAACGACCTCGATGTCGCGCGCCGCGGGATAGCGTTCGAGCAGGGCGCGTAGCGCTGCATCTGAGTCGGCGCAGCGGAGCGTCACCGCCTCTCCGTGGCGCTCGGTGCTCCCGACCCCCGGCAGCGCCTCCAGTTCCTCGGCAGTCGCGAGCGGCAGCGTGACACGGATGGTCCGCGTCCCGACGCGTGCCTTGATCTCGGTCGTCGGGCCATCGGCGACGATTTCGCCGCTCGCCATCAACACCGCGCGGTCGGCGTTCGCGTCGGCCTCCTCCAGATAGTGAGTCGCGAACAGCACCGTCCGTCCACGTGCCGCGTATTCCCGCATCGCCAGCCAGAAGTCACGACGGCCCTGTGCGTCCATCGCGACCGTCGGCTCGTCCAGCACCAGCAGCTCCGGATCGGGCACCAGCGCGATCGCGAACCGGGCACGCTGCGCCTGCCCGCCCGACAGCTTCTGCGTGCGCCGGTCCGCAACGTTGCTCAGTCCGGCCAAGCCGATCACCTCATCGAGCGGCATCGACCGTTGATACAGCGACCCCACCAGGGCGATCAGCTCGCGCACCGACAGGTCGCGGATCAGCTCACCCGTTTGCAGCATTGCGCCGACAGCGCCGGCGTCAACCGCCTCGCGCGGCGAGCGACCGAACACCGATACCGTGCCGGAGTCCGGCCGCGAGAGCCCCAGCATCATGTCGATCGTCGTCGACTTGCCCGCGCCGTTGGGGCCCAGCAGGGCGACGGTCTCTCCGCGGGCGATCGACAGATCGATCCCACGCACAGCGCGCACGGGACCATGCGGACCGCCCGGATACGTCTTGACCAGCCCCTGCAACTCGATCGTTGGCTCCAAGACCTGCGAGGATACGGCGTGCTACCGACCTCGGCGTTGCCGCCCCGTGTCGTGCGGCCGACCGCATCCATGCGTGTGCGTGCGCTGACAGCCGAGGCCGATCGCGGGTAACCCAGGGCTCGCACGCCCTGCGACTGCCGGTAGCCTAGCCTCGATCGCCTGATCAATCACTCGACACCGCCGACCCGGAGCAGTACGGCCGGCTCGGCGGAACGGCGGGCAACGAGATCCTGACGAGTGTCACCGGCGTGGCGCTCGTCCGCCGCCGAGGGTGTGACGGCCCCGCTGCTCGTCCTGTCGATGCTCGCGATCCTCACCCACGCCCGCAGGCTAGGCTAGGATCCTGCTCGTGACCGAAGCTCACGGATTCGCCGTCAGCAGTCTCGACGATCTCGGCGAGGGCCCCGGCTTTCGCAAGATCCGCGCCGCCCTCGGCGTCGACGCGTTCGGCGTCAACGCGATCGTCCTGCCACCCGGATACGTCACCGACCTGCACTTCCACGACGAGCAGCAGGAGCTCTACTTCGTGCACCGCGGCGCGGTCGAGCTGCGGTTTGGGGATGGCACCACCCACCTGTTGGGGCCAGGCGGCCTCGCACGGGTCGATGCCAGCACGCACCGCGGCATGCGCAACGTGGGCGGAGACGAAGCAGTCGTGCTGGTCGCCGGCGGCAAGGGTGGTTACGTCGGACGTGACGGGCGAGCCGTCGAGGGCACCTGACCCTCCTGGGCCCCTCTCCCGAAGTGGGGAGCTCGCTGCCCGAGTCTGGACTGCCGGCGAGTAGGATTACTTATGCAGGTGAGCTTATGTGCATGAGTAACTTCTGCCAGGGGGCTTCGTTGACTTCGAGCGCGCAGACGAGATCAACCAGGCGATCCGCCGGTTGAGCCTGCGCCATCGAGCGCGGGCGGCAGCGCTGCTGGCCCCGCTCGGCCTGCAAACCGGACAGGAGGCCCTCCTGCTCGAGCTCGACCGGACCGGGCCGAGAATCCAGGCTCAGCTCAGTGACGCGCTTGGAGTGGAACCGCCGAGCATCACCCTGATGACCCGCAAGCTCGAAACCTTGGGCCATGTCCGCCGTACTCCCGCCCCGGCCGACAAGCGTGCCCGCCTAGTCGAGCTGACCGACAGCGGCAGGGCGCTCGCCGGTCAGGTCAAGCAACTCTGGTGCACCCTCGCACAGGAGACCGTGACCGGCTTGCCCGAAGGCATCGTCGCGCAACTGCCCTGCCTCCTCAACACCCTGACGGGCAACGTCGACTCCAGGCGGGCCGAACCGACGGCGCGGTACGCGCCCTCCGCGCCCCGCCCGTGCTGACGAACACGACCCCTCCTGGCGGATGACCTCGGTCGCGCTCGCCGAATACACGACGCTTCGGCTCGGCGGCCCGCCAGGCCGGCTGGTCGAGGCGACCACAACCGATCAGATCGTCGAAGCCGTGGCGGCCGCCGACGCTGCCCGGGAGCCTCTGCTGATCCTCGCCGGCGGCTCGAATGTCGTGATCGCCGACGACGGGTTCGACGGCACCGTGGTCCGAATCATGTCGAGCGGGCTGGACAGCAGCGCAGATTCCGGCCGCGTCCGGCTCACGGTCGCAGCCGGCGAGCCGTGGGATCGACTGGTGGTGCGCACTGTTCGCGAAGGGCTCGCCGGGATCGAGTGCCTGTCCGGGATTCCCGGGTCCACCGGCGCGACGCCGATCCAGAACGTCGGTGCGTACGGCCAGCAGGTCGCCGACGTGATCGTCTCCGTCCGCGCCTACGATCGCGATGCGGCGCAGGTCGTGGAGCTGGCAACCGGTGAGTGTCGGTTCGGCTACCGCACCAGCCGGTTCCGTCGAGACCCCCGGTTCGTCGTGCTCGCGGTGACCTTCGAGCTCGAGCGCTCAGCCCGCGCGCGGTCGCCGCGCTACCCCGAGCTCACGGATCTGCTCGGCGTGGTGGAGGACGCGCGCCCGCCGCTCGCAGAAGTGCGCGAAGCAGTGCTCGCGCTCCGGCGCCGGAAGGGAATGGTCCTGGATTCGGAGGACCCCGACTCGGTCAGCGCCGGCTCGTTCTTCCTCAACCCGATCCTGTCGCCTGAGCAGTTCGAGGCGCTCGAGCGGCGGACGAGCGCGCAGCTCGGGCCTGAACCGGCGCGCCCGCCTGCATGGCGTGAGGAGGATGGCAGGTTCAAGACGTCCGCGGCGTGGCTCGTCGAGCACGCCGGCTTTCACCGCGGCTACGGGGAAGGCCGTGCTGGGATCTCGAGCAAGCACACGCTCGCTCTGGTCAACCGCGGCGGGGCGAGCACCACGGAGCTGATCGCGCTCGCGCGGGAGATCCAGCACCGGGTGAGGGACTCGTTCGGTGTCACCTTGGATGTCGAGCCGACCCTGGTCGGTGTCGAGCTGTAGGCCTTCCCACCCGCCGCTCTCGCGGTAGATCGTCAGGACGGGCCGAGCAAAGCGCGCGGTGCTGCCCCCGGCGGGGGCGTCGAAGCCCGCGGACAGCGCCGGCTTGTGGGCCGGCGCTGTCGTCGGCCGGCGTACCCCGGGACGGTGTCAGCTGTCGCTTGGGGAACCCGCGCCGCTGCCCGAACCGCTACCCGAGCCGGCGCCCGAGCCCGAACCGCTGCCCGAGCCGGAGCCCGAACCGCTGCCCGAGCCGGAACCGGAGCCCGAACCTGAACCCGAACCGCCACCGGGACCCTGCCCGTCGCCGGGGGTGCTTCCGCCGGCGGAGTCACCGGGCCCGCCCTGGCCGGGCCCGCTTCCCGGAGCACCAGCGCCTGCCGGGCCGCCGCCATCGGAGGACCAGCCGCCATCGGTCACGCTGACGTCGTCGGCGATCAGCTGCCCGGCCGACTGGTGATAGGTGACGTCGACCTGCTGGCCGACCTGCACGCCGTTGAACGCGTCCGCGGTGATCACGACCCCGTTGGTCGGGTCTGCATAGAACGTCTCGGACTGGCCGCTGCTGGCGTCCGTGATCGTCAGCGACCCACCGGTCGTCGAGGTGACCACCGCCGTAACAGTGCCGGTCGCATCTGCCTCGACGTACTCGACGTCGCTTGCTTGAAGCGACCCGTCTGTGTTCTGACTGTATGTGACGTCGACGTAATCGCCGACCTGGAAGCCATCGGTCAGCCCCGACGAAAGGTCGACGGCGAACGTCATCGAGCCGCCGCCATCGGCGGCGATCGTCAGCGCGCTGCTCGAGACCGTGGAGATCGTGCCGGTCGCGTCCTGCGAGGCGGCGCAGTCACCGCTGTTCGACGAGCCGTTGACGTCGACGGTGTCCGCGACCAGGAGCCCGGCGTCCTGGTGATAGGTGACGGCGGCGGTGTCACACGTCTGCAGATCGAGATTGTCGAACGAGGCAGCGGCCATGTGCAGCAGCAGGCTCGAACCGTCGGCCGTCTGGAGGACGAACGCGTCAGTGTCCACCTCCGTGACGATGCCGCTCGCGGTCTCCGATTGGGTCTGCGTCGGCGGCGGCAGCGTGATCGTGATCGTCACGTTCCCGCTCCCGTCGGTCGTCTCGGCGATCTGGACGAGCGCGCCAGGCTGTAGCCCGACGATGTTGAGGACCACGTTGCCCGCTGCCGTCTGCACGGTGGCGGCGTTGCGGAACACGGCGTGCACGTGGCGGTGACGCTTGCCGCGGTTCGCGCGCGTGGCCGCCTTGCCCCGAACCTGGGCGGCCGAGAAGGTCAGGATCCTGCCGGCAGTCGTGCGCACGACGAGCCCGCTCGGGCCCGACCGCACGACGCGTGCGTAGAACGTGATCGCGTGGACGCTGCGCGCCGCGACGACCTGGTGGTGCGCCCGAAGCTCGGGGCGCGACTTTGCGACTGCCGCCTGAGGCATCGCCGCAGCCAGCGCCGGCAACGCGGCGACGACAGCCGCGGCTGTCAGCCTGTGACGGTTCATCGACTCAAACCCTCCTTGGTAACGATGCGAGGCCGCATCAGTCAGCCGATTCCTGGACCGACTGACCGCAGCGACGACACGCGGCATCCCGTATCCGGGGTCAGGTGCGTCGGCGTTTGGCTCCCGGCCATATCGCCGCCCCCTTCGTCGCGAGCGCAGCTCAGCGCGAGCAACCGACCGCGACGGCGGACGAATGTCCAGGTGAGACTCGGCTGCGGCTCAGCCGGCGTCCAGCCCGAGCAGGCGCGCAGCGTTCTGCTTGAGCACGAGCGGTCGTACCTCGTCCTTGATCGGCAGCTTCTCGAAGTCGGACAGCCACCGGTCCGGCGTGATCAGCGGATAGTCCGAACCGAACAGCATCTTGTGCTTGAGCTGGGTGTTGGTGTAGCGGATCAGATTCTCCGGAAAGTACTTCGGCGACCAGCCCGACAGGTCGATGTACACATTCGGCTTGTGCACTGCCATCGCCAGCGCCTCGTCCTGCCACGGGAACGACGGGTGTGCGAGGATGATGTCGAGTTGCGGAAAGTCGGCCGCGACGTCGTCCACAGCCATCGGGTTCGAGTACTTGAGCCGGACGCCCCCGCCGCCGGGCATGCCCGCTCCGATCCCGGTCGTGCCTGAATGGAACAGGGCGATCAACCCGGCCTCGGCGATCACTTGGTACAGCGGATAGACCGAGCGATCGTTCGGCCAGAACGCCTGCGTATTGGGGTGGAACTTGAATCCCCGCACCCCCGCCGCGACCAGCTCCCGCGCCTCGCGAACGGCCAGTTTGCCCTTGTGCGGGTCGACGCTGCCGAACGGGATCAGCACGTCGGGGTTCGCCCGCGCCGCCTCGAGCACCTCGTCGTTGCCGAGCCGGCGGCGGCCCATCCCGGCCTCGTCGTCGACATTGAAGATGACCGCCGCCATCCGGCGCTCACGGTAGTGATCGGCCACCTCCTGGGCGGTCGGCTGCGGCGGGTGGCCGCCGAAGTAGCGAGCGGCGGCATCCAGCACCTCGACCGTCACCGGGTCCTGCGGCTCGCCGGCGTTGCGTTCCGCGTGCACGTGCACATCGATCGCGACCAGTCCCTCGACGTCGATCGCCACGGTTCAGCCCCCCGTGCCGAGCTCGAGCGGCGCCAGCTTCATCCCGACCGGCTGCATCTTGGCGGCCAGCGATTCGGCCCATGCCGCGGCGACCTCCTCGGCGCTCCACCCGTCATCGCTGTACAGGACGGCCGCCTCCGCCGGGTGCGAGTACAGGGTCAGCTTGTCACCGCCGATGCCGATCGCCTGACCGGTGACACCGGCCGCCGCCTCGGAGGCGAGGAACACGACGACGGGCGCACAATCCTCCGGCAGCCCGATCGCGTGGTCGCGCCTCACCGACCGCGGGAAACCGCGCCCGGCCTCGACCGCCTCGGCGAGCGGCGCGTAGATCGGGATCGTCGCAGTCATCTGCGTCCACGCGGTCGGCACGATTGCGTTGACGGTTATCTCGCTGCGTGCGAGCTCCATCGCCCACGTCTGCGCGAACGCGATGACCCCAGCCTTGGCAGCCGCGTAGTTGGTCTGCCCGAAGTTCCCGAATTGCCCGGCGGGCGAGCCGACGACGATGATGCGGCCCCCGTCGCCCTGCTCGCGCATCCGGGTCGCAGCTGCTCGCGCACAGGTGAAGGTGCCGCGCAGATGGGTCGCGATCACCAGGTCGAAGTCCTCGTCGGTCATCTTCCACAGGACGCGGTCACGGAGCACGCCGGCGTTCGTGACCATCACGTCGAGCCGGCCGAACTCGTCGACCGCTCGGCTCGCCAGCGCCTCGGCGGCCGCCGTGTCGCCGACCGCAGCGATCTCGGCGGCAGCGCGTCCTCCAGCCGACGCGATCAGCTCGACCGTCTCGCTTGCCGCGGTGACGTCGACGTCGTTGACGACGACCGCGGCGCCGGCGCCGGCCAGCGCTACCGCATAGGCGCGGCCGAGCCCGCGGCCGCTTCCGGTCACGACGGCGACCTTCCCGTCCAGCCTCAACCCGCTCATGCGTAATACCGCACGAGGCATTCGGCAGCAACGGCGGGGCGCTCGGACCCCTCGACCTCGAGTTGAGCGCTCAGCTTGACCTGCACGCCGCCCTTGATCTCGGTCACCTCGACGATCTCGGCCGTCCCGCGCCACCGCCGACCGACGGGCAGCGGGGCCGGGAACCGCACGCGATCGAGGCCATAGTTGATCGCCGTCGCCGCATCGGTCACGCGCAGCAGCTGCGTCACGGGCGCCAGCAGCGACAGGGACAGGAAGCCGTGGGCGATCGTGCCGCCGAACGAGGTCTGGCTCGCGCGGTCAGGGTCGACGTGGAGGAAGTTGTGGTCGTCGGTCAGGTCGGCGAACTGGTCCACCTGCCGCTGGTTGATCTCGGCCCACTCGCTCGGGCCGACGGTGCGGCCGAGCAACGCGGACAACCCCGCGAGGTCCGTCGTCAGGCCATTCGTCGCCACGCTCTCCATCTCGCTCCTTCCTAAGCCACCGCCGAGCGGCTTGAATATCAGGTACCCGAATGTTAGCTTGGCGGCGGTGTGCGATGGAAGAAGCGGCGAGAGCCAGCACGAGGCATCGCTTGCGTACGTCGTAGGCCGCGTCAACCAGGGCATCCGGCGCGAGATGCGTTCCCGGCTCGCCCGATGGAGCCTCAGCGTCCAGGAGTACACCACCCTGTCGGTGCTCGCCGCCCGCCCTGGCCTGTCGAACGCGCAGCTCGCGCGCCGGGCACTGGTGACGCCGCAATCGATGATCGAGATCCTCGGCAAGCTCGAGCGACGCGGCCTCGTCGGCCGCGCGGCCGATCCGACGCACGCGTTGATCCTGCAGGCGCGGCTGACGGCGCGCGGGAGCGAGCTGCTCGCTGCCGCAGGTCCGACGATCCGCGAACTGGAGGAGGAGGTCCTGGCCGGCGTGACGCCCGCGCAGCGAGCCGCCACGGTCCACGCGCTGCGGGCGGCGATGCGAAACCTTTCGAATGGCGCCCGCCCGTGACATGCCGCAAATTTGCGGCCATTGCTCGAAGATTTGTTGAGGGCGTCCGCCCGGCGCGCAATACTTGGGCCATGTAGCGAACTTCCCAAAAGGAGGAAGAGGACCGATGGCCAATCACCTGACGCCCACCGAGCTTGCCCGCGAATCCGGTCTCGAGCGCAGAGACGTCATCGCCAAATGCGTTCAGTGGGGCGTCCCGATCTTCAACGGAAGGATCGACAAGACCCTCTTCCTGTCGAGTCTCCACGAGACGTCGATGGACCGCGCCAATGTCCAGGTGGTGACCGCCTAGCCGATCGGGCCTCATTTCAGGGGGCCCGGCAGTTGCCGGGCCCGTGTGTCCAGGGCTCCCGAACGGATCGCCGACCACGGCTCACGAGCGGATCAGGGTCGGAGTAGTGGATCACGGTTCGGAGTGGCTTTTGCGTGCGTTACGCTCCAGCGAGCGGGACTGCGCTCGAGCGCACGCACGTTGCGCGTCGAGTGAACGAGGACCGGACACGCCTGCGCGCGCGTTACGCTTCGTGTGAACACGATTCGCCTCACGAAGCGCCTCCACGTCATCTCTGCCGCAGCGTGTACAGCGCTGGTGCTCGCGTCATGCGGTGCCGACAGGGCGAACCGCCTCGATTCCACGGCCACGGTCAACACGGCCGTCACAGCCACCCAGGGAACCGGCGCGACAAGCGCGACAGCGCCACCAGCCGCCGCGGGTCCAGCTGGGACCACCTCTGCTCGGCGACGCTCCCACGGCCCGCGTCCGAGGTCGGCGCCCGCGCCGCTCCGCCCGCCGGCGAGCCTCCGACCCTTCCAGGGGCCGGCCGCCGGGCAGGGAGGGTGGAGGCCGGCCGGGCGACGCGTGCGGGGCGTACCCGCAGTCTATGAGACGACGCTGGTTGCGCCCGGCGGCTCGCAGGCAGCCGGAATCGCATGGATGGACACTCGCTTACTGGCCGCCCGGCTGTACTCGGGGTCCGAGAGCCCGGGAGGCGGCCCCTACCGGTACACGGCGCCGATCCAGCCGGCGGACGCGCGATCGCTCGTGGCGGCCTTCAACGGCGGCTTCAAGATGGCCTCGGCGGAAGGCGGCTACTTCACCGAGGGCCGGCTGATCGACCCGCTGCGGACGGGCGCGGCTTCGCTGGTCATCTACAGGAACGGCTCGGTCGACGTCGGCGCGTGGGGCGGCAAGCTGCGGATGACGCGTAAGGTCGTCGCCGTCCGCCAGAACCTCGTGTTGCTCGTCGACGGAGGCCGGCCGACGCCGCTGGCCGAGAGCGCCGACTGGCAGGCCTGGGGCGCGACCTGCGGCGCAGGCTCGTGCGCTCCGAGCGTGCCGGGCATCGAGCAGCAGTGGCGCTCCGCGGTCGGCATCACCGCGGACCACGCGCTCGTCTACGTCGAAGGGCCCGCGCTCTCCCCGGCGCAGCTCGCGGCCGTGCTCGCGCGGGCCGGCGCCGTTCGCGGGATGGAGCTCGACATCAACCCCGATTGGCCGGTGTTCGCAACCTACGATCCGGTCCATCCCGGCGGGCTCGCAACCCCGGGCAACGGCCAGCTGCTGCTGACGGGGGCCGTGCGCGGCCCGGACACGTTCTTCGATGCGTGGTGGGCACGCGATTTCGTCACGATGTCGGTCCGCCCTGACGGCCCCGATCGCCGGCAGGCACGAGTGCGTGGGAAGCCCTAGCGGCCCGTGTCCTCGCCCGCCTGGCGCAGCAGTGCCGCCGTGGTCTGCTCCAGGATCCGCCGCCACGCCCGCGTCTTCTCGCGGTCGGCCTCGATGTGCTTGAGCACGTTGCGGACGCGCGTGGCCGAGATGTCGATCCCGTGGCGCGCGCAGATCCGCTTGAAGCGCGGGTAGTCGTTGGCGAGCTTGAGCGTCACCGATTGGAAGCCGTGGCGGGCGATGTCGACGCTCGAGGTGTAGCTCATCATGCCGGTGCGGAACATCATCTCGTCGTTCGGCTCGGGCTCGATCAGGATGATGTCGACCCCGGGGTAGCGTTCCTCCCAGCGGCGAGCGACCTCGTGCAGGCGCTGGTAGGCGAGCAGCTTGAAGGTCTGGTAGCCGATCTGCGGGAAGCCCATGTCGGACACCCGCCGCAGGCGCGACCCCGACAGCGTCTTGACCCGCTTCTCGAAGTCGTTGACGTACGGCACCAGCGGGTTGACGACGACGATGAAGCGGGCGCCGGCCTCGACCGCGATGTCGAGGTTGGTCGTCGACAGCACGCCGCCGTCGACCAGCTCCCGGTCCTTGATCCGGACCGGCTTGTAGATCATCGGCAGCGCGCACGAGGCTGCCACGGCCGAGGAGATCGGCACGTCGTCCCAGCCGGCGGTGCCGAACACGATCCGCTCACACGTGTCGAGGTCGGTCGCCGCAAGGTAGAGCTCGCGGTCGACCAGCCTGTAATCGTCGGGCTGGTCGCGCTTCCCCAACGCGTCGCGGACGTAGCGCTCGATCCCATCGGTCGTGTAGAGCCCCGAAGGCAGCGACTCCGCCAGCCCGACGACCAGGTCGACCATCGAGACCCGGCCGAAGTCGCGAACGAGCCCGTGCAGCATCCGCGCCAGACGCACCGGGACCGCAGCGCTCTTGGTCAGATACTCGAGATAGTTGGGCTTCAGCAGGCCGGTCACGCGGACATGCGGGAACGCGGTCGGCTGCTGCTGCACGACCACCCGCATCATCTCCTCCGGGGTGACGCCGTTGGCGACCGCGGCGGCCACGAACGACCCGGCGCTGGTGCCGACGTACACGTCGAACTCGTTGACCGTGCGGTTGACCGACAGCAGGTCGAGCGCACGCAACGCCCCGATCTCGTAGACGCCGCCGGTGAAGCCGCCGCCGCCGAGGACCAGCGCGGCCCGGGAGCGCTTGCGCCGGCGCGCCCCGGGATCGCGCGACTGACCTGGGCGCGATCCGCCGGCGACGGCGTCCAGCTTGACGACCTTGCCCATGCTCGTCCGGATTCTAGGTGGGCGAGCAGTCAGGCCGCCGTGGTTTAGTACCAGGATGCCGCCGCCGCGCTCCCGGATCCCAGCGCCGCCACGCATCGTGCGCGTGCTCGCGGTCGCGCTGGCGATCGCCGGCGCGTCGCTGATCGGCATCCCGAGCGCCGTGGCCGGCAACGGAGGGGCACCCCCTCCCGCAAGCGGCATCGGGCTGGCACCGCCTCCGCCGCCCACGAGCGGACCAGCGGCGAACGCGCTGCGGGCACTGCGGCAGACGCTCGGCGCCGAGCTGGCGCGCGCCGGCGGGCAGAGCAGCGTGCTGGTCGTCGACATGACCACCAACACGACGCTGTACGCGGCCGCACCCGACACTCCGAGGCTGCCCGCCTCGGTGCAGAAGCTGTACACGACGAGCACTGCGCTCGCCACGTTCGGGCCCACGGCGAGGCTCGAGACGAGCGTGCTCGGCCTCGGCGCGCTGACCGCCGGCGGCAGCTGGCGCGGGCTCCTGTTCCTGCGCGGCGGCGGCGATCCGACGTTCGGCGATGCGGGCTTCGATCGAGCCGCCTACGGGACCGGCGCGACCGTGCAGGAGCTGGCCGCCAACCTGAAGGCGGCCGGCATCCGCAGCGTCGCAGGCGCGATCGTCGGCGACGAGACGTTCCTGGACGCGCTCAGGGGGACCCCGGCGACGAGCTTCGCACCGAGCACGGAGATCGAGGGAGAGCTGAGCGGGCTCTCGTACGACGCGGGCTTCACGACCTCGGCCGAGACGGCGCTCCAGCCGCGTCCGGCGCTGGCTGCGACGCAGGCGTTCGTCGCGGCGCTGCGCGCCGCCGGCGTCTCCGTGCCGCCCCAGACGCCCGTGTTCACGGGCTCCACCCCGCGCAGCGCGCGGCTGCTCGCAAGCGTCGCCTCGCCGCCGATCGCGACCTTGATCCAGCTGACCAACGCGCCGTCCGACAACTACTTCGCGGAGACGCTGCTGAAGGACATCGGCGCGAGCTACGGCGCCGGCGGCACGACCGCCGCCGGCGTCGGCGTGGTCGCCGCGACGATCGCGCAGGTGTTCCGGCTGCGCCCCAGCTTCAACGACGGCTCCGGGCTGTCTCGGTTCGATCACACGACTGCGGCGCAGGTCGTCTCGCTGCTCGAGCAGCAGGCCGGCGACGCGCCCTTCGTCGCGTCGCTGGCCGTCGCGGGGGTGAGCGGCACGATGCAGCACGAGATGCTCGGCACCCCGGCCGTCGACAACTGCCGCGGCAAGACCGGCACGCTGTCGGACGTCGCCAGCCTCGTCGGCTACTGCACCGCCCGCAACGGCGACCAGCTCGCATTCGCGTTCCTCGAGAACGGCCTCCAGAACACCGACCTCGGACACGCGACCGAGGACGCGATGGGGGCCGCGCTCGCCGAGTACGACCCGGAGACCGGTGCCGGCTGAGCCACGCGATCAGCCCTTCCTCTTGTGCTTACCCTTGCTGTTGTGCTTACCCTTGCTCTTGTGCTTGCTCGGCGCCGCCGTGAAGGTGACGGTCCGGGTCGCGACGACCGTCTTGCCCTCCGCGACGGTGACGCGTGCGGTCAGGCGCTCGTGCGTGCGTAGCAGCGCCTTGCCTGCGGCGTTCAGCGCGAGCGTATAGCTGCCTGACCCTCCGGCCGCCACGACGCCGGCCGCGGTCGCGACGACGACCACCTTCGTCGTGACCTTCGGCTTGCGTGGCTTCCCGGCGCGAGCCGCAACTCCGATCACCTTGCCGCCCCGGAGCTTCTCGGTGACCGACGCGGTCGCCACGAATGCCGGACACCCCGAGGTGGCCGCCGGGCAGGCGAGCTCGACCGTCCCCCGGCCGACGCCGCCCCGCAGCCCGCGCAGCGCCAGTTGACCGGCGGCAGGCGCCGTCGGGGTCGTCGTCGTCGGCGTCGTCGTGGTCGGGGTGGTCGTGGTGGTGGTAGTAGTAGTCGTCGTCGACGGGAGCGATCCGTAGGCCACTCCGACGTACGGTGAGCTCGCGGTCTGCTTGCCGTAGTCGGCGACGAAGCCGCCGCCGACCGCGCCGAAGGTCCCCTTGAAGCTGCCACCGCTGATCGGAACCACCGCGAACTCCGTCCCCGACGCCGGGACGTATCCCGATTGCAGCGCCGGCGCGATCGTCCCGCCCGCGTTGAACGTCCCCGGTCCGTAGAGCCCGCCCTGGAGCGTCAGCGTGCCGTAACTCAAAGGCCCCGCGATCGAGGGGGCGAAGGTCCCGTTGTTGGTGAACGACCCGCTCTGGACGATCCAGGTGGCCCCAGATCCGATCGACACGATGCCGTTGTTGGTCGAGGCAGTCGCCCCCTGGTAGAGCGTCCCGCCCGTGATCTGAGCGGTCCCGCTCGACTCGTTGACGAACGTGCTCTGGAGCTGGTTCTCGTAGCTGGCGTCCTCGACGGTCGAGGCGAACGTGCCGTTGTTGTCAAGCTCGTTGCCCGTCAGGATCGCCCCGCCGCCGCTGGTCTTGCCGGAGCCGTCGGAGTCGATCCGCAGCGTCCCGTTGTTGACGACCGCTCCCGGGTAGGTGTTGCTCGGACCGCCGAGCGTCAGCGTCGTCGCCTGGGCGATGTTGCCGCTGTTGTTCCACGTCGTCCCCTGCACGTCGACGGTCTGCCCCACCGGGATCGTCCCGGCCAGGTAACCGCCGCCGACGACGTACTGGAAGCCGCCGTTGCCGGCCGTCACGGTCTGCGGCATCGCGAGGGACGCGCCGTCATCGACCTGCCCACCGCCCTCGACCTGGACGAGGTTCCCGCTCATGCCGTTGACCGGGCCCTGGTTCCACGTCGAGCCGCCGTTCACCTGGGCGCTCCCGTTGTTGACGAACGAACCGTTGTTGCTGAACACCGCCCCGGGATAGAGGTTGAAGCTCGCGCCGCTGTCGACCGTGAGGGTTCCCGAGTTGAACAGGGAGATCTGGTTGCTGTTGCCGTAGCCGCCGTTGTTGGGCGACGGGAGCCCGAGCGTTCCGCTCTGGACTTCGATCGCGCCGCCGTTGTCGATGCTCGGGCCGGTCAGGTAGTTCTGCCACTGGTTGCCGGCAGGCAGTGACGAGGTGTCCGACTGGCTGAGGATCGAGCCGTCGTTGACGAGCGTCACGCCGGTCTCCTCGGACAGTCCCGCGCCGCCGCCGTCAGGCCCGTTGTTGCCGGTCCCCTGCGTCGTGCCGTCGAGGATCAGCTCGCCGCTGCTCGCGATCGAGCTCGCCCCGCTTGCGAGGTCGAGGTTGACGAAGTTCGACGTCTCGTTGTTGCGGTCGACAGCCGCCTGACCCTGGATCTCCAGCGTCTGCGTACCGCTGACCCCGCCGCCCAGCGTCAGCGAGCCGATCTGCACGCCGCCCGAGTAGTCGACGCTGCCTGAGCTGAACGGCGCCAGGGTGACTGTGTAGGTCCCGGACGCCGTGATGCAGACGCTCGTTGCCAGGTTGGCCGACTGCGATCCGGTCCCGGGAACGCCGTTGGGCGTCCAGTTGGACGCGATGTCCCAGGCCCCGCTGCCGCCATTCCACGTGTAGCTGCAGCCCGCCGCCTGTGCGGCAGGCGCCAAGCAGGCAGCCACCACGAATGCGGCAGCCGCCGCCCCGATCCTTGCTCTCAGCATCCGGCTGATCCTCCGATGTGTCGTTGATGCCCGGCCGAGCGGGCAATGCTACGCGGCATGCGTGAGACGAGCGTGGCCTCACGCCACACGACTTCTCGACGCCGAGGCGAGACGGAGCGCCCGGACGGTGGCACGCCTCAACTACACTCGCGCCACCGAGACCTCGGAGCGCACCCCTGACTGAGCTGGTTGGCAGCGAAGCGACCGTGATCAATCCCACCCGGGGCGCAGCAGGACCGGGCGAGGTCGACGTTCCGTTCCTCGGAGTGTTCATCGCCTACTCGGACGATCCACTCCCGAACGGCACCTCGGTCGTCGTCTATCAGGAGCTGGGCTCCCGCACGGTGCGGGTCCAGCCGATCGGCTAGTGCCCCCGGCCGGGGCACGTCAGGAGGCACACATGCTGGGAGTCCGCATTCCTCGGGCAGACGAGGCGATGATCATCAGCGGCGGCCGCCGCGGCACCGACGGCACCCCGTTCCGTGTCGTGATCGGTCAGAAGGCGTGGGTGATGCCGTTCCTCCGCCGGGCGGCGTTCCTCACGCTGCGGATGCAGGAGGCCAGCGTCACCGAGACGTGCCAGTCGACCCAGGCGATCACGCTCAACCTGTCGGCGGTCGGCGCGTTCAAGGTCGGCGACGACGCCCAGAGCGTCGTCGCGGCGGCGCAGCGCTTCCTCAGCGACCAGAGCCAGATGGCGACGCTCGTCGGGCGGATCTTCGCCGGCCACCTGCGCGGCATCGTCGGGGCGATGACGATCGAGGACATCATCCGCGAGCGCCAGAAGCTCGCCACCGAGGTGCTCGACGCCTCCAAGGCGGAGCTCGCGCACATCGGCCTCGTCGTCGACAGCTTCCAGATCACCTCGATCACCGACTCGGGGAGCGGCTACATCAACGCCCTCGCCGCCCCCCACAACGCGGAGGTCCAGAAGCAGGCGACCGTCGCGCAGGCTCAGGCCGAGCAGGCGGCGGTCGAGGCTCAGCAGAAGTCGGCGCAGGCGCAGGCCCAGTACAAGCAGCAGACCGCCGAGGTCGAGGCGGCCGCGCAGGCGAAGATCAACGTCGCCCAGGCCAACGCCGAAGCAGAGACGGTCGCCGCCCAGCAGGATTCGGAGAAGCGCCAGGCGGAGGCGAAGAAGGCGGCGATCGAGGCGCAGACCGTGCTGGCCGAGCAGCAGGCCGAGCTCGCGGCCAAGCAGCTCGAGACGACGGACGTCAAGCCGGCCGAGGCGCAGGCGAAGATCGTCAAACTGCGTGCCGAAGCCGACGCCGAGGCGACCAGGATCAAGGCCGCAGCCGCGGCGGCCAACGACCGCGTCGCGCTCGATCAGATGTGGATCCAGCTGATGCCGGAGATCGTCGACAAGCTGGCGGTGGCGGTGAGCAACTCGAACCTGACCGTGCTGAACGGCGCCGACGGGCTCGGCGAGGTCATGTCCGGCCTGGTCAGCCAGGCGGTGCAGATCCTCAATGCCGCCAAGGCGCAGACCCACAACAGCCACCGTCCGGGAGCCGACCAGGGGGCCGTCGAGCAACCGGTCGCCGCGCCGGTCACGCGGCCGGCGAACGGGGACGGCTGACCCGCCGCGCGAGCGTCCGGCGGCTCGCGCCGGTCGCGACCAGCGTGGCCAGGCACAAGCCCGCGGCGGCGCCGGTCGGCAGGCGATCGCCTGCTGCTCTGGCAAGCGCGCCGCCGCCCGCGCCCCCGACGATCTGGCCGCAGGCCCAGGCGAGGTTCATCAAGGCCGCGGCGAGCGCGTCGTCGAGCCCCAGCGCCTCGCTTCGGTCTGACACCATCGCCATCGCCGGCGCCCAGCAGAACCCGAGCGCGGTGGCGACCGCGACCACGAGCACACCGAGCTCGCCGGCAGTCGCAGGCAGCGCGAAGCACGCCAGCACGACCGTGGTCGCGAGCAGACCGCCACGCAGCGGCATCAGGCGACCGTGGCGATCGGACAGCCCTCCGACGAGTGGTGACAGGGCAGCTTCGATGCCGGCGCCGACGAGGAAGATCGCGCCGATCACGCCGGCCGCTGCGCCGAGCTGATGCAGGCGCAGCGGTGCCAGCACGTTGACGATCCCCGAGACGATCGCCGGGAGCGCCATCAGCCACATCGCCCCGAGCACCGGCGGGCGTCCGAGCGCCCGAATCGCGGAGCCTGTGCCTGCGCTGCTCGTCGCCGACCGCTCCGGCAGCATCCGCGCAGCGACGATCAGCGCCCCGGCGAGCACCGCGATCGCAGTGAACAGCGCCGGCCTGCCCGTCGCCGTCGCGATCGCACCGATCGCGGGGCCGAGCAGCGAGCCGGCGATGCCCGCCCCCAGCACCTTGCCGATCATCGCGCCGCGCCGCTCCTGAGGCTGCCCGGAGACGATCCACGCGATGCCTCCCGCCCACGAGCAGGCGCTGCCCAATCCCGCCAGGAACCGCGTCGCGTCGAGCGCAGCGGCTTGCTGCAGCCACGCGAACCCGACTGTCGAGCACCCGAGCAGCCCGAGGCCGATGCAGACCGTGAAGCGGGGGCCGCTGCGAGCCGCCAGCATGCCGCCCGGCAGCGACCCGACGACCACGCCGGCCGCATAGCTCGCGGTGAGCACGCCCGCGGACAGGCGGGTGAGGTGCAGCTGGTGGGCGAGCGCGGGCAGCAGCGGCGCGATCACCGCGTAGAACATCGTGTCGACGAAGACGATCGTTCCGACGACAGCCAGCAGCCGCCGCTCGCTCACGAGCCGGCCGCTGAACCAGCGTCCCCGTCGCCCGCGAGCAGCGCCCGCAGCCCTGCCTCGTCGAGCACGGGCACTCCAAGCCGCTCGGCGTCCGCGAGCTTGGACCCGGCGCTGTCGCCGGCGACCAGGTACGACGTCTTCTTCGAGACAGAGCCCGTGACCTTGCCTCCGGCCGCGACGATCAGCTGCATCGCCTGCTCGCGGGTCAGGGTCGGAAGCGTTCCCGTCAGCACGAACGTCTTGCCCCCGAGCGGCCCCTCCCCGGGCGGTGGCCCGGCCTCCTCGAGGGTCAGGCCGAGCCCCTGCAGGTCGTATAGGAGCGCACGCATCTTCTCGTCGGCGAGCTGGGCGTGGATCGAGGCAGCCATCTTCGGACCGACCCCCGGCGTCTCCTCGATCTGCTCGGGCGTCGCCTCGAGCAGCGCGTCGAGCGTGCGGAACTGCTGCGCGAGGTTGTTGCCGGTCACGGACCCGACCTCCTCGATCCCGACCGCGAACAGCACCCGTCCGAACGGCTGGCGCTTGGACGCCTCGATCGCGGCCACGAGCTTTCCGGCCGAGACCTCCCCGAACCCGGGCTGCGAGGCGATCTGACCGGCGTCGAGCCGGTAGAAGTCCGCCGCCGTCAGAACCCAGCCGAGCTCGATGAACAGCGTCACCAGCTTCTCGCCGAGCCCGTCGATGTCCATCACCCCCGCGAAGCTGGTCAACAGCTGCCAGCGGCGGCCGGGGCAGTCGCGGTTCGGGCAGCGGGTGAAGACCGCCCCCTCCGGCTTGATCGTGGCAGTGCCGCATACAGGGCAGTGCGCCGGCGGCCGGGAGGGCGGCGGGCGGTCGGCGTGCTCCACCACGTGCGGCGCAGGCGAGAGCACCTGCGGGATCACGTCGCCGGCCCGGAGGACGATCACCTCCTCGCCCTCGCGGATGTCCTTGCGCGCGACGTCCTCCTCGTTGTGGAGCGTCGCCAGCTTGATCGTGACGCCCGCGACCTGCACGGGCTCGAGCATCGCGTAGGGGTGCAGGTCGCCGAACTTTCCCGGGTTCCAGCCGATCTGGCGGAGCGTCGTGACCGCCGTCGTCGGCGGGAACTTCCATGCGATCGCCCAGCGCGGCTCGCGCCCGACGACGCCGAGGCGGCGCTGCAGCTCTGCATCGTCGACCTTGACGACGACACCGTCGATCTCGAATTCGAGCGACCCGCGGCGCTGCTCCCAGCCCTCGCACTGGGCGATCACCTCCTCCTCGGTGGCCATCAGGCGCACGTCGGGGTGGACCGGGAAGCGGTGCTCGCGTAGCCACGCGAGCGCGTCCCAGTGCGAGCTCAGCGTGATCCCCTCGGTCGCCCCGATCTGGTAGGCCCAGAACGACAGGGGCCGGGCGGCCGCGAGCTTCGGGTCCAGCTGGCGGACCGTCCCGGCCGCCGAGTTGCGCGGGTTCATGAACGTCGACAGCCCCTCCTGCGCGCGGCGCTCGTTGAGCTTGGCGAAGTCGGGCAGCGACATGTAGACCTCGCCGCGCACCTCGAGCAGCGCCGGCGGGTCGGTCATCTCGAGTCGCAACGGGATCTGCCCGATCGTCCGGAGGTTGTGGCTGACGTCCTCGCCGATCTCGCCGTTGCCACGGGTGGCGCCGCGCTCGAACACGCCGTTGCGGTAGATCAGCGACATCGCCAGCCCGTCGATCTTCGGCTCGGCGACGAACCTGAAGCTGGGGTCGTCGATCCCCTCGCGCGCAAGGTGGTTGCGCATCCGCTGCACCCAGGCGCGCAGGTCCTGCGCGGAGTGGGCGTTGGCGAGCGACAGCATCCGCTGCGGATGGCGCACCTTGACGAGGTCGGACACCGGCTCGCCGCCGACCCGCTGCGTCGGCGAGTCCGGTGTGACGAGCTCTGGATCAGCGGCCTCGAGCGCGCGCAGCTCGTCGAGCAGCGCGTCGTACTCGTCGTCCCCGATCTCCGGGTCGTCGAGCACGTAGTAGCGGTGCGAGTGGTAGTCGAGCAGCTTGCGCAGCTCGACGGCGCGCTCGGCTGGATCGCTCATGCCGGGTCCTTCAGCAGCCGCTCGAGGTCGTGCCGCGCGAGCACCTCGAGGCTCTCGTCGTGGGTCAGCGCGAAGTGCAGCGGCGTGACCGCGATCTTGCGCTGCGCGATCGCCACCAGATCGGTGTCGAGCTCGCCGGGCTCGTAGTCGGCCTCTCCGTAGATCCGGTACAGACGCCTCCCGGCGGCGCCCTCCTCGATCAGCGCGAGCTCGTCCCGGTAGACACGCTTGCCGAGCCGCGCGACCTGCACGCCCTCGGGCTCGGTTCCGGGCACGTTCACGTTCAGCAGCGTCCCGGACGGCAGCGGCATGCTCTCGAGCTCGCCCACCAGGCGGGCGGTGAACGCGGCGGCAACGGTGAAGTCGAACGCGGCGCCCTGGCGGAAGTCGAGCTCGAGCGCGCTCGACTGCTGCGAGACGGCGATCCCGGGCAGTCCGAGCACGACCGCCTCGAGCGCGGCGGCGACCGTGCCCGAGTAGGTGATGTCGTCGCCCAGGTTGGAGCCGTGGTTGATCCCCGAGACGACCAGCTCCGCGTCGAACCCCTCGATCAGCCCGAGCCGCGCCAGCCGGACGCAGTCGACCGGCGTGCCGTCGGTCGCGTAGCCGACGCTGCCGTCCCCGAACGTGACCTGCTCGACCCACAGCGGCCGCCGCGTCGTGATCGAGCGCGCCATCGCCGAGCGGTTCCCGTCCGGTGCGACGACCGCCAGCTCGACGCCGGGCAGCGACACCAGCGCGCGGCGCAGCGCCCGCAGCCCCTCGGCCTCGATCCCGTCGTCGTTGGTCAACAGCACCTGCACGGGCGTGATGCTAGAGGCGCGGGCGGCCGCGCCGGCGCCGGCTCAGAGCCCGCTGAACAGCGCCGCGACGTCGAGCGGGTCGACGCCCGCACCGGGCGACGGGACGGCGTCGCCGGGCGAGAACGTAGCCAACGTCCGGTAGCCCGAAGTCCCGGGGTCGGTACGAACCTCGACGACACGGTTATCGAGATCGACGACCCAGTAGGTCGGGACCCCGGCGGCCGCATACAGCTCCGCTTTGCGCCCTCGATCGATCGACAGGGACGTGTGCGCGACCTCGACGACGAGCAGTGCCGACGTCGGGCGGTGCGCGACGGTCACTGGCTCCTCGACGAGCGCAAGGTCCGGCTCCGGCACCGAGTCACCAGCGACGCGCAGCGAGAGCTGCACGCGAAGACGGGCCGCAGCAGCGGCCAGGTGCTTCGTCAGGAGCTCGATCGCGATCTCATGTCGTTCCGACTGCGGGCTCATCTCGACAAGTACGCCGTCCAAGAGCTCGACGCGCTGATCGTCGAGCGCCCCCGAGGCGATGATCGCGTCATATGCGTCGGCATCGAGCGGATGGATCGGCAGCTGGGTTGCGGTGACGGCCACCACGCAGATCTTAGATCGGGCGCTCGACGGTTCCAAGCACCCACACGCCGCTGTACCCGACCCCTGCCAGGTACAGCCCGTGGGCCGGGGCGGTCGGACCGGCGTGCTCGCGGGTTCGCCCGTCCAGTAGACGGGCGAACCCGTCAACGGTGCGCCTGCCACGCGCCACCTCGAGCATCGTCCCGACCAGCGCCCGGTTCATGTGGCGCATGAACGTGTCGGCCTCGATCCAGAACTCGAGCAGGCGGTCGCCGCGCTGACGCCAGAACGCCGCGTACACGTCACGGTCGAAGCGGACGTGGTAGGTGTCGGTCGGGGTGAACGCGGTGAAGTCGTGGGTGCCGACGAGCATGGCCGCGCACGCGTGGAGCGCGTCGATGTTCACCGGATGGGTCCAGTGCAGCACGTGGCCACGCTCGAGCGCGGGGCGTCCGGATCGCGTCAGCACGCGGTAGCAGTAGGCCCGCGAGGTCGCGTCACGGCGAGCGTCGAAGCCGGGCGGTGCTGGCTCACAGGCCAGCACCGCCGCATCAACTGGCAGCAGTGCGTTGAGCGCGCCCACGGATGCCGGCTCGCCCTCGTAGCTTGCGACCTGCGCCCATGCGTGAACGCCGGCGTCGGTGCGCCCTGCGACCGTCAGCTTCACCGGTTGGCGCAGCACGGTCGCGAGCGCGCGCTCGAGCTCGCCCTGGACGGTCCGCTGTCCCGGCTGCGCCGCCCAGCCGGCGAAGGCGGTCCCGTCGTACTCGATCGTGAGCCGGGCGCTCAGACCAGCTCTAGCAGGACCATCTCGGTCGCGTCGGAACGCCGCGGGCCGAGCTTCAGGATCCGCGTGTAGCCGCCGTTACGCTCGGTGTAGCGCGGCGCGACCTCTTCGAACAGCTTGTACACCGCGAACTTGTCCTGACCCAGCGCCGACAGTGCCTGCCGGCGCGCGTGCAGATCACCGCGCTTGGCGAGCGTGATCAGCTTCTCGAGCTCGGGCTTGACGGCCTTGGCCTTGGTCTCGGTCGTCTGGATCCGCTCGTGCTCGATCACCTCTTTCGAGAGGTTCATCAGCAGCGCTTTGCGGTGCGCGGAGCTGCGGCTCAGCTGGTAGCGATTGCGTTGGTGGCGCATGGCGGTCCCGGGATCTTAGCCCTCGCGCAGCGCCAGGCCGCGCGCGTGCAACGTCTCGATCACCTCGTCGATCGACTTCTTGCCGAAGTTCGGGATCGCGTTGAGCTCGCCCTCGGTCTTGGCGACCAGGTCGCCGACCGTCTGGATCCCGGCGCGCTTCAGGCAGTTGTACGAGCGAACGCCGAGCTCGAGCTCCTCGATCAGGATGTCGTCCATCGCGTTCGGGGCGCGGACCGGCGAGCGGAGCGCATCGGTGCCTGACAGACCCTGGTCGAGCATCGCCGTCGAGCCCGTGTCGCGCAGCTCGACCACGCGGTCGGCGTCGGTGAAGATCGCCAGCTGTGAGATCAGGATCTCGGCTGCCTCGCGCAGCGCCGCGTGCGGGTCGATCGAGCCGTCGGTCTCGATGTCGAGCGTCAGCTTGTCGAAGTCGGTCCGCTGGCCGACGCGGGCCTGTTCGACGTTGTACGCGACACGCCTGACGGGCGAGAAGATCGAGTCGATCGGGATCACGCCGATCGGCTGGTCGGGCGACTTGTTCTCGTCCGCCGGACGGTAGCCGCGCCCGCGGCCGATCGTCAGGTACACCTCGAGCTTGGTCTGCTTCTCGAGCGTCGCGATGTGCGCCTCGGGGTTGAGGATCTCGACGCCGGACGGGAGGTCGATGTCCTTGGCCGTGATCTCACCCGGGCCGGTGACGACCAGCGGAGCCTCGACCTCGGTCGCGTCCGAGTGCATCCGGCAGACGATCCCCTTCAGGTTCAGGACGATGTCGGTGACGTCCTCCTTGACGCCCTTGATCGTCGAGAACTCGTGCGCGACGCCCTCGATCCGAACGCTCGTGACTGCGGCACCGGCCAGCGACGAGAGCAGGACCCGCCGCAGCGAGTTGCCGAACGTGTAACCGAAGCCGCGGTCGAGCGGCTCGATCACGAACGAGCCGCGGTTCTCGTCGACGTTCTCGCTGGAGATTCGGGGGACTTGGAAGTCAAGCATCGCGCGTTCCTAGATCGTGGGTTCAGGGCGCCGCCTCCCGGGGCGACGGTCTCGGTGTCGCGCGGCGGTGCCGGGCGCGACTGTCAGGGTTTACTTCGAGTACAGCTCGACGATCAGCTGCTCCTGCACCGGAGCGGCGATCTCGCGCCGCTCGGGCTTGCGCAGCACCTTGGCCGTGAGCGAGTCGTGGTCGGCCTGCAGCCAGGCGGGGACCTGGCCGGTCAGCTCGGTCGCGTCGCGGATCACCTGGGTCGCGGTCGAGCGGGCGTGGATCGCGATCACATCGTTGTCCCGCAGCTGGTAGCTGGGAATGTTCACGCGCCGCCCGTTGACGGTCCAGTGGCCGTGAAGGATCAGCTGCCGCGCCTGCCGGCGCGAGGCCGCGAAACCGAGGCGGACGAGGACATTGTCGAATCGGCACTCGAGCGTGCGCAGCAGGTTCTCGCCGGTGATCCCCGGCTGGCGCGACGCCTTCTCGTAGTAGATCCGGAATTGCCTCTCGAGCACCCCGTAATACCGCTTCGCCTTCTGCTTCTCGCGCAGCTGGACGCGGTACTCGCTCTGCTTCTGGCGCCCGCGACCGTGCTCGCCGGGCGGGTAGGAACGACGCTCGACGCCGCACTTGTCGGTCAGGCAGCGCTCGCCCTTGAGGAACAGCTTCTGCCCCTCGCGGCGGCACTGCTTGCACTGTGGTCCTGTGTCCCGCGCCATGGGGTTAGACCCTCCTCCGCTTCCGGGGCCGGCAGCCGTTGTGCGCCTGTGGCGTCACGTCCTTGACGCCGGTCACCTCGAGCCCGGCGGCCTGGAGTGAGCGGATCGCCGTCTCACGGCCCGACCCCGGGCCTTTGACGAACACCTCGACCTTCTGCAGGCCGTGCTCGATCCCCTTGCGGGCTGCCGCGTCGGCGGTCACCTGGGCGGCGAACGGGGTCGACTTGCGCGAGCCCTTGAAGCCGGCACCGCCGGCTGACTCCCAGGCGATCACATTGCCCTCGCGGTCGGTGAGCGAGACGATCGTGTTGTTGAAGGACGTCTTGATGTGGGCCTGGCCGATCGGAATGTTCTTTCGAACGCGACGGCGGCCACGCTGAGGCCTGCGAGGAGCTGGCATCTAGTGGTTCACGCTCACTTCTTGCCCGCCTTCTTCTTGCCTGCAACCTGCATCCGCTTCGGACCCTTGCGCGTGCGCGCATTGGTCTTCGTGTTCTGTCCGCGGACCGGCAGGCCGCGGCGGTGCCGCAGGCCGCGATAGCAGCCGATCTCCTGCAGGCGCTTGATGTTCTGCGAGCGCTCACGGCGCAGGTCGCCCTCGACCACGAGCGCGCCGTCGATCGCGTCGCGGAGCTTGACGACCTCTTCCTCGGTCAGGTCGCGCACCTTGCGGTCGGGCTCGATCCCGATCTCCGCGAGCAGCTTGTTCGAGGTCGGTCGCCCGATCCCGTAGATGTATGTGAGGCCGATCTCGACCCGCTTGTTGAGAGGGATGTTGACCCCGCTGATCCGTGCCATGGTGGTGGTGGTCCGCTCCTAGCCCTGCCGCTGCTTGTGCCGCGGATTGGAGCAGATCACGAGCACCCGCCCGTGGCGGCGGATGATCTTGCACTTCTCGCACATCGGTTTGACCGACGGTCGTACTTTCACGTCGCTTCGCTCTCGTCCTGGCTGGTCTCGGTGGATCCGCATTCGCGGCTCTGGCGACCGGTGCGGTCGCCGCTACCACGGATGGGTATGGCACGCGCAGCACAACGCGGGCGCTGCGGGCGCATCGACGGATAGTAGCAAGCTCCCCTCGCACCGGCGCCTTCACCCCGTTCGCGACGCGGAGCAATGGATCTGCGACGAATTAGAGCCGGATTTGAGCCGATTCGTCCGGAGCACCGCCGGGGGTGGTCCGACACGCGGCAGCGTCTGAGGGCATGACCAACTCACCTCTCCAACCTCAGCGCCGCCTGCCCGACGCCCCGAGCGGCCCCAACGCCCCCGGCGGCCCCAACGCCCCCGATACCCACCGCGAGGCCCGCCCTCCAATACACCGGAACGATGACCGCACGTCTGCACCAGCACCCCCCGGGCCGAGCGACCTGGCGCACCAGCGCCCCGGCAGAGCGCATTCGGGCACAGTGTGGGTGCCGGTGATCGGTGCGATCGAGGTTATGCCGGTCTCGGGACATCCCGACGCACGGATCTCGCAGCTCGGCGACGCGCAGCAGGGTCGCGTCGCGCACTGGCAGCTGATCAGCGCGGGATTGAGCCCCCGCCAGATCGCCGGTCGCTTGCGCCGAGGCTCGCTGATCCGGCGGCACCGGGGCGTGTACGCAGTCGGCCACAGGACGCCCGGCCCGCTGTCCGCCGAGATCGAGGCCCTCCTCACCGTTCCGCTCGGCTCGCTGCTCTCGCATCTGAGCGCCGGGCGGCGCTGGCGATTGGCCCTGCCGCCCGACGACGGGGTCGTCGATGTCACGGTCTGCCGCAACAGGGGCGGGCGCCGTCGCACGGGAATCCGGGTCCACCGCGCCGACCCGATCGTGCTGGCGATCCGCGGAACGATCGTCGACGGATTGCCGGTCACGTGTCCCGAGCAGACCCTGCTCGACCTCGCCGCCGTCCTGACTCCCCGCGAGCTGGAGCGCGCGCTCGACGAGGCGCTCGCGATCGGGATCGTCACGGTCCAGTCCGTGACCGAGCTCGTCGAGCGATCGCCCGGGCGGCAGGGCCGTGCGGTGCTGCGGCAGCTCCTGCGCCGCCGCGGGGAGGCGACGGTCACGCGCTCTGCTGCGGAGGAGCGGATGCTCGCGCTGATCCGCGCCGCCGAACTCCCGCCTCCCGAATGCAACGCCCGCGTCGGCGAGTTCACGGTTGACTTCCTGTGGCGGGCGGCGCACGTCGCGGTCGAGGTGGACGGCTTTCAATGGCACTCGACGAGGAGCGCATTCGAGCGGGACCGCCGCAAGGACCGGGCGCTCAGCGCCGCTCGGATCGATCTCATGCGGGTCACGTGGAGGCAGATGCACGCCGAGGCGCTTTCGCTCATCGCCGATCTCGCCCGACGGATCGTCCACGGAGAGCGGGCCCACGGCCCCTCCGGCACTGCCGCTCGCTGAGGCGAACGTCGGACCGCGCCGCGCCGGCCCGGTGGTGCTGGCCGCTATTCGACGGACTTGATCTTCGACTCGAGCTGGCTGAAGCTGGCCGGCAGGCCCACGATCGGCTGGGCAGTGCCCTTCGGTCCCTTGACCACGATCGTGGGCGTCGCCGCCTGGCCGCCGTCGAGCGCGGTCCCGGCGGCGTTCTCGGAGCTGACCTGCGACGCCAGCGTCGAGCTCGCGCGGTCTGCCAGCCACCTGCCGTAGTCGAGACCGGGGATCTGGCGCGCTAGTCCCTCGAGGTACGCGTTGGTCACGTAGCCGGTGCCCTCGGCGCCCTGCTCGTTGTAGAACATGAGGATGTAGTGCCAGCCCTTGCCCTGGAGCCCCGCGGCATAGGCGGCGCTCTGCTGCGACTGGAACGCCTTCGGGATCGGCGACTGGTCGGACACGGTCTCGAGCGATTTGTAGACGAGCCGGACCTCGCCCGTGCGGACGTACCTGGAGATCAGCTCGTCCTCGATCCCCGAGCCCTGGGCGCCGCTCGGCGCCTGCTGACCGGCCGGCAGCGCGAACGAGGCGCACGCGATGCACTGGAGGTCGGCGTACTCGGTGATCGTCACGGGCGCGGTCGCACTGCCGAGCACGTTGTTGCCCGGCTGCGGGATCCCCGCCAGCAGGCTGTCGACCCGTGATTGAGCGGCCTTCGCCGCGCTGCTGTTCTGGCCCGGCGGGCTGCTGGGGCCGCCCGAGCCGCTGACCGCGATCACGACGGCGACGACCGCGATCACGACGAGCGCCACACCACCCAGGATCACGAGCCGTCTGCGGCTGGCCGCGGCAGCCTCAGACCTCCGGCAGTAGACCTTCGTTTTCATTTGTTTAGCAGGTATTTTTTGTTGGCATAGAGATTGCATAATCATCGCTAGTCTGATAGGTTCAGGGGGTGGCGATCGAGAGGGCGCAGAGCGACGGGGACGAGGGCCGGCTGCCGGGAATGCCGCCCGCGATGGAGCTGCGGTTGGAGGCGCTCGGCGAGAACGTGGTCGTGTCTCACGGCGGGCGGGCGTTGGCGATGTACGAGCGGGGCGATCGGGGGATGCGGAACCTCGCGATCGTGTCGCTGACGCGGGCGGGGGTGGCCGGGGTCGAGGTCGCTCGCTTGTTCGGGATCCGGCCCGAGCATGTGAGCCGGCTGCGGCGTCAGGCCGACGAGGACGGCGCGTGGGGGCTCCTACCGGTCCGCGGGCGTCCGGCGAAGCTCGACGCGGCCGCTCGCGGGCGGGCGTTCGCGTTCTCAGCTGCGGGGATGGCCGGCAGCGAGATCGCACGGCGGCTGGGAGTCTCGGCGGCGACGGTGTCGCGGCTTCTGGCGACTCGGAGGATCGAGCCGGAGCGGCTCGTGGTCGAGACGTTCCCCTCAAATGCCGAGCCGGAGCCGGCCGAGGCGAGCGTGGCGGTCGTGTCGGTGCAGGCGGCCGCAAACGGCGACAGCGTGACTGACCGCCCGGCCCGAGAGGCGGACGCGGCCGGGGAGCTGGCGCGGCTGGGTGAGGGCGGCGGGCGCTCGGCGTACTGCGGGGCGATGCTGCTTCACCCGTTTCTGGAGAAGGTCGGAGCGGGCCGCGTGCTCTGTGCGCTTGAGTCCGGGCCCGCGCGCGCGTATGACACGACCGCGGTCGCGCTCGCGGGGATGCTCGCCTCGGCACTGGGGTGCTCCTCGCTTGAGGGATCCAAGCACCTGCAGCCCGCCGGCGCGGGGCTGCTGATCGGCGTCGAGCGCTTCCCGCATCTGCGGACGCTCCGCCCGCGGCTCGGGATGCTGGCGGACGCGTGCGATCCGTTTCAGGTGCAGGCCGCGCTCGCGAAAGGGATGCTCGACGCTGATGAGGACCCGCCGTCGGTGTTCTTCGTCGATGAGCACTTCGTCGCCTACACCGGCTCCCGACCGGTCGGCAAGGGGTGGAACACCCGGCGCCGTCACGCCGAGCCGGGTCGGCACGACACGATCGTCGTCGACGAGCGCTGGCGGGCGATCTGCTTTCACACCGGCCCGCCGCGAGGGCTCGCCGAGGGAATGCTCGACCCCCTTGATCAGCTGCTCGAGATCTCCGCCGGCCGGCCGATCACGGTCGGGTTCGACCGCGGCGGCGCCTACCCGAAGGCGTTCTGCGCGCTGCGCGACCGCGGGATCGACTGGGTGACCTACCGCCGCGCGCCGCTGGCTGAGACGACCGCTCGGCCGCGGACATCCTGGGTGCAGGTCGACGGCACGCGTCGCACGATCCACGTCGCGGACGAGCGCGTCGAGATCGACGGGTACGGCGAATGCCGGCAGCTGACCGTCTACGAGCACGACCAGATCGTCCTGCAGATCCTCACCTCCGACATCGGGAGCACCGCGGCCCGGTTGGCGTACACGCTGCGGTGCCGCTGGCGGATCGAGAACACGTTCAAATACCTCGAAGACCACCACGGCCTGCACTGGCTCTGCGATTACACGATGGACCTCGCGCCGGACATCGCCCTGGTCCGCAACCCCGCCCGCTCCCAGGCGCTCGCGCACCTCAGAGCGTGCGAGCGGACCGCCTCAGAGCTCGAGCAGAAGCTCGGCAAGCACCACACCGCCCCCATGAACGCCGACACCGCCAAGACGACATGCATGCTGACCGCCGACCTCTACCAAGCCCGGCACGACATCACCGCCGCCAAGCAGGCGCTCAAGACGATCCCCGCCAAGCTGCCCGCCAACCAGGTCGACCCCGACGCCCAGCGCGCGACCCCGAAGATCAACCGCCGCGCGCTTCAGACCGTGCTGCGGCTCCTGGCCTACAACGCAGAGCTCGACCTCGCCCGCGCGCTGAACTGCTATCTCAACGACTCAGACGAGTACCGCACGATCGCCCGCCATCTCCTGCACCAGCCCGGCCGGATCGACTACACAACCAGCCAGATCGTCGTCACGATCGACGAGCCGCACGCCCCCCGAACCGCTCGCGCGCTCAACCTCCTGATCGAGCAGATCAACCACACCCCGCCCCGGCTCGCCGGCGATCACCGCCCAATCCACTACCAAATCAGCTCAAAACCTTGACATCTCATCAAGGCCCACTACCGGAGGTCTGAGCCTCGTGGCGCTCGCGCTCGAGCCGGGCCGCGCGGGCCGCCGCCTTGGCTTCGACTCTGCTCGCCATGCTCTCGACTTTGCACGGTCGCGCGGCGCCTTGGAACCGTAGAAACGCCGGGTCGGAGCCCGTGAAGAGACGCAGCAGTCAGGCGGCGGCGCGGCCGCCTGAGGCCTCGTGCCACGGCGTGAGGATGCGCGGGCCGTCGGCCGTGACGGCGATCGTGAACTCGAAGTGGGCGGCCAGCGAGCCGTCCTCCGAGTAGATCGCCCAGTGGTCGTCGCCCATCCGCACCGTGTGACGGCCGGCGTTGACCATCGGCTCGACCGCGAGCACCATCCCCTCCTCGAGCAGAACGCCGGTGCCCGGGTTCCCGTAGTTGGGGATCTGCGGCTCCTCGTGCATGCTGCGGCCGACGCCGTGGCCGACGAGGTTGCGGACGATCGAGAAGCCGGCCGCCTCGACGTGCTGCTGGATCGCGTGCGAGACATCGCCGAGCCTGTTGCCGACCCGGACCTGCTGGACCGCCAGATGCAGCGATTCCTCGGTGACCGTCAGCAGCTTGCGCGCGATCGGGGTGATCGGACCGACGGGGAACGTTCGCGCCGCGTCGGCGACCCAGCCGTCACGGACCACGCCGATATCGATCGAGATGATGTCGCCGCGCTCGAGCTGGTATGGACCCGGGATGCCGTGCACGATCATCGAGTTGGGCGATGCGCAGATCGAGCCCGGGAAGCCGCGATAGCCCTTGAAGGCAGGCTCGCATCCCTGCGAGCGGATGAACCGCTCGGCCGCCTGGTCGAGCTCGAACGTCGTGACCCCGGGCCGGACCTTGCCCGCGAGCAGGTTCATCGTCTTGACCAGGACGGCACCCGCGCCCGCCATCTGGTCGATCTGCTCTGAGCTCTTCTTGATGATCACCGGGCTTCTCTGGAGTCAGACGTCGTCTTCGAGCCGCAGGGTCGCGATCACCGCCCGGATGTGATCGTGCACCTCGGCGGGGCTGCGCGTACCGTCGATCCGGCGCAGCAGTCCCTGCTCGTCGTAATAGTCGATCAGCGGCGCCGTCTTCGCGTGGTAGGTGTCCAGCCGGTTCTGCACCACGTCCGGCCTGTCGTCATCGCGCTGGATCAGCCGCGAACCGTCCTGGTCGCAGATCCCCTCGGTCTTCGGCGGGTCGAAGTCGACGTGGTAGTTGTGCCCCGCCTTGACGCACACCCGCCTGCCCGAGATCCGCCTGACGACCTCGGCGTCGGGGACGTCGATCAACAGCGCTGCCGTGATCCGCCGGCCCTGGTCGCGCAGCTGGCGGGCGAGCGCGTCGGCCTGTCCCGTCGTCCTCGGAAAGCCGTCGAGGATGAACCCGTCCTGCGCGTCGCCCTGGTGCAGACGGTCGGCCACCATCGCGACGATCAGTTCGTCGGGGACCAGGCCGCCGGAGTCCATGTGCCGCTTGGCCTGCAGCCCGAGCTCGGTACCGTCCTTGACGTTCGCGCGCAGCATCTCCCCGGTCGAGATGAACGGGAGCCGGAAGTCATCGCGCAAGCGGTCGGCCTGCGTGCCCTTGCCGGCTCCCGGCGGGCCGATCAGGATCAGGTTCAGCTCGGACACGGCGCCCGATCCTATTACTTGAGGAAGCCCTCGTAGTTGCGCATCATCAGCTGCGCCTCGAGCTGCTTCATCGTGTCGAGCGCGACCCCGATCACGATCAGGATCGACGTGCCGCCGAACGCGAAGTTGGCGTTCGTCTGGGTGATCAGGATCGTCGGCAGCGCCGCAATCGCCGCGAGGAACAGCGCCCCGGGCAGCGTCAGCCGCGCCAGGATCCGATCGAGGAACTCGGCCGTTGGCCGGCCTGGTCTCACCCCCGGGATGAACCCGCCCGATTTCCTCAGGTTGTCGGCCTGATCGACCGGGTTGAACGTGACGGCCGTGTAGAAGTAGGTGAACAGGATGATCATCAACGCCTCGCCGGCGACGTAGTGCCAGCTCCCCGGGGCGAAGAAGTTGTAGAGATCCATCCAGAAGCCCGTGCGGTTCTGACCGATCAGCTGACCGAGCGTCGGCGGGATCGCCATCACGCTGGCGGCGAAGATCACGGGGATCACGCCGGCCATGTTGACGCGCAGTGGCAGGAACGTCTGGCCGCCCTGCGTCATCCGCCGCCCGATCACCCGCTTCGCGTACTGAACCGGGATCTTCCGCTGGCCCTCCTGGACGAACACGACCGCGGCGACCACGCCGAACACGATGAACGGCATCAGCACCCGGAAGGTCGCGTCCGGGTTGTTCCACCACGCCTGCACGCCGCTGGGGATGCGGGAGACGATCGAGGCGAAGATCATCAGCGAGATGCCGTTGCCGATGCCGCGCTGGGTGATCAGCTCACCCATCCACATCAGCAGGACCGTGCCGGCCGTGAGCGACAGCACGATCAGGAACACCTTCGCGAGGTTGAAGTTGCTGATCAGCGTGACGCCTGCCTGGTTCTCGAAGCTCCGGAACAGGAACACGTAGCCGATCGACTGCGCGAACGCCAGTCCGACCGTCAGGTAGCGCGTGTACTGCGTGATCCTGGCCTGCCCGACCTCGCCCTCCTTGGAGAGCTTCTCCAGCGAGGGCACCACGACCTGCAGCAGCTGCAAGATGATCGAGGCCGTGATGTACGGCATGATCCCGAGCGCGAACAGCGCGATCCGACCGAGCCCGCCGCCCGAGAAGGTGTTGAGCAGCCCGAGGATGCTCGAACCGCCGAAGTTCCGCTGGATCGCGTTGACGGCCGTGCGATTGATGCCCGGCGCCGGGATATAGGAGCCGAGCCGGTAGAGACCGAGCAGCAGCGCCGTGAAGAGAACCTTGTTGCGGATCTCCCTGACCCGGAACGCACCCAGGATCGTCGAGATCATCGCGCCCTCACGACCCGGCGCCAGCCGCCTCGCCGCTCGAACCGGCGCCGCCGCCGCCGATCGTCAGGCAGCTGCCGCCGGCGGCTTCGATCGCCGAGCGCGCGGCTGCGCTGAACGCGTGCGCGGTGACGGTCAGGGACTTGGTCAGCTCCCCCTTGGCGAGGATCTTGACCGGGATTCCCTTGCGCGTGGCCAGCCCCGCGGCCTTGAACTCGTCCGGACCGACGGCCGTCCCGGCCTCGAAACGCGCCTCGAGGTCCTTCAGGTTCACCGTCTGCGTGTGCGTCCGGAACGGCTCGAACGGCATCGACTTCTTCATGTGCGGACCGCGCAGCTTGCGCATCCGCATGTGAATCGGCATCTGCCCGCCCTCGAAGCGGGGACGCGACTTCGCGCCCGAGCGCGAGCCGTAGCCCTTCTGACCCCGACCCGAGGTCTTGCCGGTGCCCGATCCCTCGCCGCGACCCACCCGCTTGCGGGGCCGCCGGGACCCGGGCGCCGGCTTCAGATTGTGCAGCCCGATCCGCTGCTTCGCAGGAGCCTCGGCGGCGGTCGTGTCGAGCTCTTCTTCAGCCGCGCTCACGATCCGTCCACCTCGACCAGATGCCGCACCTTGTGCAGCATGCCGCGGATCTGCGGCGTGTCCTTGACCTCGACCGTGTGCCCGATCCGCCGCAGCCCGAGCGACCGCAGCGTGTCGAGCTGCCGCTGGTCGCACCCGTTGCGCGACTTGCGCTGCGTGACCCTGATCGCGCTCACGCTTCCGCCTCCTCGGTGGTGGGTGAGTCAGGTTCAGCAGCGGTCTCATCGAGGGGAGCAGCAGCGGTCTCATCGAGGGGATCAGCAGAAGCCAATGAGGCCTCCGACTCGCCAACTTGCGTCGCCTCAGGCGCCGTTCCCACACCAGCCCCTGAATCAGCGGTTGGCATCCCGGAGGCCCCATTGGCGACCGTAAGCCCAAGCACCGCGTTCACGGACAACCCGCGCAGCTCAGCGACTTCCTCGGGCGTACGCAAAGACTCGAGCCCGGCCATCGTCGCCTTCACGAGGTTGATGGGGTTCTGGGACCCGAGCGACTTCGACAGGATGTCGTGGATCCCGGCGAGCTCGAGCACGGCCCGCACGCCGCCGCCGGCGATCACGCCGGTGCCGGGCGCCGCCGGCTTCAGGAACACGCGGCCCGCGCCGAAGATGCCCGTCGTCTGGTGGGTGATCGTCGAGCCGTGCTTGGGCACGCGATAGAGGTTCTTCTTCGCGCGCTCGACGCCCTTCTGGATCGCGACCGGGACCTCGTTGGCCTTGCCGTAGCCGACCCCCACGATCTCGCGCTCGTCGCCGACGACCACCAGCGCGGTGAACGAGAAGCGCCGGCCGCCCTTGACGACCTTGGCGACGCGGTTGATCTCGACCACGCGCTCCTGGAGGTCGAGCCCTGCTGCTGAAACTGTGCGGTCACGTGCCATCGGGTTCACCCAGGGTAGCGGCGAGAGCTAGAACAGGAGCCCGCCCTCGCGGGCACCGTCGGCGAGCGCCTGCACGCGCCCGTGATACTGGTAGCCGCCGCGGTCGAACACGGCGGCGCTGACGCCGGCCGCCTGAGCGCGCTCGGCGAGCAGCATCCCGGCGCGCTTGGCCTGCTCGGCGGGAGCCAGGTCACGCAGCGCCGCCTCGGTCCAGTTGACCGCGGCCAGCGTGCGCCCCGTGTCGTCGTCGATCAGCTGCGCGGAGATGCCCCGGTTGGAGCGGAACACCGAGATCCGCGGCCGCTCGGCGCTGCCACGAACCTTCGCCCGAACCCGCCGGCGGCGCTTCAGCCGGATCGCCTGCTTCGTGCTGACGCTCATGCGCGCTTACCCACCTTCTTTGCGACGAACTCGCCTTCGTAGCGGATCCCCTTGCCCTTGTACGGCTCGGGCTTGCGCTGCTTGCGGATGAACGCGGCGATCTCGCCCACCTGCTGCTTGGAGGCGCCGCGGACGGTGATCCGAGTCGGAACGGGCACCTCGAACTCGATCCCGTCGGGAGCCTTCACCGACACCGGATGGGAGTAGCCGAGCGCCAGCTCGAGGTCACGTCCCTTGAGCTGCGCCCGGTAGCCGACGCCCTGGATCTCGAGGCGCTTCTCGAAGCCTGCGGTCACGCCGGTGACCATGTTCGCCACGAGCGTTCGTGTGAGCCCGTGCAGGGCTCGATGCTCGCCACGGTCGGTGGGACGAGACACGACGAGCTGGGGGCCGTCGCCGTTCGCTGCATCGGTCTGCTCGACGGCGATGTCGCGCGGGATTCGCTCGGACAGCTCGCCCTTGGGACCGCGGACGGTGACTCGCTCGCGCTCGATCGAGACCGTGACGCCGGTTGGCACCGGGATCGGTTGTCTTCCGATTCGTGACATCGCCTCAGGTCTACCAGACGGTCGCGACCAGCTCGCCGCCGATGCCGAGCCGCCGGGCGTCGTGACCGGTCATCACGCCCTGCGAGGTGGAGATGATCGCGGTCCCCATGCCGCCCTGGACGCGGGGGATGTGGTCGTGGTCGACGTAGCTGCGCTGCCCCGGACGCGAGGCGCGCTTGATGCCAGAGATCACGGGCTTGCGGTCGTTCGTGTACTTGAGCGTCACCGTGATCCGCTCGCTCGGGTGCGCGGGATCCGCGGGCAGCAGCGCGTAAGCCTCGATGTACCCCTGCTCGGCGAGGATCCGGGCAAGCTCGCGCTTGAGCTTGGAGGAGGGGATCGTGACGTCGTGGTGCTGTGCCTTGGCGGCGTTGCGCAGCCGCGTCAGGAAGTCGGCGATCGGATCGGTCATCGACATCGCGTCACCAGCTCGACTTCGTCATGCCGGGGATGTAGCCGCGATGCGCGAGCTCACGCAGGCAGATCCGGCACACGCCGAACTTGCGGTACACCGCCCGCGAGCGCCCGCAGCGACGGCAGCGACTGTATGCCCGTGTCTTGAACTTCGGGGTCCGCTGCTGGCGGACTCGTTGTGAAACCTTTGCCATGTGCTCCCTTTAGCTCCGTTACGCCTGCGCCGCCGCCTGCGGACGACCCTCTCGGGCGAACGGCAGGCCGAGCGCCTCGAGCAGCGCGAAGGACTCCAGGTCCGTGCTCGCGGTCGTCGTGATCGTGACATCGAGGCCGCGGGTGTGGTCGACGTCGTCGTAATCGATCTCGGGGAAGATCGTCTGCTCGCGCAGTCCGAGCGAGTAGTTGCCCCGGCCGTCGAACGAGCGCGGGTTCAGTCCCCGGAAGTCCCGGATTCGCGGGATCGCCAGCGAGCACAGCCGGTCGAGGAACTCATACAGGCGTTCGCCCCTGAGCGTGACCGACAGGCCGACCGGCATCCCCTCGCGCAGCTTGAACTGGGCGATCGACTTGCGCGCCCGGCGCACGTTCGGCCGCTGACCCGTGATCGACGCGAGCTGTGCCTGCGCGGCGTCCAGCAGCTTCGAATCCTGCTTGGCGTCGCCGACTCCCATGTTCACCGTCACCTTCAGGATCCGCGGAGCCTGCATCGGCGTCGCGTATCCGAACCGCTCGATCAGTGCCGGACGGATCTCCTGGTTGTACCTCGTCTTGAGCCGAGCCTCAGCCATCAGTCGAGCCTCGTTCCGCTGCGACGGGCGATCCGGTAGCGCTTGCCGTCTTCCAGCTCGATCCCGACCCGAGTCGGCCGGCCGTCCTTCGGGTCGGCCAGCATCACGTTCGAGACGTGGATCCCGGCCTCCTTCTCGATCACGCCGCCGACCTGCTCGGCGCGCTGAGCGCCCGCAACCTGCCGTGGCCGCTCGTGGCGCTTGATCATGTTCAGTCCCTCGACGTACACGCGCTGCTTGCGCGGGTCGACACGCAGCACCTTGCCGCTCTTGCCGCGGTCCTTGCCGCCGATCACGACGACCTGGTCGCCGGTCTTGATCCGCGCCGGCATCGTCAGAGGACCTCCGGCGCCAGCGACACGATCCGCATGAAGTTGCGCTCCCGGAGCTCGCGCGCAACCGGGCCGAAGATGCGCGTGCCACGCGGGTTGTTGTTGTTGTCGATGATCACGGCGGCGTTCTCGTCGAAGGCGATGTAAGTGCCATCTTCGCGGCCGTACGGCTTCTTCGTCCGTACGACGACGGCGGTCACCACCTCGCCCTTCTTGACCGACCCGTTCGGGATCGCGGTCTTCACGGTCGCGGTGATGATGTCGCCGACGTGAGCGTAGCGGCGCCGATGCCCGCCCTTCACGCGGATCACCAGGATCTCGCGCGCGCCGGTGTTGTCGGCGACGCGCAGGCGTGTCTCGTTCTGGACCATCTCGCTACCTCGCCCGCTCCACGACCTCGACCAGACGCCAGCGCTTGATGCGCGAGAGCGGCCGCGACTCGCGCACGACGACGATGTCGCCGATGTGCGCATCGTTGCGCTCGTCGTGGGCGTGGACCGTGGTCGACGTTCGCACGATCTTCTCGTAACGGCGGTGTCGACGCGCGACGTCGAGCCGGACGGTGATCGTCTTGTCGGCCTTGTCGGAGACGACCACGCCCTGGCGGGTCTTCTGCGTGCCGGCGCCATGCTCGCGCGGTGGCGTCGCGAGCAGCTCGTGCTCGACCGCGTGATGTCGAGCCCGTTCCCGGGCCCGCTCCCCACGCCGCGCCACGGCCTTCCTGGCTCTGAGGGCGTCCCTAGCGGCCTGCCGCTCCTCGGGCGTCAAGGGCACCGACTTCTTGGCGGCCTTGACCTTCCGCGCGCGGGGACGTCGCGCACCGGCGGAACCTTCCGACTCAGCGGGCGCATCAGAGCCGGCACCCGCGACAGAGTCCTCTGCAGAGACAATCGAGTCAGTCGTTGCCTCTGAAGAGGACTCCGTCTCGGATGCCTTCTGATCCTTCTCGTCTTCAGCCATCAGATTTCCATTTCCCGTTCGCGAGCGATAGTCAGTGCCCGCGCAATCTCTTTCTTGGCGCGTTTCAGCGAAGCGGTGTTGTCCAGCGCCCCCGTGGCGTGCTGGAAGCGCAAGCCGAACAGCTCGCGGCGGGCGGTGTCGACGTGCTCGCGCAGGTCGGAATCGGACATGTCACGGAGCTCCAGCGGCGTCATCAGCCCTCCTCGCGCTGCACGAACTTCGTCCGGACCGGCAGCTTGTGACCGGCCAGTCGCATCGCCTCGCGAGCAAGCGGCTCGGGCACGCCGGCAAGCTCGAACATCACCCTGCCGGGCTTGACGACGGCCACCCAGCCTTCCGGTGAGCCCTTGCCGGAGCCCATCCGGGTCTCGGCAGGCTTCTTCGTGAATGCCTTGTCCGGGTAGACGTTGATCCACACCTTGCCGCCACGCTTGATCTTCCGGGTCATCGCGATACGGGCAGCCTCGATCTGCCGGTTGCTGAGCCAGCCGGCGTCGAGTGCCTTGAGCCCGTACTCGCCGAACTGGACCTTGACCTGACCACGCGACAGGCCTGCCCTGCGGCCGCGGTGCTGCTTGCGGTGCTTGACGCGCTTGGGAGCCAGCATCAGCCGTCACCACCCGCAGGCGCGCCGCCGGACGTGCCCGAGCCGCCGCCCTGGCCGCCGCCGGAACCGCCCTGGCCGCCGCCGGAACCGCCCTGGCCGCCGCCGGAACCGCCCTGGCCGCCGCCGGAACCGCCACGCTGGCCGCCGGAGCCGCC
>DAHUYL010000180.1 GCA_027315255.1 Solirubrobacterales bacterium | reverse complement strand
AGGGGAGCACGATCGCCGAGCTCGAGCGCTATGACGCGACGCACGAGACCGACCTCGTCGCGACGCTCGAGGCGTTCCTCGGCCACGACGGCTCGACCACCGAGACCGCCGAGGCGCTCGGCCTGCACCGTCACACCGTCGGCTACCGGCTCGCGCGCGTGCAGGAGGTCTCGGGCCACTCGCCGTACGAGTCCGACGGCCGCGAGCGCCTCGGCCTCGGCCTCAAGGCGCACCGCATCCTGCTCGCCGAGCGCCGCCGGGTCGCCCGCCGCGCACAGCCGCTCGGCTGACCGGGAGCCTATGCGTCGTCGGGCGTGCGGCGCAGGCGCCGCAGCAGCCGCGCCGGCATACCGAGCCGGCGCGGCTGGGCTACCTCCGGCTCGTCGGCACGACGCTGCGGAGCGAGCCATTCGTCCCGGGTGGGGAGCCGGCCGGCGCGGCGGGCGCGCATCACGCATTCGGTGTGGGCGTGACGGCGGCGCGAGTGGTCGTCCTCGGGGAACAGCAGCATGTGCTGCGAGAGCGCGGGCAGCTGCTCGCCGCACAACGGGCAGCGGTACGTGGCCGGCTTGCGGTTCTGCGCAAGCCTCGCAGTCCACCAGCGAGGGCTGCCGTCGCGGCTCATCCGGCTGTTAAGCTACGGCCATGGCCGTGAACGCCGACGAGCTCCAGGGCCTGAGCCGCAGCGAGGTCCTGCGCGCGTCGCCGCGCATGTTCGACAACGAACTGCTGGACAAGCTGTCGCGCGTCCATCCGGCGGTCGTCCCCGTGATCTACGTGCCCGCGATCGTCGTGCTGGTCGTGCTCGGGTTCGTGCACGGCGTCGGCGTGATCGCCGCTCTCTGGATTCCAGGCGGTTACCTGTTCTGGACGCTGACCGAGTACTGGCTGCACCGGATCGTGTTCCACTTCGAGCCCGAACAGGGAATCGGTGCCCGGCTGCACTGGGTCATCCACGGTGTCCACCACGACCATCCCAACGATCCGCTGCGCCTGGTCATGCCGCCGTCGGTCAGCATCCCGCTGGCGGCCTTGTTCCTCTGGCTGTTCTCGCTCGTGATCGGGTCGCCCGGCTTCCTGCCGTTCGGCGCCGGCTTCCTCGTCGGCTACCTGATCTACGACATGCTGCATTATCACGTGCACCACCATCGCCCGACGACGGCGATCGGCAAGAAGCTGCGCGAGCTGCACATGCGCCACCACTTCCAGAACCACGAGCGCGGGTACGGCGTCAGCGCCCCGTTCTGGGATCACGTGTTCCGGACGGCGCCGGACCGTCGCGAATTCTGAGCGCCCGCCCCGGGGGCGCGGCGCCTCCGGCAGCGCGGGAACCGCTCGCCGGGAAGCTCTAGACTGGCGCGAGCTTCAAGGACAGGTGGCCGAGTGGCTGAAGGCACTCGCCTGCTAAGCGAGTAAGGGGGGAAACCTCCTTCGCGGGTTCGAATCCCGCCCTGTCCGTTCGATCACGCGCTTCGGGCCGTGCTCGCAGCGGCGCGCTCGCTCGGGCGCCGGCTCAGCCACCGAGTGCGCGCTCGATCGCGGCCACGAGCGCCGGGTCGTCCGGCTTGCACCGCGTCGGCCAGCGGCCGATCAGGTGACCGTCGCCCCCGACGAGGTACTTGGCGAAGTTCCAGGTCGGCGGCGCGGATCCCGGCTGCCGCGCGAGCTGGCGCCACAGCGGATCGGGGTCGGCCCGCACCGAGGTCCGCTCGGTGAGCGGGAATGTGACGCCGTAGGTGCGCGCGCAGAACGCGCCGATCTCCTCCGCGCTGTCGTACTCCTGCCCTGCGAAGTCGGCCGATGGCGAGCCGATCAGCTCGAATCCGCGATCCCCGTAGCGCTCGTACAGAGCCTGCAGTCCCGCGTACTGTGGCGTGAACCCGCATTTGCTGGCGGTATTGACGAACAGGGTCGGATGCCCGCGACGCGAGCCCAGGTCGAGCTCGCTTCCGTCGAGCAGCCTGACCGTGCCGGCGTAGAGGTCGGTCGACTCGCTCTGCGAGGCGGTCCGGCGCAGGTACATCCTGGCCGTGTCGGCGAGGCTCATCTTGTTGATTGTGCCCCAAGCGAGCGCTCTGGGCGCGCGGGTACCATGACCACTCGGAGCGGTGGCAGAGTCCGGTTGATCGCAGCTGCCTTGAAAGCAGCCGGCCGCGTTCAGCGTGGCCCGGGGGTTCGAATCCCTCCCGCTCCGCTCACTTTGCCCGACGGTTAGCGAACTGTGAAGCGTCCGTGATTCTCACACTGCGCTGATCGGCGTGCGCTATAGGTCGCTCTGTGAGGAAACCAGGCCGGTGGCTCGGTTGGACGTTCACACTCGGTCTACTGGGGGGCCTGATCGCGCTCGCGATCACGAAGGTGAACGTCGCGGAGGTGGGGAACACGCTCGGCGCGGTCGACCCGGGCTGGCTCGTCGTCGCGTGCGTGTTGATGGCCAGCTCGTTCCTCGCACGTGCCGAGTCGTGGTTCGCGGTGATCCGCGCCGCGCTGCCGGAGGGCCGGATCGGCCGCTCCGCGGTGACGCGTGGCCTGCTGATCGGGATGGCAGCGTCGAGCGTCGCACCCGGTCGGGTCGGCGAAGCGGCCCGCACGCTGGTCGTCGCGCGTCGCGCGGGTGACGCACGCAACACCCTGGCGACGATCGCCGGCACCGTGTTCGCGCAGATCCTCCTGAACGTGCTCGCGCTCGCGCTGCTCGCGCTGGCGGCGCTCAGCGCCAGCTCGCTCCCGGGGGCCCGCAGCGGAGCGCTTGCCGCAGTGCTGGTCCTGCCCGCGATCGCGCTCGTCGCGTTGCTCGCCGCCCCGGAGGCGCTGCGAGCGGTTACCCCCTCCGAGCGCCTCCGGCGGCGGCTCGAGTGGCTGGCGGGCGTGCTCGTGGACGCCCGTCGCGGGCTGCGCGCCCTGAGCCGGCCGCTGCCGGCGGCCCATGCCGCGGGCGCACAGCTGTCCGCCTGGGCGCTGCAATGGGCGTGCTGCTACACCGTCGCGCTCGCGTTCGGTCTCGAGCACCATGCCACGCCGGCGGCGGCGGCCGCCGTGCTCGTCGTCGTCAACCTCACGGCGATCCTGCCGCTCACCCCGTCGAACGTCGGCGTCTTCCAGGCAGCCTGCGTCGCGGTGCTGGCCGGCTACGGCGTGTCCGCTGGTCGCGCGCTCGCCTACGGCCTGGTGCTGCAGGCGATCGAGGTCGGCACAGCGCTCGCGCTCGGCCTCCCGGCGCTGTTCCGCGAGGGGCTCACGCCGGCGATGCTGCCCGGAATCTGGCGTCGCCGCACGAGCGCGCCCTCCACCGGGGTCGAACTGTGACATTTTGAGGGTCGCACTTGGAAGCGGCCGAGCGCCGCGGCGGTGAACCGTGAGCAGCGCCCCACAACATCTCCCCGGAGTCCTCCACAGCCTCGAGCCGACGCTCAACCAGTACGGCTACCTGGCCGTCGCCGGGCTGGTGATGATCGAGGACTTCGGCGTCCCCGTGCCGGGCGAGACCGTGCTGATCCTCGGCGCCGTGTACGCGGGCACCGGCCGGCTCAGCATCTGGCTGGTCGGCTTGCTCGGCTTTGCCGGCGCGCTCGTCGGCGACAACATCGGCTTTGCGATCGGCCATTTCGGCGGCAGGGCGCTGGTCGAGCGCTGGGGCAGGTACGTGTTCCTCACCCCGGAGCGACTCGACAAGGCAACCGCCTTCTTCGAGCGCCACGGCGGCAAGGTGATCACGATCGCCCGCTTCGTCGAGGGGCTACGGCAGGCGAACGGCATCATCGCCGGCACGTCCGGGATGCACTGGGCCAAGTTCCTCGCGTTCAACGCACTGGGCGCGGCGCTGTGGGTCGCGGTCTGGACGAGCGTCGGCTACTTCTCGGGCAACAACATCGACACGATCTACAACGACGCGACCCGCTATGACACGTACCTCGCGATCGCGGTCGGGGCCCTGATCCTGGCCTACATCGCGTGGCGGATCCGGCGGGTCAGGGCGGCGCGCGCGGCCAAGTCAGCCACCTGAACGGCCCGTAGCGAGGGTCTCAGACTCGGTTGCCGCCAGGCGGACTCTGCTACGCTTTCACTCATCAACCACTTTACCGTTGTGTAGTTTAGCTTGAGGAGGAACGCCATGGACTCGATCAACTCCGCGGACGGCCGCGCGGGAAGCTGGCCACTCGAGCGGGTGCTGTTCGCGCTCGCCGGCTCGATGACGCTGCTCGCCGCCGTCCTCGCCGCTGCCGTCTCGCGCTGGTTCCTGCTGCTGGCTGCGTTCGTCGGCATCAACCAGTGGCTGTACGTGATCGCCGGCGCCTGTCCGGCGTCGATCGTCCTGCGCCGGGCCTGCCACCTTCGCTCGACGCTCTACGGACCCGGCCCCGGGGCGATGTCATCGCGAAGCTGAAGCGCGACGCGGCAGGCAGTTCGTGACGAGCGCCACGAACTGCCGCCGCATCGGTTAGGATGACGGCATGCCGGAGGCATCGGGGACCCCCGGGTCGCATTGAGTTCGGGTACCGTCAGCCAAGGCGTGCTCACCGACCCCGCGGGCAGCGCTGCGCCGCTCGACGCTGCCGGCGCGGCTTCGCCAGAGGGGGCCCACCCGCCGTTTGCGATTCCCGAATTCGAGATCGTCCCCAGGGTCGGTCTCGCGCTGAGCGGCGTGGTGCTCGTCGGCCTGGTCGTGGCCGTTGCGGTCGACAAGCTGTGGCCGCTCGAGTTCTTCCACGTCGTGTTCGGCGCAGGATGGACCGTGGTCGACCTGTTCGTCGGCTTGCTGATCGGACCCATCCTGGGCTCGATGCCCGTGCCGGCGCGGATCCAGTTCACGACAAGGTTCATGCCGAAGATGGTCGTGCTGATGCCGACGCTCGTCGCGGTCACGCTCACCGCCGGCTGGCAGCTGTCCACGAAGCTCGGCACGAACCTTTCGAGCTACCCCCACCACGCCTGGGTCGTGGCGAGCTTCATCGTCGTCGGAGTGATGGCCGTACTCGCGCTCGGCCTGCTCGAGCCGGCGAACATCACCGTGCTGGTCGAGTTGAAGAAGCCGCGCCCGAACCCTGCCGTGATCGAGCGTCTGATGAAGCGCTTCGTGTACTGCGCCGGGATCCTCGGCGTGATGCAGGTGGCGACGCTCGTGATCATGACCAAGCTGGCCAGCTCGTGACCGAGCCGTGCCGGCCCGCACGCCTGTGAGCGAACCGCGCAAGCTCCCGCCGGTGACCGAGGTGGCGATGGCATCGCTCGCGCTGATCGTCGCGGGCGGGATCTACCTCTCCTCCCACCTTCCCAAGCACGTTTCGCTGGCGCCCGCGATCGCGCTGCTCGCGCTTTCGGCGCTGTTGATGGCCGGCAACCTCGTCTCGCTCGCCCGTGCCCGCGGTTTCGCCTGGGACCGGTTCTTCGCGGTGGCGCGCTGGGCGCTGCCGTCGTACCTGGTGATCGCCGGGTTGGTGGAGTACGCCTTCCTGCGCAACCACATGAGCGGCGGCCCACTCGTGGTCCTCACGCTGTCGCTGCTCGTGTTCGCCGTCCACGTTCCGACGCTGATCGGATTCACCGTCGCCCGCTATCACGAGCCGGCCGGCGAGCGGTCCACTACGGGCTGACGGTCGACCCGTACGCCCGCAGCGCCGAGCTCACCACGCCGCCGATGCGGTCGCGGATCGAGGACTCGCGACGGTGCCGCCGGGCCGGCTTCCGCGCCGGCCGCGGGCTGACGAAGCGGCTGCCGTGCGGGCCTGCCAGCACCGCCTCGTGCACCGCGCTGCCGCGCAGCCACTGCTTCCAGCTGGCGAACCACATCGTCCAGCCGTTGTCCCAGGTGCCAGCACGAGGGCTCCCGACGATCGTCACCGGATCCCCCGGCACCGCCAAGTTGTAGTAGATCTCGGCGTCGGCCGGAGGCATGTTCACGCACCCGTGGCTGACGTTCGTGAACCCCTGCTCGCCGACGGACCAGTACGCGTCGTGCAGATAGTCGCCAGTCCAGGTGAACCGCACCGACCACGGTACCTCGATGTTGTAACCCGGCCCGACCATGTCGACGGGATTCCCCTTCTCGATCGTCAGATAGGTGCCGTTCGGGGTGTCATCGCCTGGTCGTCCGGTGCTGATCGGCCAGTGCGCAAACAGCTTCCCATCGCGATAGACGCTCATGAAGTGGGTGGCGGTGCTCGCAACCACCGTCAGCGGCGTGCCGATCGTGAACGTCTGGGTGAGGGTGTGGTGGCCGTAGACACCGGGTGCCACCTCGACCCCGTTGAGGTGGCCGGTGAAGCTCACCTGCGTGTGTGGCGGCGAGTAGTGCCGCGGCCGGAAGTACAGGCACTCGACCGCCGTGGTGCACTTGTCGTCCCAGTACCACGACCCCACCACCGGCTTCGAGCTCTGGACCTGCAGCGCGCGCTCGACCGCGGCCCTGTTCACGATCGGCCGGTCGAAGTAGAGGATGATCGGCATCCCGACGCCGTAGGTCTGGCGATACCCCTCGATGATCTCCGCCGTCACGGTCGCGCTCGGCGTGAGCGTGCGAAACGAGCTCGTGCGCGTGACCTTCGCCCCCGATCGCGTCACGGCTGTCGCGGTAACCGTGTAGTGCTGCGCGACGTCGAGCGCCCAGGTGCTGTGCCAAGCGCTCCCCGCCGCGTTGAGCTTCCCGGTGACAGGATCCCCTCCGGTCCGGACGACCACGCTCGTGATCCTGCCTCTCGCGACGGTCACCGCAATCCCGCGCTGCGGAGCGGCATTCACGCCGCCCGCGGGCGTGATTGCCAGCCCTGCGGGATCGCTGGCGCCTGCTCGCGCCCGGGCCACCCCCGATCGAGCGTTGGCCGCGCCGCGATGGCCCGCGCCCGCCCGGGCGCCCTGGTGGGCGCGGTTCCCCGGACGGCCCGCCGCCGTGGCCGCCGGTGCGCCGCCGCCGCCTGAGCAGCCCGCCGCCGGCAGCCCGACCACGGCGCAGAGCGCGACCGCGACCATCCCGGCTCGGTTGCGCCGGCCCATCCATCCACATGATTCGCCTCGACCAGCCGCCGTGCGCAACTCTGACCTCCGCAGTCTTCGTCCAAGGGTACGCCGAACGCACGCCAGCACCCGCCGCTCCCCCGAGCCCCGCACCCCGCAGGCCGCACCAGGCCGTGACCGATCCCGACCGACCCGAGTGGTCCCCGGTCGCTACGATGGGCCTCGGTTCGCCTGCAATGCGCCCGTAGCTCAGCTGGATAGAGCGTCGGTCTACGGAACCGAAGGTCGGGAGTTCGAATCTCTCCGGGCGCGCTTCAGAAAGCCCTCCAAACGGAGGGTTTTTCTATGCCCGTGTAATTGCTCGACTTTGGCCATTTGTGGCGCTGTGAGTCAGCACGGGGTGGCGGTCTGCGGTGAGCGCGTGAGCGGGTAGGGCGGGAGGAGCACCGGCGGCGGCCTCGAACTCGTGGGCTGTCCATAACTCGTTGCCGCGTCGGATGCCAGTCCGTTCGCGGCTGCCCACGAAAGGCGCCGCCGATGCTCCTTCATGTTCCCGTTTCGCTGGACGGGCTGTTGTCCCTGTTTGCCGGCTGGTTCACGCAACCGTCGTTTCAGAGTTTCCGGGCGATGGTGGTCGGTCAGGTGGCGCAGACCGGGCGTCGGACGGTGTGCGGGATGCTGGTCGGCGCGCGCCTGTCAGGGATCTGGGAGCACTCGCGTGCGCACCGGTTCTTCAGCCGCGCGCGGTGGGATCCAGATCAGCTTGGGTTGACGCTCGCCGCGTTGATTGTGGAGCGGTTGATTGCCGTGGGGGCGTCGGTGACGGTCGCTGTCGATGACACGCTGCTGCAGCGCTGGGGACGGAAGGTGTGGGGCTGCTTCTACCATCACGACGCGACCGCCAACAGCGAGAAGGCGGCGGTCGCGTGGGGCAACAACTGGGTCGTGGTCGGGATCTGCATCAGCGTGCCGTTCCTGGAGCGGACCGTGTGCCTGCCGGTCCTGTTCAGGCTGTGGCGACCACGACGCCACGAGTACGCCAAGACCGGGAAGCCCGATCCCGAACGGCCCACCAAGCCCGTGCTGGCAAGGGAAATGATCGATCTGCTCGCCGCCCGCCTGCCCGGCCGCCAGATCGATGTCGTCGGCGACGCGGCCTATGCAACCGAGGCGTGGCGCGGTCTGGGCACGAACGTGACGATCACCTCCCGGCTGCGGTCAAACGGCGTTATCTACGCCCCCACCCCCGAGCGGACCGGCAAGCGCGGCCGACCCCGCAAATGGGGTCAGCGGCTCCCAAGCCTGACCGAGATCGCACTCAACCCCGCCACCGAATGGATCGAGCACACAGTA
>DAHUYL010000178.1 GCA_027315255.1 Solirubrobacterales bacterium | reverse complement strand
CTGGCTTGCCGGCCGCGGACCGCTGGTCGCGGCCGCCGATCGGCCCGCGCGGGTCGCGGCGGCGCCGGCGCGCCCGCGGCGTCCGCTCCTGAGCCGGCCGGGAGCGCTGGCCGGCCTGACCGGACTGGCCCTGGCGACGCTGGCGCTCTGCTATGCCGTGTGGCAGCCGCTCCGCTCGGCCCAGGCGGTCGACGCGGCCGGCAGCGCCGCCGCGGCGGGGCGGCTCGGCGAGGCGCTGACCGACGCGCGCGACGCGGTCGCCTACTTCCCGGTGTCGCTGTCGGCGATCCAGACGCTGGCAGCGCTCGAGCACGCCGCCGGCCTCGACGCCGCCGCCGAGGCCGAGCTCGTCCACGGCACGCGCGTCCAGCCGAGCAACCCGGCCGCGTGGACGTGGCTTGGCCAGTACGAGCTGTCCGCCCGCAACTACCTGGCGGCGGAGGTGGCGTACCGGCGTGCGGCCGGGCTCGTGTACGGCACGTACGGCGCCGAGGTCGTCCGCGCGGCCGACCTGGAGGCGAGCCGGCGCTAGTGGCTCCCGCGCCAGACGCGCTCGAACGGCAGGCGCCAGGCGTTGGGAGCGATCAGCTGGTGGATCGCGTTCGGGCCCCACGAGCCGGGCGCGTACGGCTTGACCGAGGGTGGATCCTCGAGCAGCGGGATCGACCGCTCCCACAGGCTCTCGATCCCCTCGGCGGTCGTGAACAGCGTGTGGTCGCCGCGCAGCGTGTCGAGGATCAGCCGCTCGTACGCCTCGAGCACGTCCTCGACCTCGTCGGTGTCGCTGGTGGCGAACTGCATGCTCAGCTTCTCGAGTCGCATGCCGGGGCCCGGGCGCTTGCCGTAGAAGGACAGCGACAGCCGCGACGCGTCGGCGAGGTCGAACGTCAGGTGGTCCGGTCCCTTGGTGCCGACCCCCGAGTTCGGCGGGAACATGCTCTTCGGAGCCTCGCGGAAGGCGATCGAGACGATCCGCTGGCCCTCCGCCAAGCGCTTGCCGGTCCGCAGGTAGAAAGGGACGCCCGCCCAGCGCCAGTTGTCGAGCGTGCAGGCGAGCGCGATGAACGTCTCGGTGTCGGAGTGGCGCGAGACGCCCTCCTCGTCGCGGTAGCCGTCGTACTGGCCGCGGACGACGTTGCGCGGGTCGATCGGCATCAGCGAGCGGAACACCTTGTTCTTCTCCTCGCCGATCGCGCGCGGCTCGAGCGCGGTCGGCGGCTCGATCGCGATGAACGCGAGCACCTGCATCAGATGGGTGACGACCATGTCCCGGTAGGCGCCGGTCGACTCGTAGAACCCGACCCGGTTCTCGAGGCCGAGCGTCTCGGGGATGTCGATCTGGACGTGGTGGATGAAGTTGCGGTTCCAGATCGGCTCGAACAGCCCGTTGGCGAACCGGAACGCGAGGATGTTCTGCGCCGGCTCCTTGCCGAGGAAGTGGTCGATCCGGAAGATCTGGCTCTCGCGGAAGGTCTGGTGCACCCGCGCGTTCAGCTCGATCGCGCTCTCGAGGTCCGAGCCGAACGGCTTCTCCATGATCACCCGGGCGCGGTCGACCAGCCCTGCCGCCTTCAGCGTCTCGATCACCGGCACCGCCGCCCGCGGCGGGACGCTCAGGTAGTGCAGCCGGCGCGCGTCCTCGCCGAGCGCCGCCTCGGCGTCGGCGACCGCCTGGCGCAGCGCCTGCGGGCCGCCGCTCCCAGACACGTACCGGAGCTTCTCGAGGAACCGCGACAGCTGCTCGCCGTCGACCTTGTCGGAGCCGAACTCCTCGACCGCGGCGCGCGCGAACTCGCGGAAGGCGCCGTCGTCGAGCTCGTCGAGGCTCGTGCCGATCACCCGCAGCTCCGGCGCCAGGCTCGACTCGGACAGCCGCGCGAGCCCGGGCAGCAGCTTGCGCTTGGCGAGATCGCCGGTTGCCCCGAACAGCAGCACCGCGTGTGGCGGGATGTACTCCTTCGCCGCCCGGCGTGGCCACAGTCCCGGCGCCGGCCAGGCGATGTTCTCGTCGTTGGCCTCGAGCACCGGGGATAGCCTACCTCCACGACGGCACGGCGTCGGTCGTTCAGCGCTGCGCGCGGGCGAGCAGCAGCCGCCGGGCGAGCGGCGGGCCGGCGGCGGCCCGCACCGTCACCGGCCCGAACCCGAACTCGCGCAGCAGCGACCGCAGCGAGCCAGCGGTGTACAGGTGCAGATGGTCGCCGAGCGGCTCGCAGTAGCGCTCGATCCCGCCCGCCAGGAGCCGCAGCCGGCCGTGCGACGGCGTCGTCAGCAGCAACCGCCCGCGCGGGGCGAGCGCGCGCCGCACCTCCGACAGCCAGCGAGCGGTGTCGGCGACGTGCTCGATCACCTCGCTCGCCCAGACCAGATCGAACGCGCAATCGTCGAACGGCAGCGGGCCGTCGAACGGCACCAGCCGCAGGACGAGCTCCGGATGCGCCGCCGCGGCACGGTCGAGTGCGGCCTGGGCGACGTCGGCGGCGACGACGGCTCCGGCGCCTGCGTCAGCGGCGAGCTGGGCGAACGTCGCCTCGCCGCAGCCGAGGTCGAGCACGCGGTCGCCGGCGCGGAGCTCAGCCAGCAGGAACGCGCGCCTGAGCTCGAGGTCGGGCGCGACCAGCGGCCGCTGCAGCCTCGACCACAGATCCTCGTAGTAATCCTTCACAAGATGCGTAGTTCGTGACCCACACCGTCACCCCGCATACGTATAGAGTCTGGTTGCAAGAGGAACAGCAGATGAACCGGGGGCTGCTTGCGATCCATGTTTGACGGTCGGACGATGCCGGGCCTGCCGGGAGCCACCTCCGCGTGAGGGTCGCATACGACTCGCGGCCGGCGAAGCTCCCCGGTGGAATCGGTCGCTACGCCCGGTGCCTGTTGAGCGCGCTCGAGGGGTCGGGCGAAGGCGAGCTGATCGAGAGCCACGACCCGCACCCGAGGCAGACAGACGTCTACCACTCGCCCTGGCTCGACGGCGCGCTGCTGCGCCCGCCGGTGCCGATGGTCGTGACCCTGCACGACGTGATCGCGCTCAAGCGCCGCGGCGAGTACCTGCGTTCAGGGGTCCGCTTCACGCTGCGCTACCTGGCGGTCCAGCGCGCGGCGCGCGTGATCGTGCCGACGCGCGCGGTCGCCGACGACGCGATCCGCACACTCCAGATCCAGAGCGAGCGGATCGCGGTGATCAGCGAGGCGGCCGCGACGGCGCTGCGCCCGCGCTCCGACGCGGAGGTCGCGGCCGTACGGCGGCGCTACCGGCTGCCCGAGCAGTACCTGCTGTGGGTCGGAGGGCTGCGGACGCCCAATCCGCACAAGCGCGTGCTGGCGCTCGCCCGCGCCAAGCGCTCGATGCCGCTGGTCCTGGTCGGCGCGGCCGGCCGCTGGGCCCACGAGCAACTGCCGGACGTGACGCTCACCGACCGGGTCGACGACGACGAGCTGGCAGCGATCTACACCGGTGCCCACGCGCTCGTGTTCCCCAGTGCGGACGTCGGCTTCGGGCTGGCGCCGATCGAGGCGCTCGCGTGCGGCACGCCGGTCGCCGCCTGCGACGTGCCGGCGGTGCGCGAGGTGCTCGGCGACCGCGTCTCGTTCAGCGCCGTCAACGACCTCGCCGGGCTGATCCGCGCCGCCGAGGAGGCACGCCGGCCGGCGCCTCAACCACCGAGCTGGACCTGGGACGACGCGGCAGCTGCCACCTGGGAGGTGTACCGCGAGGCAATGTCCGCGCGGGTCAGCGGCTCTCGAGTAGGAGCGTCACGGGCCCGTCATTCGTGAGCTCGACCGCCATCTCGGCACCGAACACCCCGCGTCTGGCGGCGAGCCGCTCGCAGAAGCGCTCGTACAGGGGCTCCGCCTCGTGTGCGGGCGCGGCCGCCGTGTAGCTCGGCCGGTTACCGCGGCGGGTGTCGCCATACAGCGTGAACTGGCTGATGCACAGCAGCTCGCGGTCGCCGAGCGGCTCGTTCATGCGGCCCTCGGCGTCGGGGAACACGCGCAGAGCGCGGACCTTGGCGGCGAGCTTGTCCGCGTCCGCCGGTTGATCGTCGACGGCGACGCCGAGCAGCACCAGCAGACCCTCGCCGATCTCCGAGACGAGCTCGCCGCCGACACTCACCGTGGCGCGGCTGACGCGCTGGACCAGCGCTCGCAATGCGTCTTCAGAGAACTTTCTCCATCGCGACGTGCTCGATGCCCGCCTCGGTGAACTCGGGCCCGCGTGGCTCGTAGCCGTGGCGCTCGTACAGCTCGCGGGCATAGGTCTGGGCGTGCAGCACGAGCCGGGTGGCGCCGCCGGCGCGGGTCTCGGCATCGGCGGCGCTCAGCAGCGCCGTCGCGATCCGCTGGCGGCGTGCCGAGCGTGCGACCGCAAGGCGGCTGAACTGGACCGTTCGGCCGACGAACACGAGCCGGCAGGTTCCGAGCAGCTGCCCGGCGCCGTCGACGGCGATCAGGTGCAGCGCGTCGTGGTCGCGACCATCGCGCTCCTCGCTGCGCGGCACCCCCTGCTCGACGCAGAACACCTCGTAGCGGAGCGCCAGCGCCGCGGCCACCTCCTCCCTGGTCAGCGCCCGGCGAATCGTGAACCTGACGCCGGTCGCGGACATATCCTCACGGGCGGAATCCACGACCAAAAGCTTGACAGAAGCAGGTTTGCTTAAATAGCCGTTATCCTCTGAGCTACGGCAGTGGTGAGGGGGATCCCCGAGGAGATCCTCGCCGTGCTCGGTGGATGCCGAGACCTCTGTGAGCCGCCAGACGTGTCCCGCGGCTCCGTACTCCAGACGACACCTTCCAACCTTCATGGGTGATTCGACCCCGTTTCCGAGCGCGGCGGAAATCGCGCGTGCAGAGCTGCTCACGCGTGAGCGGTTCGTGTTCGACGGCGAGACCGCCGCCGAGGCGCTGGCCGCCGGCAGCGCCCGCCGGCGCGCGCTCGACGCCGCCGTGGCGGAGGTCGAGGCAGGGCGGACGCAGCCGTCGCTCGAGTGGCGACGCCGCTACTCGCTGCTGCTCGGGCTCGAGCGGGTGCTGTCCGAGGACGAGCCGAAGCTGATCGACGGGACCGTGCTGTCGGCCCACCAGGTCGACGCCCTGTCGGGCACGCTGACCGCGCTGCTCGCCTCCGCGCAGGCGGCGAACGGCAACGGCAACGGCCGCGTGAGTGAGGCGCCCGCGCCGGAGGTGATCGCCGAGCCCGCGCGCGAGCGGGACGCCGAGGATCGCGGAGCGGCCGGCGACGAGGACGAGGACGGTTTCGAGGAGCAGGACGACGACGAGGAGGAGGAGGACGAGGAGGAGCCGCTCGACTGGCAGGATGAGGGCGAGGTCGACGCCGACGTGGTCGAGGGTGTCGCCGACGATCCCGGCGCCGACCGCCGCTTCTGGTTCGAGCACGCAACCGGCGCCGGCAAGACGGTCGCCGCGCTCGGGTTCGTCGAGGCCTCGCGCACCGGCGGCGTCCTGATCCTGACCCATCGCCGCAACCTGGTCGACCAGTTCATCGGCGAGCTCCGCGACCGCGGCTATCGCGACCGGATCCACCCGCCGCTGCTCGTCGGCCAGGACGCGTCGAAGGGCCCCGTCACGGTCGAGACCTACCAGTGGTTCGTGCGCAACGCCGGCAAGATCTCCGACGCCTACACGATCGTGATCTGCGACGAGGCGCACACCGCGCTGGGCGAGAAGACCTCGACCGCGATCCGGCGCTGGGACAAGCCGATCTGGATCGGGATGACCGCGACCGGCGCGCTGATCGCCCGTCACGTCACCGAC
>DAHUYL010000168.1 GCA_027315255.1 Solirubrobacterales bacterium | reverse complement strand
ATCGACCGCTACGGAATCCCGCCCGAGCTGATCCCCGACTTCATCGGGCTGAAGGGCGACACCTCCGACAACATCCCCGGCGTCCCGGGGATCGGTGACAAGACCGCGGCGGAGCTGCTGCAGCGGTTCGGGTCGCTCGAGCGCGTGCTCGACCACATCGACGAGATCTCGGGCGCCAAGCGCAAGCAGAACCTGACCGAGCACGCCGATGCGGCGCGGATCTCGAAGCAGCTCGCGACCGCCAAGCGTGACATTCCGGTCGATCTCGACCTCGGCGCCTATGTCTCCCAGCCGCCCGATCGCTCGAAGCTGCGCGACACCTTCCGCCAGTTCGAGCTGCGCGAGCCGCTGCGCCGGCTCGAGGAGGCGTTGGGGTCGGCCGATGCGGCCGCGCCCGCGCCCGTGCCGACCGGCGGACAGGCGCTGAACGCGACCGTACGGCCAGCGACCCTGCGCGAGCTGGCGCGGCTGCCCCAGGTCGAGGTGGCGGTCGCGGTCAGTCCGCCGCAGGCGCCCGAGGGGGCGCTGTTCGCGCCCGAGCCGGAGTGGCGCTTCGCCGTACATGCCGCGGGCGCGACCGAGGTGCTGGCCGGCGTGTGCGACGGGCCCGGGCCGCTCGTGGACGCGCTCGGGACGAGGCCGGTGATCGCCCACGACGCGAAGGCGCTCGACACGGTGCCGCCGGTGCTGGCGCACGACACCGAGGTGGCGGCCTACCTGCTCGAGCCCGCCCGCCGCGCCTACCCGTTCCGGGAGCTGACCGAGGAGCGCGGGTTCGGCACCGAGATCGGCGACTCGGCGGCAGCCGACTCGCTGCTACTCGGCCGGCTAGCCGAGTGGCAGCGCGAGGAGATCCGCGGCCGCGGCCTGACCGACCTGTTCGAGCACGTCGAGCTGCCGCTGGTCCGGATCCTGCGGGCGATGGAGCGGGCGGGGCTGAAGCTCGACACCGACCGGCTCGCTGCGATCTCGACGCGGGTCAAGGCCGAGGCCGGGGCGCTCGAGCGCGAGATCTACGAGCTTGCCGGCGGGCCGTTCGTGCTGGGCTCGCCCAAGCAGCTCGAGGAGGTTCTGTTCGGCCGGCTCGGGCTGTCGCGCAAGCGCCGCGGCAAGACCGGGTACTCGACCGACGCGCGCGTGCTGCAGGCGATCCGCTCCGAGCACGAGATCATCCCGAAGATCGAGCGCTGGCGCGAGCTGACGAAGCTCGCCCAGACCTACCTCGACGCGCTGCCGCTGCTGATCGCCGTCGACGGCCGGCTCCACACGACCTTCAACCAGACCGCCGCGACCACGGGCCGGCTGTCGTCGAACAACCCGAACCTCCAGAACATCCCGATCCGTACCGAGCTCGGCCGCGAGATCCGGGCCTGCTTCGTGGCCGAGCCGGGCAACCTGCTCGTCTCGATCGACTACTCGCAGGTCGAGCTGCGGCTGCTGGCCCACATCGCCTCCGAGGACGTGCTCAAGGAGATCTTCCGCCGTGGCGAGGACGTCCACACCGCGACCGCCTGCCGCGTGTTCGGCGTCGCCCCCGACCAGATCGACCCCGGCATGCGCTCGAAGTCGAAGATGATCAACTACGGGATCGTCTACGGGCTGTCGGCTTACGGGATGGCCGACCGGCTCGACATCCCGCAGGAGGAGGCCGACGAGTTCATCCACCGCTACATGGACGGGTTCCCCGCGGTCCGCCGGTTCATCGAGGAGACGATCGCGCAGGGGACCGAGCACGGCTACGTCTCGACCCTGTTCGGCCGCCGCCGCCAGGTGCCCGAGCTCCGCGCCCGCCGCTGGGACCTGCGCAAGCAGGGCGAGCGGTTCGCGGTCAACATGGTCATCCAGGGAACCGCCGCCGACATCATGAAGGTTGCGATGGTCCGTTGCGACCAGGCCCTGGCCGACGCAGGGCTCGAGTCGCGGATGGTGCTCCAGATCCACGACGAGCTGCTGTTCGAAGGGCCTGCGCGCGAATCCGAGCAGGTCCGCGAGCTCGCCTCGCGCGAGATGGCGGCGGCGTTCGAGATGGATCCGCCGCTAGCGGTCGAGGGCGGCGCCGGCGGCGACTGGCTCGCCGCGAAGTGACCCGGGGGCATGCGCGGCCGCAGGGGCGGCGAAGCCCGGCGGCGCGATCGCCAGGTACTGCTCGAACGCCCAGCGCACGAACCGCCGGTTCCCGATCAGGCGCAGTGCGGGCGCGAGCAGGCGTGGCGGGACGCGCGGGATCAGGTCCTGGGTGCGCAGCAGCGACTCGAACTTCCAGCGGTGGGCGGCGCTGAACGCGGCGTAGGAGGCGAGCGCCGCGGCCTTGGATTGGCGGCCCTCGATCACCTCGCGCAGCTCGCGGCCGCACGCGATCCCGAAGTAGAAGGCGGTCCGGATCCCCTCGGCGGTCAGCGGCAGGCAGTGGCCGGCCGAGTCGCCGGCGAAGAAGACCCCGCCCTCGGTCGCCTCGCGGATCCGGTGCGGGATCCAGTTTCCCTGGTAGCCGAGCGGCTCGCGGTCGAGGTCCTGCGCCAGCTTGACGGTCGGTTGCCTGACGTGATCACGCGGGATGAACGAGCCGATCCCGACGCGGACCTCGTTGCCGGCAGGGAAGCTCCAGCCGTAGCCGGCGCGGATGTAGGCGCGATCGATCCAGATCTCGAGCTCGGTGCCGGTTCCGTCGGGGTGGACCTCGAGCCCGCGGCTGAGGTACCCGTCGGGCGGCTGGATCTGCTCGCCGGTGCCGAGCACCCGCCGCCAGCCGAGCGCGTCGACGACGAGCGGAGCGCGCAGCTCGCCGCGGTCGGTCTCGACCCCGCCGTCCGTGCGGCCGAGCACGGTGGCGGTCTCGAACTCGAACTCGCACTGTGCGGCCAGTGAGCCGCACAGTGTCTGGTAGTCGAACGTCGAGAACGTCCACGGCAGTCCGTACCGGACGGTTCCGTGCGGCGTGTGGATCACGAGGTCCGGGAACGTCTGGAGGACGGAGTCGGTCAGCTCGAGCGCCTCCAGCCACAGCGTCGGCGCCGCGCATGCGGAGGTCTGGCGCTCACCGATCTCGTAGCGGTCGACGACGAGTACGCGCGCGTCCGTGCCCGCCAGCTCGCGGGCGACGGCGAGCCCGGCGAAGCTCGCTCCGCAGATCAGGACGTCGCAGTCGGCATCGAGCGGCGTGCGCTGCGCCCCGCGCTTGGTTGCCCGTCGCGGCATGCCGAGGCATGATAGGCAGGGCGGTCGGGACGGGCAGGGGAGTTGGCGGGGGTGGGTCGGTGGGAACCGTTCACCCCCTGCGGGCCCTGGCTGGCTATCCTGGGTCCGACCAATGTCCACACTTACAGCACCGATGCCAGCCGATCAACAGAAAGAAGCCCGGATCGTCGAAGGGTCCGACGGTCTGCTGCTCGAGATCGACGGCAAGATCGTCCCCAACTACGACGCCACGATCCGCCCCTTCCAGGAAGGCGATGTCGTCACCGGCCACGTCGTCCGGATCGACAACGACGAGGTCCTCGTCGACATCGGCTACAAGTCCGAAGGCGTCATCCCCGTCAGCGAGCTGTCGATCCGCAAGTCGGTCGACCCCGCCGACGAGGTGTCGCTCGGCGAGGAGGTCGATGCACTCGTCCTCACCAAGGAGGATCAGGACGGGCGCCTGATCCTGTCCAAGAAGCGCGCCCGGTTCGAGAAGGCGTGGCGCAAGATCGAGGCCGCCGCGACTTCGGGCGAGCCCGTCGAAGGGCTCGTGATCGAGGTCGTCAAGGGCGGCCTGATCATCGACCTCGGAGTGCGCGGCTTCCTGCCCGCGTCGCTGGTCGACATCCGCCGGGTCCCGAACCTCGACGAGTACATGGGCCAGACGATCGAGTGCAAGGTGATCGAGCTCAACCGCTCGCGCAACAACGTCGTGCTGTCGCGGCGCGCGGTGCTCGAGGAGCAGCGCAAGGAGGACCGCGAGCGGATCCTCGATCGGCTGCAGCCGGGCCAGGTGGTCGAAGGCGTGATCTCGAACATCGTCGACTTCGGCGCGTTCGTCGACCTCGACGGGATCGACGGCCTGATCCACATCTCCGAGCTGTCGTGGTCGCACGTCAACCACCCGTCCGAGATCCTCAACATCGGCGACACGGTCTCGGTCAAGGTGCTCGACATCGACCGCCAGCGCCAGCGCATCTCGCTCGGTCTCAAGCAGACGCAGGAGGACCCCTGGCAGCGGGTCGTCTCGACCTACAACATCGGCGACGAGCTCGAGGGCAACGTCACGAAGGTCGTCACGTTCGGGGCGTTCGTCGAGATCCTCGACGGCGTCGAGGGGCTCGTTCACATCTCCGAGCTCGCCCAGCACCACGTCGAGAACCCGCGCGAGATCATCCAGCCGGGCGACACCGTCCGCGTCAAGATCCTCGAGATCGACTCCGAGCGGCGCCGCTTGTCGCTGTCGGTCAAGCGGGTCGAGGGGCAGGTGCTGCCTGTCCGGGAGATCACCGGGTCGGCTGAGGACCTCACCTCCCATGTGCCGGAGCTTGGGTTGTCCGAGGACGTCTTCGCTGCGTACGAGGAGGAGGCATCAGGGGCCTCCGACGTACCAACCGCTTCGGCGGTGGATGAGGCCGAGGCTGGCGAACAGGCGACGCAAGTTGGTTCGACGGAGGCCCCCGACGCCTCCCTGGACTCGCCTCCTGACGACGGCGACTCCTCCTCCGACACGGCGGAGGAGGAGTCCTCCTCCGACACGGCGGACACCGGCGCGCACGGCGCCGGCTGATCGGCGGTCCAGCGCCTGCCGGGGGCGCTCGATCGCCGGGGACGGGTGATTGCTGTGCCTGCGTGGACGGGCGATCGTTCAGTGCCGTACGTGGGTCTGACCGGGGGGCTCGGAGCGGGGAAGTCGACGGCGCTGGCGGTGCTGGGGCGGCTCGGGGCGGCGACGCTGTCGACCGATTCGGTCGTGCATTCGCTGTACGCGCGCGACGCGGTGCGCTCGGCCGTCGTCGCCCGGTTCGGTGATTCGGTGGCCCCCGGCGGGGTGGTCGATCGGTCTGCGCTGGGCGAGCGGGTATTCAGCCGCGTGGAGGACCGTGCCTGGCTCGAGCGGTTGCTGTGGCCGCTGGTGGCGGAGGAGATCTCGGCGTGGCGGCGGGAGGCGGCGGCCGCCTCGCCGGCACCGGTTGCGCTCGTTGTCGAGGTGCCGCTGCTGTTCGAGGCGGGGATCGAGGGCGACTTCGACGCGACGATCGCGGTCGTCGCCGACGAGGAGCTGCGGCGCGCGCGCGCCGCCGGCCGTGGGCACACGGCGCTTGCCGAGCGGGCGGCGCGTCAGCTCAGCCAGGACGAGAAGGCCGCACGATCGACATACGTGGTGATCAACGACGGCACGGTCGAGCAACTCGAGGAGAAACTGTCGGCGGTACTTGACAAGCTGCGTCGATGACCGAGTGCCGGGGCCGATGTCCGGCCGCGTGAGCCGATGAGCGGGGCCGCGACGGTCCGTCGCCGGCGCGTTGCCGCGCGCCGGCGCCGGCGGCTGACGGTCGCCGTCGCGCTCGCACTGGCGCTCGTCCTTGCGATCGTGGCCGTGCGGCCGCTGTTCCAGAAGGCGATCAGGGAGCTGACGCTGCCGCTGTCCTACGCGTCGATCATCCGTGAGCAGGCCGCGGACAAGCATCTCGACCCGGCGCTGATCGCCGCCGTGATCTACGCCGAGACGCGGTTCGACGCCCGCAGCTCGCCGACCGGCGCCGTCGGCTTGATGCAGATCGAGCCCGCGACCGCCGACTTCCTCGCACGCCGATCCGGTGCAACCGCGTTCACGACCTCGGATCTCTGGCATCCGGCGGTCAACATCGCCTACGGCAGCTACTACCTGCGCTACCTGCTCGACGAGTTCCACCAGTCGAAGCTGCTGGCGCTGGCCGCCTACAACGGCGGCGAGACCAACGCGGGGATCTGGCTTGCCCGCAACGGCGGAGCGTGGCAGCAGTTCACGGTCGCCGACATCCCGTTCCCGGCGACCCGCGCGTACGTCGAGACCGTGATGGCGGCCCAGCGCAACTACCGTGCCACCTACCCGGTGGCCCTGGGTTACCGCTGAGCGGGTCGTGCTCGGCGCTGCGCGCTCGCCGACGAGGGGTGCGCGCAGCCGCTGCCCGACTGCGTCGCCGCGGTCGTCGGTGGCGATCCGCGCACCGGGCTGCGGTCTGCTGCCCGTTGAGGTGACCGTGGCCGCGTTGGTCGCGGACTTCAGCTGGGGGCGTGCTGCGTCTGGGCGGCGGCCAGATATCCGACCGCTTGATCGAGCGTCGACAGCTTCGGGTAGTCCCGCTCCGGAACTTCGATCCCGGTGCGCTCGTGAATCGCCACGACCACGTTAAGGAAGTCCATCGAGTCGATGTCGAGCTGCTCGGCCAGCCCGATCGTGGGGTCGATCGCGGCCGGGTCGATGTCGGGTGCGACCTGCGTCAGCGCGGCGATCACCGCCTCGCGCAGTTCCTGCTCGGTCATAGCTCCTCCGGTGTGTTGAGTTTCCGCTCGATGATCGCCAGGAAGCGGCCGCCCGCATGGCCGTCACTTGCCCGGTGGTCGGCGGCGAGCGTCGCCGTCACGACGGGCCTGACGCCCAGGAGTCCGTTGACCGCCCAGGGCCGCTCGCGGACCGCGCCGAAGCCCACCAGCGCAACCTGCGGCGGGTAGATCACGCCGTGCACGAGATCGACGCCGCGGTCGCCGAGGTTCGTCACGGTGATCGTCGGGTCCGACATCTCCGAACTGCGGAGCCTGCCCGCCCGTGCACGCTGGACGAGGTCCTGCGTCCCCGCCATCAGCTCTTCGAGGCTCATCCGATCGGCGTCGTGCAGCGCCGGCGCGATCAGGCCGCCGCTGCGCAGCGAGGTCGCCACCCCCAGGTGGACGCGGCCGCCTGGATGAAACGCATCGTCGACCCAGAAGCCGTTCATCTCCGGCATCTCCACGACCGCGTGCGCAACCGCGCTCAACAGCAGCGCTGCCGGCAGCAGGCGCTTCGTCACCGGTCGTCGCAGATTCTCCTCGCGCAGCCACTCGAGCGGCCGGCTCATGTCGATCTGCAGCTCGAGGTAGTAATGGGGGATCTCGCGCTTGGATCGTGCCATCAGCACGGCGATCGCCTGGCGCATCGCTTCCTGGCGATGCGCGACTTCGGGAGCTGCCGGCACCGGCGGTGCCGGAGGGCTCGCGACCGCGACCGCGTGTTCGATGTCAGCCCGCGTGATCGCCCCCTCGAACCCGGTTCCGGTCACCGCCGCCAGGTCGACGCCGAGCTGCTGCGCCACCCGCCTGGCGAGCGGCGACACGCGGACACGGTGCCCGTCCACCGCGATCGCCGGCGGCGCTGCCGTGGGCGGTGCGGGGGGCGCCGGTGGGGCCGGTGCCGTTGGGGTTGCTGCGGCGGGCGCCGGTGGGGTTGCTGCGGCGGGCGCCGGCGGGGCGCCCGCGGTACCGACCGTCGCCAGTACGGCACCAACGGGCACGCGCGTGCCGGGCGCCACGATCAGCTCGTCGATCACCCCGTCCTCGAAGATCTCGACTTCGATCTCAGCCTTGCTCGTGTCGACGAGCGCCACGATGTCGCCGCGCTTGACCTCGTCGCCGGGCTTGACGAACCATTCGAGCAGGGTGCCCGAGTCCATGTCGGCGCCCAGCGACGGCATCACGAACTCAGCCACCCGACCCCTTCCCGAGCATCCGCAGGACCTCCGAGAGGATCTTGGCCGGTTGGGGGAGCGCCGCCTGTTCCAGATGCTGCGGGTACGGCATCGGCACCTCTGCCGAGCAGACTCGGGCAACCGGCGCGTCGAGCTCGTAGAACGCCTGCTCCATGATGCGGGCGCTGATCTCGGCCGCCAGGCTTCCCGATCGCCAGCCCTCGTCGATGGTCACCGCCCGATGCGTCCGCGCGACCGACTGGATCACGGTCTCGTCGTCGAGCGGGCGGAGCACACGCAGATCGATCACCTCCGCGTCGATTCCCGCGTCGGCGAGCTGATCCGCTGCCGCGATCGCGGCCGGCAAGGTGCCTCCATATGTGATCAGCGTCACGTCGGAGCCCGGCCGGCGGATCGCTGCCCGGTCGATGTCGACCGGCCCGTGGTCGCGGTCGAGCTCCCCTTTCAGGTTGTACAGCGATCCGTGCTCGAAGATCAGCACCGGGTTGGGATCTGCCAGCGCGGGGGCGAGCATCCAGCGCGCGTCCGCGATCGTCGCCGGTGCCAGCAGCTTCAGCCCCGGAATGTGGGCCAGCCACCCTTCGAGGCTGTGGGAGTGCTGTGCCGCGACCTGACGGCCCGCGCCGGTGGTCATCCGGATGACGACGGGGACCGCGAACTGCCCACCCGACATATGGGTGATCGTTGCGGCGTTGTTCATGATCTGGTCGAGGGCCAGCAGGCAGAAGTTGACTGTCATCACTTCGACGATCGGGCGCATGCCGGCCATCGCCGCGCCGATCCCTGCACCCACGAACGCCGACTCGGACAGGGGCGTATCCCTGATCCGCTCGGGCCCGAACTCGGCCAGCAAACCCCGGCTGACGCCGAAGCTGCCGCCGTAGAGCCCGACGTCCTCGCCCATCAGGAAGACGCGCGGATCGGAGCTCAGCGCCTCGCGGATCGCTTCGCGCAGCGCTTCTCGGTAGGTGATCGCCGTCGTCTGGACTCCCGCGGTCATGCGAGCGATCCCTCCCAGTAGACGAATCGCTCGAGTTCCTCGACGGGCTCGAGCGTGCCGGCCTCCGCGAATGCGACGGCGCGCTCGATCTCCTCGGCGACGGACCGCTCGATCTGCTCGATGTCGGACGCGCTCAGGCTGCCGTCCGCCTCGAGTCGGCGCTGGAGCGCGGGGATCGGATCGTGCTGGCGGTAGCGCTCGATCTCGTCCTTGGTCCGGTACAGATCGGGGTCGTACATCGAGTGCGCGCGGAAGCGGTACGTCTTCAGCTCGAGGAAGCACGGCCGCGACCCGTCGCGCACCTCCGCGACCGCCTTGCGCGCGGCAGCTTCGACTGCGAGCACATCCATCCCGTCCACCGACCAGGAGGTCATCTCGTAGCTTGCCGCCTTCAGCGCGAGGTCGGTCTCCGACTCGTAGCGCTCGATCGCGGTGCCCATCGCGTAGCGGTTGTTCTCGCAGAAGAACATGACCGGCAAGCTCCACAGCGCTGCCAGGTTCATGCATTCGTGGAACTCGCCCTCGGCGACTGCACCGTCGCCGAAGAAGCACGCGGTGACCCGCTCGCGCCCCTCCAGCTTGTCGGCCAGCGCGAGCCCGAGCGCCAGCGGCAGCCCACCGCCGACGATCGCGTTGCCGCCGTAGAACCGAGTGGCGGCGTCGAACAGGTGCATCGACCCGCCGCGTCCGCGCGAGCAACCCTCGAGCTTCCCGTACATCTCCGCCATCAGCGCCTCGGTTGGTACACCACGAACCAGAGCGTGCCCGTGTTCGCGGTATGTGGCGACGACTGCGTCGTCTGGCAGCAGCGCCTCGATCGTCCCGACGGCGACCGCCTCCTCGCCGATGTACAGGTGCAGGAAACCCCGGATCTTGGTCGCGCTGTACAGCTCGACGCATTTCTCCTCGAAACGTCGGATGCGCAGCATCTGCGCCAGCAGGTGCAGTCCGTGCTCGCGATCCGGCCCGACGATCACGACCCCGGCTCCATCGTCGAGAGGTCGCCTTCCGGAAGCCCGAGCTCGCGCGCCTTCAGCACCCGGCGCATGATCTTCCCGCTCCGGTTGCGCGGCACAACGTCGACGAAGTCGATCTCGCGGGGTGCGACGGCCGCGCCGAGCCGCCGGCGCGAGAACGCGAGGATGTCGCGCCGGAGCTCCTCATCGGGCTCGAAGCCGGGATTGAGCAGGACGAACGCCTTGACGATCTCGCCCGCGACCGGGTCCGGCTTGCCGATCACGCCGGCCTCGCCGATCGCCTCGTGCTCGAGCAGCGCGCTCTCGACCTCGAACGGTCCGATCAAGTGACCGGAGGACTTGATCACGTCGTTGCCGCGCCCGATGAACCAGAAGTAGCCGTCGGCATCCCGGCGCACCAGATCGCCGGTCAGGTACCAGCCGCCCACGAAGCGCTCGGAGTACCTGACCGGATCGCCGAGGTAGGCGCGGAACATCGATGGCCAGCCGGGCCGAAGCACGAGCTCGCCCTGCTCGCCTTCTGACGCGAGCTCCAGGCTCCCGTCCGTCGCGAGCAGCGGCTTGTCGTCTGCATCGCGGCGGCACACGTCCGCTTCGACGCCCGGCAGGGGCCGGCCCATCGACCCGGGCCGAACGTCCATCGACCGATAGTTGGCGATCATGATCCCACCGGTCTCGGTCTGCCACCAGTTGTCGTGGACGGGAAGTCCGAAGGCTTCCTGGCCCCAGTGGACGACTTCCGGGTTGAGCGGCTCACCCACGCTGGCGACGAACCGCAGCGCACTCAGGTCGTACTCGTGCGCGACCTCGGCACCGGCCCGCATCAGCATCCGCAGGGCGGTGGGAGCGGTGTACCAGACCGTCACGTGCTGGTCCTGGAGGATCCCGTACCAGCGATCGACAGCCAACTCGGCCTCGTCGACGACGCATGTGGCGCCGATCGTCAGGGGCGCGATGATCCCGTAGGAGGTGCCGGTGACCCAACCGGGGTCCGCCGTGCACCAGAAGATGTCGCCGGGGTGAAGATCGAGCACCATGCGGCCCGTCGCTCGGTGCCCGACGACCGCTTCGTGGACGTGGACGGCGCCCTTCGGCTCGCCGGTGGTGCCGCTCGTGAAATGCAGACACGCCATGTCCTCGGGAGCGGTCGCGGCCGGTTCGCGGTGATCCGGGGCGCGATCCATCAACGCACGCAGATCGTCGGTGCCCGGCAGTGCTTCGATCTCCGCATCGCTGCCGATCAACAGCACGTGAGCCAGCCCTGGGAGCCGTGGCCGGAGCCCGGCCACCCGGCGCGTGTACAGCGTCACCGTGGTGACCAGCACGCGCGCGTCTCCGAGCCTCAACCGCTGTTCGATCGGCTCAGGGCCGAATGCGGAGAACAGCGGGCAGAACACGCTTCCGTGCCTGAGCGTTCCCAGCGCGGCTACGTACAGCTCGGGAATCCGACCGGCGAGAACGAAGACCCGCTCCCCGCGCGCGACGCCGAGTTGCTCGAGCACGCCCGCGAAGCGGCTGGTCGCCCGTTTCAGCTGCGCATAGGTGAGCTCGGCCGCAACCCCGCCCAGGTCGAGAAACCGCAACGCCACCGTGTCGGCCAGCGGCCCGTCGGCTTGACGGTCGACCGCCTCGTAGGCGATGTTGAGAGCGTCGCCGGGCAGGCCTGCCAGCTCGGCCCGTGCGCTGGCCCACGAGAACTGCGACCGGGCAAGATCGTAGTCCTCCAAGTTGGGAGCCAAGCCGGAAGCGGGACCTTTGTGAATCGGCTCCGCGGCGTGCTGTCCGGTGAAAGCAGTCATGTGACGCTCCCTTTGCGTAAGCGCGATCTGAGCGAGACCAACGTTGTGCCCGACGGCGCCGGTTGCCATCCGGGTCAAGAGCAGAACCGTGCTGCGGCGATCTACCGAACGGTGGACGGGTTGCGGTGCATCGCTCTCATCGCCGCACGGCCGCCATGTGCCGTTCGCGTGACCGTAATAAGGACCGATGTGCGCGGCCAATAAGGACTGATGTGCGTCGTCGTCGAGGCGAACAGGATTGATCCGTGTCGGCGATCAGCCAGCTGCTCGAGCGCATGCGCACACTGCGACTGCCCCCGGGCGCAGCCGCCGGGGTGATCGCCGTGCCGTCCGCAGGCGACGAGCTCGCGCGCGAAGTCGGGTTTCTGTTCAAGCGGCTGGACGCGATCGAGCAGCGCTCGCAGACGGCGATCGAGCGCGCACGCGCCGAAGCTGCGCGGATCGATGCCGCTGCCGATGCGGAGCGCCGCCGGTTGCTCGCCGATGCCCAGTCCGAGGCCGGGCGCCAGGCGGCTGAGCTGCTCGAGCAGCGTCGCACGGGGGTCGAGCAAGCACGGCGGTCGATGCTCGAGGTCGCCGCGCGGGACGCCGAGCGCATCGTCAGGCGCGGCCGGGATCGCACTCCGGCGTTCGTCGACGAGGTGGTGCAGCACCTGCTGGAGGGGCCCCGGTGAAGGCCAGCTGGGTCGCCGGTGTGACGCGCTGCAGGCTGATGCTCGGACGGGTCATCGGGCCCGATCACGCGCGCACGGTCGCGGCGTCGGGCTCGCTGGCGGACGCGGTGGGCGTGCTGGCAGGCAGCGCCTACGGCGAGCGAGTCCGGGGCGACCTCGATCTGGCCGGAGCCGAGCGCGCAGTGGCCGACACCTTGCTGTGGCACCTGCGAGTGCTCGCCGGCTGGCTGCCCGGCGGCGGCGCCAGCGTGATCCGGGCGCTGGCGGCCTGGTTCGAGCTGGCGAATATCGACGCCCGCGTCGCTGCCCTCCTCGGCGATGGGCGTGAGCCCGCTCCATTCGTACTGGGCGGGCTTGCGACCGCCTGGTCGCGGATCGAGCAGTCGCGCAGCCTGGATCAGGTGGCCGAGATCGTCGCGACGTCCGCCTGGGGAGACCCGGGGGGACGGTCGCCGGCCGAGCTCGCACTCGGGCTGCGCGTAGCCTGGGCTCGGCGCGTGCGGGCCTCGGCGCCCGAGGCCGAGCGCTGGGTGGCCGGCGCGGCTGCGCTGCTGGTCGCCCGGGAGGTGCTGCTCGCCGCCGGTCGTCCTCGGCGGGTCCAGTTGCGACGGCTTCCCTGGATCGGTGACGACGCGCTCGGCGCGGGTTCGGTGCGGGATCTGCGGGCGGCGCTGCCCGCAGAATCCGCCTGGGCGCTCGACGCAACCCGCGAGGTGAGCGAGCTCTGGCGTGCGGAGCTCGCGTGGTGGCGCCGGATCGAGCACGAGGCGGCTGCGCTGCTCCGTGGCGTGAGCGACGAAGGGGTCGTGCTGGCGGCCGTCGCGCTGCTCGCAGCCGATGCGGCGCGCACTGCGCGTGCACTCCGCGTAGCTGCGGCAGGCGGCACAACCGAGCTGATCGAGCTGGTTGATGGAGCTCTCTGAGCGGATCTTCCCCATGCGGATGCGGCGGGTCGCGATCGTCGCCCAGGCAAGCCGCGCCCGTCAGGTGCTGGTCGCCCTGGCCGAGGCCGGTACGGTCGAGGTCAGCGGCCCCCTCGGGGGCGGCGAGGGTCCCGCACTCGAGGCGCTGAGGCGTTTGGAGGGCAGGCGGCCGCGGTGCGCTCGGGCCCTGCCGGCACTGGCGCCCGAGCCGCCGGACATCGCTGCCCTCGAGCTGGGCGACGCGCGCGGGCTGCTCGCGGGCGAGGTCGAGCTCGAGCGGCGGCGGACGTGCGCCGTGCGTCACGGGCAGTTCGCGTTGTTCGTCGGCTGGGCGCCGCAGCCGTCGCTGGCCGAGCTCGAGCGCCGGCTGGAAGCGCTCGGCGCGTCGCTGGTGGCGCTGCCAGTTCCCCGGGGACAGCAGCCGCCGACATTGCTGGCCCCCGCTCGCGCAGCCGAGCCGTTTCGCCTGCTGCTGACGACGTACGGCGCGGTGCCGTACCGCGATCTCGATCCGACGCTATTCGTTGCCGTGACCTACTGCCTGATGTTCGGGATGATGTTCGGTGACGTCGGCGATGGGTTGCTGGTCGTGTTCGCAGCGCTGTTGTTGCGGCGCACGCGCCGCCCGCGGCTGCAGGCGCTGCGCAGGGTGTGGCCGCTGATCGCGGCGCCGGGCCTCTCGGCGATTGCGTTCGGCGCGCTCTACGGAGAGATGTTCGGCCCGACCAAGCTGCTCCCGACGCTGTGGCTGGACCCGCTGGAGGAACCGACGCGGCTGCTGACGGTTGCGATCGTCGCGGGTGGCGGGCTGCTCGCCGCCGGCCACCTGATCGGGATCGTCAACCGCTGGCGTGAGGGGGGCGCTCCGCTGGCGCTGACCGACAGCTCGGGCGTGGCCGGGGCCGCGCTCCTGCTCGGTGCGGCGCTCGTCGCGCTCGGCGTGAGCGTGCACGTCGGCGTGCTCGAGGCGCTCGGCATCGGGCTCGCGCTGCTCGCGCTGCTCGTGCTGGCGATCGGATTGCACGCCCGGATCGGGCCAGGCGCGACAGGGCTCTTCGAGCTGCTGATCGAACTGCTCGACGCGCTGCTGCGCGTGTTCTCGAACGTGTTCTCGTTCGCGCGGCTGGCCGCCTTCGGTCTGATGCACGCAGCGATCGGGCAGGTCGTCCTCGATGCGGCGGGGAGCCTGACCGGGACGGCGATCGGGGATCTGGCCGCGGCGCTGGCGTTCGCAGTGGGATGGTCGCTCGCGTTTGCGCTCGAAGGCCTGGTGGTCGCAGTGCAAGCGCTGCGCCTGGAGTACTACGAGCTGTTCTCGCGGCTGTTCGTCGGGGAGGGACGTGCGTTCAAGCCCTGGAGCTTGCCGCTGTTGTCAATCGAGGAGGCAAGATGATCGACTCGGCATTGATCGGAGCGCCGGCGGCCGTTGCTGCGGCGCTCCTGGTGCAGGCGCTCCTGCGCCGTTTCCCCCGCCCGGCGATGCGCTGGCTGGTACGGGTGAATGTGACGATCGCCGGCGCGGCGCTGGTGGCGCTGGCGTTGATGCTCACGGGTGTCGTGGACCCCGCGCAGGCCGCAACGGCCGCGGCGGCGAAGCCCGGCGCGGGCGACGCCTTCATCGGCGCCGGCATCGCTGTGGCCGGCTCGACGATCGGCGCCGGGATCGCGGTCTCCTACACCGGCGCGGCGACCCTCGCGGCGATCGCCGAGAAGCCGGAGATGCTCGGACGTTCGCTGGTGATCGTCGGGCTCGCCGAGGGGATCGCGATCTACGGGCTGATCATCGCGGTGATTCTGATCGGCAAGGCTTGAGCATGATCGTCGCGATCGGAGAGCGTGAGCGCCTTCAGGCGTTCTCACTGGCCGGTGTGCGGATCGAGCCGGCCGAGGGCCCGGAGGCGGCGGTCGCCGTCTGGCGGTCCCTGCCGGCGGACGTCTCACTGGCGATCCTGACCCCCTCGGCACGTGCGGCGCTCGCCTCCGAGCTGGCCGGTCGCGATCGGTGCCTGTGGGTGGTGATGCCGTCGTGACGCTCGAGGCCGTGCAGCAGGCGACGCTCGCGGACGGTGCCGGCGAAGCACGGCAGATCCTCGCTGCCGCGCGAGCGCGCGCTGCGGCGCAGCTCGACCGGGCACGTGGGGAGGCGGCCACGCTGATCGAGCGCCGTCGGGCTGCGGCAGAGCAGCTCGCGGATCTCGAGGAACGGGAACTGCTCGCGCAGGCGCGAGCGCAGGCTCGGACGATCACCCTGTGCGCCCAGCGCTCGGTGATGCTCGAGGCCGGCCGCGACGCGCGGCAGGCGGTGAGGAGCCTGCCCCACGACCACAGGTACGCCGCGCTGCTGGAGCGGCTCGCTGCGGATGCGCGCCGGCGCCTCGCGTTCGCAGGCCCCGTCGAGATCGCGGTGGCGCCCGACGGGGGGCTGCTGGCGAGCGCCGGGAGCCGGGCGATCGACTACTCACTCAGCGCGCAGGTGGATCGCTGCCTGCACGCGATGGCGGCAGACCAGGACCGGCTGTGGCGATGAGCGGCGCGGTCGTGACCCGTGTCAACGGTCCGGTTGTCGAGCTCAGCGCGGGCGAGGGGCTGGCGATGCGCGACCTCGTGTTCGTCGGTCCTGAGCAGTTGCCCGGTGAGGTGATCGCGCTCGAGGCGACGCGCGCGATCGTTCAGATCTACGAGTACACCGGCGGGCTCAGGCCCGGTGATCGCGTCCACGGCAGTGGAGGACCGCTGACGGTGGAGCTCGGCCCGGGGCTGCTCGGCGGCGTGTTCGACGGTGTCCTGCGTCCATTGCACTCCGTCGGGCCGCACATCGAGCGCGGGGGCGCATCGCGGACACTGAGCGAGGAGCGCAACTGGCGGTTCGTGCCCACGATCGGCATCGGCGACCTCGTCACGAGCGGGAGCAAGCTCGGCACCCTGCCCGAGTCGGCCGCGATCGACCACCACGTGCTCGTGCCGATCGGCGTCGAAGGCCGCGTCGAATGGATAGTGCCGGAGGGCGACTACCACGTGGGCGACGTCGTCGCCCGAGTCGGAGGCCACGAGCTCGGGCTGTCGCAGCGCTGGCCCGTCCACCGTCCTCGTCCGGTGTCAGCGCGGCTGCCGCCTGCCGAGCCGCTGGTGACCGGTCAGCGTGTGCTGGACCTGCTGTTCCCGGTGGCGCGCGGGTCGACCGCGGCGATCCCCGGCGGGTTCGGCACCGGCAAGACGGTCGCGCTGCAGCAGATCGCCAAATGGTGCGATGCCGCGGTGATCGTCTACGTCGGCTGCGGCGAGCGTGGCAACGAACTGGCCGACGTGCTGCAGGAATTCGAGGCGCTCAAGGACCCTCGCACGGGGCAGTCGCTGCTCGACCGTACGGTGCTGATCGCGAACACGTCGAACATGCCGGTGATGGCACGGGAGGCGAGCGTGTACACCGGCGTCGCCGTCGCGGAGTACTACCGGGACATGGGCCATGACGCGGTCGTGATCGCGGACTCCACTTCGCGCTGGGCGGAGGCCCTACGTGAGTTGGCGTCGCGCACCGGCGAGCTGCCCGCCGAGGAGGGGTACCCGGCGGGCCTGTCATCGGCGCTCGCCAACTTCTACGAGCGGGCGGGCCGGGTGCGGACGCTCGACGGTGCGATCGCATCGGTGACCGTGCTCGGCGCAGTGTCGCCCCCGGGAGGCGATCTGACCGAACCGGTGACCTCGCACACGCGCCGATTCGTCCGTGCGGTCTGGTCGCTTGACCGCGATCTCGCCTACGCGCGCCACTATCCGGCCGTGAGCTGGCGTGACTCGTCGGCGCGCGACAGCGACGGGCTGGCGACCTGGCAGGCTGAACACGGCGATCCGGGCTGGGGCGAGCGGCGCACACAGACACTGCGATTGCTCACCGACGCAGACCGAGTGGAGTCGATCGCGCAACTCGTCGGCGCGGACTCGCTGCCGGCGAGCGAGCGGCTGACGCTCCGGGTGGCGCGGCTGCTGCGCGAAGGGGTGCTGCAGCAGAGCGCGGTTCTGCCGGGCGACGAGTACACCACTCCGGCCAAGCAGCGGGCGTTGCTCGAACTGGTGCTCGAAGTGCACGCGCGAATGCAGGCTCTGCTCGAGGGAGGGACGCCGATCGCGCGGCTCGACGCCTTCGACCTCTCGCCGGTCGTCAGCGCCCGCTTCGAGACGACCCCCGAAGGTGCGGCTGAGGTGAACCAGATCGCGACCGAGCTGATCGGTGCGCTGGACTCGCTCGAAGGACGGAGATGAGCTCGCAGGCGCCGATCGAGTACCGCGCGATCGGCTCGATCCGTGGGCCGCTGATCGTCGTCCAGGACGTCGACGGCGTCGGCTGGGACGAGGTCGCCGAGATCAGGCTCAGCACGGGGGAGCTCAGGCACGGCACGGTGCTGGACGTCGACCGTGACCTGGCAGTCGTTGAGGTCCTCGAAGGCACCGCGGGCATGCGGCTCGACTCCGCCCGCGTCGCATTCTCGGGCTCGCCGATGCAGGTCCCGGTCGGCGAGGGGTGGCTCGGGCGGGCCTGCAACGGCCGCGGCGAGCCGATCGACGGTGGGCCGCCGATCACCGGCGGTGAACGACGCCCGGTCGCAGGAACACCGATCAACCCGGCCCAGCGGGCTGCTCCCAACGAGGCGATTCTCACCGGCGTCAGCGCGATCGACGGTCTCGCGACACTGGTGCGCGGGCAGAAGCTGCCGGTGTTCTCAGTGGGTGGGCTCCCGCATCTCGAGCTCGCGGCGCAGATCGCCGCCCAGGCGCACGTGGCGGGCGAACCATTCGCGATCGTGTTCGCGGCGCTCGGACTGCCGCACGCGGACGTCCACTCGGTTCGCAGCGTGCTCGAGCGCCGGGCCCAGCTCGGCGACCTGGCGCTGTTCATCAACACAGCCGACGATCCGGTCGTCGAACGGATCGTGACCCCGAGGGTGGCACTGACCGTGGCCGAGCACCTGGCGTTCGAACGTGGCCGGCACGTACTGGTCGTGATCGCCGACCTGACGAACTACTGCGAGGCGGTCCGTCAGGTGTCCGCAGCGCGCGGCGAGATCCCCAGCCGCCGCGGGTATCCCGGCTACCTGTACAGCGATCTTGCCTCGCTGCTCGAGCGGGCCGGACGGATCAAGGGGCTGCCAGGATCGCTGACGCAGCTGCCCGTGCTGACGATGCCCGCCGGCGACATCACCCACCCGGTGCCCGACGTCACGGGCTATATCACCGAGGGGCAGCTCGTCCTCAGCCCTGAGCTCTACGCGCGCGGGATCTCGCCGCCGCTCGACGCGCTCGGCTCGCTCTCGCGGCTGATGCGACATGGGGCCGGTCCGGGGCTGACCCGTGAGGATCACCTGGAGATCTCGGCCCAGCTGTATGGCATCGCTGCGCGGGCTCGCCAGGCCGCCGACCTCGCCGAGGTCGTGGGCGAGGACGCGCTGTCCGACGCCGACCGCAGCTATCTCCGCGCCCGGACGACATTCGAGCGCGAGTTCCTCACCCAGTCGTTCGGGGAAGCCCGCTCGGTCGAGCAGACGCTCGACCGAGCGTGGGCTGTCGCATCGCTGCTGGCCCCGGAGGAGCTGTCGATGATCAGTCCCCCAACGCTGGAAGCCCGTTACCGTCCCGCCTCGCGCGATGGCGCTCCGGATCCCACCCGGTAGAGCCGGTCGAATCTGGCTCGTCGGACGCCTCGAGATCGCCCATCGAGGCGCGGAGCTGCTGGACCGCAAGCGTCAGGCGCTGCTGCGCGAGCAGGCCGTCACGCGCGCCGAGCTCGAGCGCGCGCGCGCCGCCTGGCTCGAGGCGGCCGCCGAGGCTGCCCGGTGGTCGGCGCGGGCGACGGTGCTCGACGGCCCGTCTCGACTCGATCAGCTCTCACGCCACGTCGACGGACGAGCGACGCTGGCGGTGAGCTGGACCAACCTGATGGGCGCGCGGCTGCCGCGCGCCGCCGAGCCGAGCCTCCCGGCCGTGCCGGCGCTGTCAGCGCTTGGCGCCGGCGCCGCGACGGTACTCGCCGCGCACGCCGCACGTCGAGCCACGATCGCGGCCGCCCGCTACGCGATCGCCGAGCGCGCCGAAGCGGAGCTGACGCACGAGCTCGGACGAGCGGCACGGCGACTGCGCGCGCTCGAGCGACGTTGGATCCCGCAGCACGAGCAGGCATTGGCACGGCTCGATCTCGTCCTCGACGAGAACCAGCGGGAGCAGGCGGCGCGCGGGCGCCGGTTCGCAAGCCGGATGCAGACGGGGAACCAGGTCAAGAGCTGACCATGGCGCCCGCTACGCTGGACGCCGAGTCACCAGCGAGATGCCCCAGTTCGAGCTCGACGCGACGTATTCCCCGACCGCCGATCAGCCGGCGGCGATCCAGTCGTTGGCCGAGGGCATCGATGCCGGCGAGCGGATGCTGACGCTGCTCGGCGCGACCGGCACCGGCAAGACGATGACGATGGCGGCGACGATCGAGGCGGTGCAGAAGCCGGCGCTCGTGATCGCCCACAACAAGACGCTGGCCGCGCAGCTGTGCAACGAGTTCCGCACGTACTTCCCGCGCAACGCGGTCGAGTACTTCGTCTCCTACTACGACTACTACCAGCCCGAGGCGTACGTCCCGAGCAAGGACCTGTACATCGAGAAGGACTCGGCGATCAACCAGGAGATCGACCGGCTGCGGCATGCCGCCACCGCGGCGCTGTTCGCGCGTCGCGACGTGGTGATCGTCGCGAGCGTGTCGTCGATCTACGGCCTGGGCTCACCCGAGGTGTACGACGCGAACCTGCAGACGCTGGTGCGGGGGTCGATGATCGACCGCGACGGGCTGTTGCGCAAGCTGGTCTCGATCCAGTACTCGCGCAATGACACGGCGCTTGCACGCGGGACCTTCCGCGTGCGCGGGGAGACGCTCGAGATCTGGCCGGCCTATGCCGAGACCGCCTTCCGGATCGTGCTGTTCGGGGACGAGGTCGAGCACCTCCAGCACTTCGATCCGGTCACCGGCGAGCTGCTCGAGGACGACATGGAGCACGTCGCGATCTGGCCCGCCTCCCATTACAACGTGCGCGAGGGGATGATCGAGGACGCGGTCGCCGAGATCGGGCGCGAGCTGAACGCGCGCTGCGCCGAGCTCGAGGCCGAGGGGAAGCTGCTCGAGTCACACCGCCTGCGCCAGCGGACCCAGTACGACATGGAGATGCTGCGCGAGATGGGGTTCTGCAGCGGGATCGAGAACTACTCGCGGATCCTCGACGGCCGTGCACCGGGGGACCGGCCCTACTGCCTGCTCGACTACTTCCCGAACGACTTCGTCTGCTTCCTCGACGAGTCTCACCAGACGGTGCCGCAGATCGGCGGCATGTACGAGGGCGACCGCTCGCGCAAGCAGACGCTCGTCGACTACGGGTTCCGTCTCCCAAGCGCGCTCGACAACCGTCCTCAGACCTTCCAGGAGTTCCTCTCGATCACACCGCAGATCGTGTTCGTGTCGGCCACGCCGGGTGAGTACGAGCGCACGCACTCGGTGCGGATCGTCGAGCAGATCGTCCGCCCGACCGGGATCCTCGACCCCGAGATCGAGGTCCGCGAGACGCGCAACCAGATCGACGACCTGATGAACGAGATTCGGGAACGGGTCGACCGCAACGAGCGCACGCTCGTGACGACGCTGACGAAGAAGATGTCGGAGGACCTCACCGACTACCTGCTCGAGATGGGCTTCAAGGTCCGCTACCTGCATTCGGAGGTCGACACGCTCGAGCGGATCCAGATCATCCGCGAGCTGCGCCTCGGGGAGTTCGACGCGCTGATCGGCGTCAACCTGCTGCGGGAGGGGTTGGATCTGCCGGAGGTGTCGCTGGTGGCGATCCTCGACGCCGACAAGGAGGGGTTCCTGCGCGGCGAGACGTCGCTGATCCAGACGATCGGCCGCGCCGCCCGCAACGTCGGCGGGCGGGTGCTGATGTACGCGGACAAGGAGACGGCGGCAATGCGCGCCGCGCTCGGCGAGACCGACCGACGGCGCGCGATCCAGCGGGAGTACAACGAGCGTCACGGGATCACGCCGGAGACGATCACCAAGGGGATCTCGGACATCGCCGAGTTCCTGCAGTCCGACTCGAAGGTGCCGCGCTCGCGTCGCCGCCGGCGGCGCGAGGCCGGGGCGATGCCGCCCGCCGAGCTCGAGCGCACGATCATCGAGCTCGAGGAGGAGATGCTCGCCGCCGCCGAGGACCTCCGCTTCGAGTACGCGGCCAAGCTGCGCGACGAGATCCGAGACCTCAAGCGCGAGCTCGATCAGGCGCTCGCTGCGGGGCAGCTCGGAGTCTGACGCCGCGGACTCGGGGGCGGGTCCGCGACCGTGCCCGCCGGTGCCGGGCGTGCCGGCCCGTGCCCCGGGACGGTACGCTGCCGCTGGCTCGGTAGGCTGACCCAGACAAACGGATCAATGGGGGTGGAGACGTGTCCCTTGAACGACAGAGCATTGAGAAGAAGGACTTCCCGATCGGCCGGCGCGGTTACGACCCTGACGCCGTCGATTCGCACCTCGGGCGGCTCGCGGATGAGGTCGACGAGCTGAAGCTCGCGTCGCGGCGGCGCACGGAGACGCTCGCCTCGACCGCCAGCGAGCAGGTCCGGGCGATCGTCGAGGCCGCCGAGAACAGCGCGTCGGAGATCCAGCGTCAGGCCGAGGAGGAGGCGCGCGACATCCGTGCCGAGGCGGCGGAGGAGGCACAGTCGACCCGCCAGCATGCGACCGCCCAGGCGCGCGAGTACGTCGGCAAGGTGTCGGAGTCGACCTCGGTGATGCTGCAGCGGCTCGACGCGATGGAGAGTGAGCTGTCCGCGCTGATCGAATCGCTGCGGACGGGCGCCAACCGGCTGACGGCCGACCTCCAGCTGCTCGAGGGCAACCTCGGCGACGTCCAGGACGCGGTCGTGCCGCGACCGCAGTTCGAGGTCGAGCCGGAGGCGGCCGCGAGCGCTAGCGGGCTCTACCAGCCGGAGCCGGCGGGTGCTCCCGTGGCGGAGCCGGCGGGCCCGCCGTACGACGCCGCTCCGGCGGCGGCCGCGGCGGACAGGCTCGGCGAGCCGGTGTCCGATTACGAACCGCCGGCAGTCGCGGAGGCCGAGCCGCCCGCGCGCGCCGTCGAGCCCGCGCTGGCCGACGGCGACGACATCGAGGGCGCGCGCCTGATCGCGCTCAACATGGCGCTCAACGGCACGCCGCGTGAGGAGACCGACCGCTACCTGTCGGAGAACTTCTCGCTCGGAAACCGGGCGCAGCTGCTCGACGAGGTGTACGCCTCGGTCGAGGGCTGAGCCTCGAATCGCGGTCAGCTTCTGTCCGCGGTCCGCGGCTGTAGCGGCGCCGCAGCCGCGGCTGCCTGCAAATAGCGGGCTTTTGCACCGAGCGAACGTCTGTTCGATCAACTAGACTCGTCGTGCGGTGGATCAGCTGGTCGTCACTGGCGCGCGAGAGCACAACCTCAAGGACATCACGGTCGCGATTCCGCGTGGCTCGCTGACCGTGATCACGGGGCTGTCGGGGTCGGGCAAGTCCTCGCTGGCGTTCGACACGATCTACGCGGAGGGTCAGCGGCGGTACGTCGAGTCGCTGTCGGCATACGCCCGCCAGTTCCTGGGGCAGATGGACAAGCCCGACGTCGACTCGATCGAAGGACTGTCTCCGGCGATCTCGATCGACCAGAAGACGACGTCGCGCAACCCGCGCTCGACCGTCGGCACGGTCACCGAGATCTACGACTACCTGCGACTGCTGTGGGCTCGCATCGGGCATCCGCTGTGTCACATCTGCGGGCGGCCGATCAGCGGCCAGTCGGCCGAGCAGATCATCGACCAGGTGATGGAGCTGCCCGCGGGCACTCGCTTCATGGTGCTGGCGCCGATCGTGCGCGGCCGCAAGGGCGAGTACGGCAAGCAGCTCGAGGAACTGCGTGCCGAAGGGTTCAGCCGGGCCAAGATCGACGGGGAGCTGCGCCGGCTCGACGAACCGATCGCGCTCGACAAGAAGCTCAAGCACGACATCGCGATCGTCGTCGATCGGCTCGTGATGAAGGAGGATCTCCGCAAGCGGCTGGCGGACTCGATCGAGACGGCGGTCGCGCTCGCTTCCGGACTCGTCGAGATCGAGCTCGTCGACCCGATCCAGCCGGGGGCGCCGGCCGAGCGGGTGCAGATCTACTCCGAGCGGTTCGCGTGCCCCGTGCACGGCCCGTCGCTGGTGGAGCTCGAGCCGCGGATCTTCTCGTTCAACTCGCCGCACGGCGCGTGTCCCCGGTGCACGGGGTTGGGATCGCAGATGGAGATCGATCCGGAGCTGGTCGTGCCCGACCCGGCGCTGTCGATCGGCGAGGGGGCGATCGCGCCGTGGGCGGCGAGCGCGTCCGACTACTACGAGCAGCTGACCCAGGGGATCGCAGAGCGCTACGGCGTCGATCTCGACACGCCGTGGGTGGCGCTGCCCGCCGAGGAGCGCGACTTCTTCCTGCACGGGACTGGCGGCGAGCGGCTGCAGATCGCCTACCGGAACCGGTTCGGCCGGCGGCGCACGTACGCGACGCGGTTCGAGGGGATCATCCCCAACCTGCAGCGTCGCTATGCCGAGACCGACTCCGAGCAGGTGCGCGAGAAGATCGAGGAGTACATGACGCTGCGGCCGTGCCCCGAGTGCGGCGGAGCGCGACTGCGTCCGGAATCGCGGGCCGTGTACGTGGGCGGCACCGCAATCCACGAGTTCGTGGCGCTGTCGGCCCGGCACGCGCTGGCGTGGGTCGACGCGCTCGAGCTGTCCGAGCACGACCAGCGGATCGCGCGGCTGGTGCTGCGCGAGATCTCCGAGCGGCTGCGGTTCCTCGAGAACGTCGGTGTCGGCTACCTGTCGCTCGAGCGCGCCGCGTCGACCCTGTCGGGCGGCGAGGCGCAACGGATCCGGCTGGCGACGCAGATCGGCTCGTCGCTGGTCGGCGTGCTGTACATCCTCGACGAGCCATCGATCGGCCTGCACCAGCGCGACAACGAGAAGCTGATCCGCACGCTCGAGCGGTTGCGGGACGTCGGCAACACGGTGCTAGTCGTCGAGCACGACGAGGGCACGATGCGCGCCGCCGACCATCTGCTCGACATCGGACCTGGAGCCGGCGAGCATGGCGGCCGGGTCGTCGCGCAAGGGACCGCGGAGGAGGTCTCGCGGATCGCGGAGTCGCCGACCGGGCAGTTCCTGTCGGGCGCGCGCGCGATCGAGGTGCCGGCGCGGCGACGCGAGCCGTCCGGATTCGTGTCGATCAAAGGGGCGGCCGAGCACAACCTGCAGCGGATCGACGTGCGGGTGCCGCTCGGGGTGCTGTGCAGCGTGACCGGGGTGTCGGGATCGGGCAAGTCGACGCTCGTCAACGAGATCCTCTACAAGGCGGTGTCCAACCGCCTGCACCGTACGCGGGTGCGGGCGGGCGCCCACCGCGCGATCACCGGCCTCGAGGAGCTCGACAAGATCATCTCGGTGGACCAGTCGCCGATCGGCCGCACGCCGAGGTCGAACCCGGCGACCTACATCGGCCTGTTCGACCAGATCCGGGAGCTGTTCTCGAAGACGCCGGAGGCGCGCGCGCGCGGGTACCGGCCCGGTCGCTTCTCGTTCAACGTCAAGGGCGGACGCTGCGAAGTGTGCCGCGGCGACGGTCAGATCAAGATCGAGATGCACTTCCTGCCCGACGTGTACGTCCCCTGCGAGCAGTGCAACGGCAAGCGCTACAACCGCGAGACGCTCGAGGTCCGCTTCAAGGGCAAGACGATCGCCGACGTGCTCGAGATGCCGATCGAGGAGGCGCTCGAGTTCTTCGTGCACATCCCCAAGATCCACCGTCGCGTGCAGACGCTGAACGACGTCGGGCTCGGCTACATGCGGCTCGGCCAGCCGGCGACGACGCTGTCGGGCGGTGAGGCGCAGCGGGTCAAGCTGGCGGCCGAGCTCTCGAAGGTCGCGACCGGCCGGACGATCTACATCCTCGACGAGCCGACCACCGGCCTGCACTTCGCCGACATCGAGCGGCTGCTCGAGGTGCTGCAGCGGCTCGTCGACGCCGGCAACTCGGTCGTCGTGATCGAGCACAACCTCGACGTGATCAAGGTCTCCGACTACCTGATCGACCTCGGGCCGGAGGGCGGCGACGAGGGCGGCAGGGTGATCGCCACCGGAACGCCCGAGCAGGTCGCAGCCGTGCCGGAGTCGCACACGGGCGGGTTCCTCGACGAACTGCTGAAGCTCCGGGCCGCCCGCCCGGCGGCCGCTGACGGCCGCCGCAAGCCTGCCCGCCGCACGCGGGCGGCAGCCGCGGCCGCGGCCGCGTAGCGTCCGCCGGCAATAGCTCGCGCCGATCCGGAGGCTCCCGCGGAAACGCCGGTCCGGAGGCTCCCGCGGAAACGGCATAAGCGCGACAGCATCGAGGTTTGTGGTTGGCGTGGTGCGGATCGGCTGCGTATGGGGGCGTGGGTGCGCAGGGTGTGGTCGCGGGGCCGGTGCTGGCGCGGTTGTGCCGGTCGGCGGCCGGGGGCGAGCTCGTCGACGTCGCCCGTAGCCGGCACCGCAGGGGCCCGAGCTCGTCGACGCGTGGTTCTCGTTGGCGAGGCCCGACCCCGACTGAGCCGGCGCAGCGACTGAAGTCGCAACTCTGGCCCGGCGCAACCTCAGCGCGAGCCTGCGCTCAGGAGTTCTTGATGACGATCCCCTCGAGGATGTTGGCGACGCGCTCGGTCGCGTCGATCGCCGCCTCGAGGCGCTCGAACAGATCCTTCCAGCGGATCACGACCATCGGGTCGATGCCGCCGTCGAACAGCGAGGCGACCGCCTCGCGGGTGATCCGGTCACCCTCGTTCTCGAGCCGGTTGATCTCGACGGTGTAGTGCGAGATGTCGCGGAAGCCGCGCAGCCGCGGGATCGCCTCGGAGATCAGGCCGGCCGCCGCGCGCAGCACGCCCGCGAGCCGGATCGCCTGATCCATCGGCGCCTCGATCTTGTAGAGGCCGAGGTAATCGGCCACCTCCTCGGTGAAGTCGACGATGTCGTCGAGCGCGGAGGCGAGTGCGAGGATGTCCTCGCGATCGATCGGGGTGACGAACGTGTGGTTGAGCCGGTCGATGATGTCGTGGGTGATGCGGTCACCCTCGTGCTCGCACGCGAGGATCTCCTGCGCCAGCTGCTTGGAGTCGGGGAATCCGGTCAGCATCTCGTCGAGCAGCCCGGCGGCGCGCAGGATGTTGCGGCCCGCCTCCTCGAACAGCTCGAAGTAGACCCGGTCACGGGGTGCGAACACCTGGGCGAGCCGGGGCATCCAGTCATGGTACGTGGCATTGCAACCGTCCCAGCGGGGTTGCCGCCGAGGGTGTGTTCAGAGTTCTTGCCGGAGGCGGGCGAGCTCCGCGCGGAAGGCCTCGAGCTCGGCCTCGTCGATCGAGTAGCCGTGCTCGGGCTGGGGGTAGCGCCTGGCGCGGACATCGGCGGCGTAGGCGGCGACGCCGGCGTCCATCTCGGCCTGGAGGTCGGCGTAGCGCTGCACGAAGCGAGCGCCCCGCCCCTCGCGGATCCCGAGCAGGTCGTGGAACACCAGCACCTGCCCGTCGGTTGCCGGACCGGCTCCGATCCCGATCACGGGGATCTCGAGCAGCGGCATCAGCGCCGCCGCGACCGCGGCGGGGATCGCCTCGAACACGAGCGAGAAGCAGCCCGCCTCCTGCAGCGCGAGTGCCTCGCGCGCGATTCGGGCCGCCGCCTGAGAGCTGCGGGCCTGGGCGCGGTAGCCGCCGAGCGCGGTCGAGGTCTGCGGGGTCAGGCCGACGTGGCCCATCACCGGGATCCCCGCCTGCACGATCGCGCGGGCGCGGGCGACCGAGGTCGCGTTACCTCGCTCGAGCTTGACCGCGTCGCAGCCGGCTTCCTTGGTGAACCGCACGGCGGTCGCCACCGCCTGCTCGTCGGAGCCCTCGTAGGAGCCGAACGGCAGATCGCAGATCATGAACGGCGTCCGCAGGCCGCGGCGCACGGCGCGTGAGAGGACCAGCAGCTCATCGGTCGTGACCGCGATCGTCGACGGGTAGCCGAGCACGGTCATCGCGCCCGAGTCGCCGACGAGCACGAGGTCGACGCCCGCCGCCTCGGTGGCGCGGGCGCTGGGGAAGTCGTAGGCGGTGACCATCACGAGCGGCTCGCCGAGCCGCTTTCGCTCCTGGAGCATCGGCAGCGTCACGGGCAGTCGCGAGGCGTCGAGCGGAACGGAGATGTGCGGGGGTGCGGACGACATCGTGGGACCTCCTCAGTTGATCGGGTCGGCGAGCAGCGACGAGGCGCGGTCGTCGACGGCGATGATCGAGTTGTCGGCGTCGACGTGGACGACCCGAGGTGCGTGGTGCTCGAGGTCCTCGGGGTCGTAGATCCCGTAGGAGATCACGATCACCGTGTCGCCCCGGTGAACGAGCCGGGCGGCGGCGCCGTTGACCTTGATCTCGCCCGAGCCGCGCTCGCCGGCGATCGTGTACGTCTCGAACCGGGCGCCGTTGTCGACGTCGACGACCGCCACCTGCTCGAGCTCGCGGATGTCGGCCGCATCGAGCAGCTCCGGGTCGATCGTGATCGAGCCGACGTAGTGCAGGTCGCACTCCGTCACGCTGGCGCGATGGATCTTCGACTTCAACATCGTGCGATGCATGGCCTCTCCTCAGGACACTTGGCTTCCCGCCGCCGCCCGGGCCTCCGGCTCGGCCCTGCCGGGGCAGAGCCCGGTCGCCTGGCGATCGGTCGTGAGCATCTGGTTGTCGATCAGGCGTGTGCCACCGACTCGCGCCGCCACCACGGCGAGCACGGGGCGGGCGGGTTCCTGTATCTCCGTCACCGGCGCCAGCGTGTCCGCGGACACCAGCTCGAAGTACTCGGTCTCGACGCCGGCGCCGTCGAGCACTGCGCTCGCGGCGGCCGCGACGGCGGCCGCGTCGCGCTCGCCGGTGCGGACGGCCGCGTCTGCCGCCAGCAGGGCGTCGTGCAGTGCCGTCGCACGCGCCCGGTCGGCGCCGCGCAGTCGCTCGTTGCGCGACGACATCGCAAGGCCGTCGCGCTCGCGCACCGTCGGGCAGACCTCGATCGTGACGGGGAGCGACAGATCCCGTACGAGCCGCCGGATCACCAGCACCTGCTGGGCGTCCTTCTGGCCGAGGAACGCGACCGCCGGCGCGACGATGTTCAGCAGCTTCGTGACGACCGTCGCGACACCGTCGAAGTGCGCCCGCCCGCGGAACGCGCCTTCGAGCCGGTCCGTCAGGCCCGCGACCGAGACGGTCGTGGCGAAGCCGTCGGGATACAGCTCGGTCGCCGCCGGCGCGAACAGCAGGTCGACTCCCACCTCGGCCGCCAGCGCTGCGTCACGACGCTCGTCGCGCGGGTACGCCACGAGATCTGCGGTCTCGTCGAACTGCGTCGGGTTGACGAACAGCGAGACGACCACCAGGTCACAGTCCTGGCGCGCGCGGCGCATCAGCGACAGGTGCCCCTCGTGGAACGCGCCCATCGTCGGTACGAGGCCGATGCGCGCGTCGTGGCGCCGCGGCTCGGCCAGCGCTGCCCGCAACTCGGCGATCGTCCGGATCGTTCTCATCGGGCCACCTCGCGGGCGCCGTGGGTGACCTCGCCCGACACGAGCGCAGCGGTGGCTTCCACCAGCGCGTCGAACAGCGGGATCAGTTCGGGGAGTCGCAGTGCGACCGCCTCCCGCTGGCGCGCGACCGTCGCCCAGTCGCCGCGGGCGACCGGCCCCGTCAGCGCCTCGGCGCCGTCGAGCGATGCCCAGTTCTCGATCGTCGCGCGCACGAGCGGCACGAGCATCCGCTTCTCGACGCCCGCGGTGGCGGCCAGCCGCTCGGCGGCGACCTCGAGCGCGACGAGGAAGTTCGAGGCGATCGATGCCGCGGCGTGGTAGGCGGCGCGGCCGCGATCGTCGAGCTCGAACGGCTCCATCCCGATCCTGACCGCAAGCTCCCGGGCGAGGCGAAGCGCTCGCGCGGTGGTGCCGGCAACCGCCGCACCGGCACCGGCGAACGTCGCCCCGGTCGCCGTCACGGTCATCAGCGGATGCAGCGAGAACGCCTCGTGGGGGGCGAGCGGCTCGAGACCGGTGGCGCCCGAGGTGTGTCCGACCAGCGGGCCGGGAGCGACCGCCTCGGCAGCAGCGGCGATCTCCACGTCTGGCACGCACAGCAGCACTGCGTCGAAGCCGCTGCCGTTCGTATCGCGGCCGAACGGACCGTGCGCGGCGACGCCGCCGGCCTGCAGGGCCGGCACCAGCGCTCGCCCAAGCCGCCCGCCACCGACGACGGCCAACCGAAGGCCGGCGCCCACAGGGTCACCCAAGGGATTCAGGTCCAGTTCCCGCATCGGAGATACCGGTCGCTCGAAGGAAACATGATGGAACTGCTCGCGGTCCGCTCCGCCGAGGCGGTGGCGGCCGCTTGCAACACATCGTATCGCGCCTGGCGAGCGCCGCGACCCGGGTTAAGATCAACCGCTGTGAGGAGCCCGGACGTGCGGCGCGAGCTGCTGAAGGCGGTCTACGAGGAGGCCCGAACGTGCGTCGCGTGCCCCCTGCACCAGTCGCGGACCCAGGTCGTGTTCGGGTCGGGCCACGCCGACGCGGACCTGATGTTCGTGGGCGAGGCGCCGGGCGCGAACGAGGATCGGATGGGGCTTCCGTTCGTCGGCCAGGCGGGCAAGCTGCTCGATCGCCTGCTCGAGGAGATCGAGATGGACCGCAAGCAGGTGTTCGTCGTGAACGTCCTCAAGTGCCGCCCCCCGGACAACCGGGACCCGCAGCCGCACGAGATCGCGACCTGCCAGGGGTACCTGTTCCGCCAGCTCGATCTGATCGAGCCGACCGTCGTCTGCACGCTCGGCAACTTCGCGACCAAGCTGCTGCGCGGCGACCCGACCGGGATCTCGCGGCTGCACGGCCAGCCGGAGGTGCGGACGATCGGCCCCCGGGCGGTCCGGCTGCTGCCGTTGCTGCACCCGGCGGCGGCGCTCTACACGCCGTCGAACCTGGAGACGCTCAGAGCCGACTTCGCGCAGATCCCGGGCCTGCTGGGACTCGGTCCGCCGCCGCAGGCGGCCGGCGAGCCGGAGGTCGCGCCCGAGCTGCCCGCACTGGTGTCGGAGGCGCTCGAGGAGATGCGCTCGGCGCTCGAGCAACCCGAGGTGGTGGCGAGCCCACAAGCCGCCACCACCGAGCAGCAGCAGCTCGGGCTGTTCTGAGTCAGCTGACCGGCTCGGCGGCCGTCGCGATCGGCGGCTCGGCCGGCTCCGCCGATGACGGCGGGTCGGCGGCGCGGGCACGGCCGGGCCGGAGCGCCACGCCATAGGCGAGCAGCGCGCCGGCGGCCTGGACGGCGAGCACGACGCTCGCGAACGCCGCGGGGTGCCTCGGCGCCTGGAGCAGCAACACCGGCTCGATCACCGCGACGACGCCGATCGCCGCCAGGAACCAGACCCGCTTGAGCGCGAGCATGTACTGCACCGCGAGGTACGTCGAGGCGAGGACCGTGAAGGCGGCGCCGAGCGGCAACAGCGAAGCGGAGGCGATCGCCTTCGACTTGCCGAACACGATCGACAGCAGCGGGTGGGCCCCGAACGCATAGATCAGCATGCAGGGGACCGCCGCGACCAGCACGATGCCGAGGGTCCTGAGCAGCACCGGGCGGGTGTCCTCGCCCTCGGCCCGCCGCCGCGAGGTCTCGGGCACGAGGTAGAAGCCGGCGCCCATCGCCACCCAGATCAGCACCTTGGCGGCGACCGCGGCGACCGCGTAGGAGCTTGCGACGCGGGTGCTGAACTGGTGCTTGGCCGTGATCAGGTCGAGGTTCTGCAGCAGCGCGATCACGCCGAGCGCGGCGATCGGAATGATCGCGCGCCACACGTGCTGCCACAGGCTGAACGCCGCGCGCGTGGCGTCCCCAGCGGACCAGCGGCGGTGCTCGGGGCCGGCGAGCTGGCCATACAGCCGGATCGCGCAGTACGCCGACACGGCGATATACGAGATCAGCGAGCCGAGATAGGCGCCGGCGATGCCGAGCCCGGCGAGCGCCAGCGCGACCCCGCCGATCAGCCGCGCCGCCTGCTCGCCGATCAGGCTGAGGCCGACCGACCGGTAGTCGCCGATTCCCTGCAGGGCGCCACGCAGGATCGAGGCCTCGAGGTAGACGCATCCTGCCGGGATCCCCATCGCGGCCGCCCAGCCGAAGTGCGGCACGCCGACCGCGTCGGCGATCGGCTGGCGCAGCAGGATCGAGGCGACGGTGGCGAGCAGCGTGAACAGCGCCAGCGAGCGTCCCCACCGCTCGAGCGTGTGCAGCAGATCCTCGCCGACGCCGAGGCGGTGCAGCACCCCTTCGCGGGCGGTCGCCACCTGGAGCGCCTGGCCGAACACGGTCAGGATCAGCAGATAGCTGATCAGCGCCGCCAGCGCACCGTAGTTTGCGAACATCCGCCCGAACGCAACCGACGCGATCAGCGCGATCACGTTGTTGGCGATCATCGCCCCGGCGAGCCCGGCCGCCTTGCCCGTGTCCGAGCCGCGGAGCTTCTCCAAGAGGGGCTGGATCCGCTTGTGCATGGGCTTGAGCCCGCGTACCAGCGCAGGCTGAACTACAGTGTCGCAAATCGTGAATCTGGCTCGACCCGCGGCGATCTGGACGCTGATGCTGGCCCTCGCTGCGGCCGCGTTCGTCTGGGTGGGCAGCGTGCCGTCGGCGGCAGCGTCGCAGCCGCCCACGGGGCTCGTGCTGCCGCCCCCGAGCGAGTTCGGAAGCGGCAGCCTGCACGCGCTGTCGGCGAGCCCGCCGGCGGGATTGCGAGCGGCGACCGGGCCGGGCAGGACGACGCCGTCCTCGACCACGACCACGTCGGCCGGGACCCCGACCTCGACGTCGCAGACGAGCACGGGCACGCCGGTGGCGCTGCCCCACACCGGCGCCGATCTGCTCCCGGAGACCCTGCTCGGCGTGGTGATCGTCCTCGCCGGTGCGGCATTGCGCGGCGCGCGCGCCGGCGTCGTGCGGAGACGTTGACCGGGGGCGCGGTCACCTACGAGACCGGATCGAGCGCCGAGACCGAGCGCCTCGGCGCGGAGCTGGCGGCGGGGCTGCAAGCGGGCGACGTGGTGCTCGTCCAGGGCGAGCTGGGCGCCGGCAAGACGACGTTCGTGCGCGGCGCCTGCCGCGCGCTCGGGGTCACCGGCCGGATCACGAGCCCGACGTTCACGCTAGGCCAGCGCTACCCGCTCAGCGCTGAGCGAGCGCCGGCCGCGGTCGCGCATCTCGACCTGTACAGGATCAGCTCGCTCGAACTCGAGGAGCCCGACCTCCTGGCCGACTACGTGAACGCGGATACGATCGCGTTCGTCGAATGGCCGGAGGGCTCGGAGGCTGAGCTCGGGGCGCTCGGGAACGTGGCTGCAACGGTGCGGCTCGAGCACGCGGGTGGCGAGCGCCGTCACGTGGAGGTTCGGCTGGCGTGAGGGTGCTCGCGTTCGACACGGCGACGCCGGCGACGGTCGTCGCGCTTGCCGACGTCGGAGCAGAGCCCGGCCACGGCGGGCTCTGGCTCGAGCTTCGGGACGACCCACCGCCGGGCGCGCGCCCCGGCCACACGCAGCGGCTGCTGGCGCTGATCGAGGAGGTGGTCGCGACCGGGGGCGGGTGGGACGCGATCGAGCTGATCGCGGTCGGCGTCGGGCCCGGCACGTTCACCGGGCTGCGGATCGGGATCGCAACTGCGCGCGCGCTCGCCCGCGGTCGCGGGATCCGGCTGGCCGGCGTCTCGACGCTCGCGAGCCTCGCCGCCGCCGCCCGGGCACGCGCCCCCGGCAGCGCGATCGTCGCGTTGATCGACGCGCGCCGCCGAGAGGCCTTCGCGGCGGCGTGGGCGGTGGACGCCGCGCCGCTGCAGGATCCGCCGCTGATCGCGCCGTGCGTGCTGACGCCAGCCGAGCTCGCGGCAGCCGCCGCTGCGCTCGAGTCGCCGGCGATCGCCGTCGGCGACGGCGCGATCAAGTTCAGAGCGGTGCTGGAGCCGGCCGGGATCCGCGTGCCGCCGGACGGCTCGGAGCTTCACCTGGTCTCGGCGCGGGAACATTCTCGTCTGGCCGCGCGGGCGGCGCCGAACGGTTCCGGAGCGGTGCTGCCGGCGTACCTGCGCGTTCCCGACGCCGAGCTGACTGGACCGAGATGCACGCCGCACCAGAGCTGACACCGCGTCCCCATCGGATCCGCCAGCTCGCGTACGCCGACCTTCCACGGGTGCTGGCGATCGAGCGGCGGGCGTTCCCGACGCCGTGGTCACTGGCGATGTTCGTGCTCGAGCTGTCGAAGCCGTCCGGCATCTGCCTGGCGGCGATCGACGGCGCGGAGCTCGGCGGCTATCTGATCTGCGCCCGCTACGACCAGGCCTACCACCTGATGAACATCGCCGTCGATCCAGACCGGCGGCGCCGGGGGATCGCCCGCGCGCTGCTCGACGCGATGATCGAGCGGGCCGGAGCCGACGCCAACTTCACGCTCGAGGTGCGGGTCTCCAACGCCGCCGCGATCACCCTCTACGAGAGCTACGGATTTCGCAGCGTCGGCACCCGCCGGCGCTACTACCAGGACACCGGGGAGGACGCGCTGATCATGTGGCGCGCGCTCGGCACGCCGTGGGAGACCGCATGACCCGCGACGGGCTGGTCCTTGCGATCGAGACGAGCTGCGACGACACGTGCGCCGCGGTGATCAGCCGCGACGGGGAGATTCGCTCGAACGTGATCTCGAGCCAGGAGGTCCACGGGCGCTTCGGCGGCGTCGTCCCCGAGATCGCCTCCCGCCATCACCTCGAGCTGCTCGACCCCGTGCTCGACCGCGCGTTCGCCGACGCCGGGGCGACACTCGGCGACATCGGCCTGATCGCCGCCACCCGCGGGCCGGGGCTGGTGGCTGCGCTGCTCGTCGGGTTCAACGCGGGCAAGGCGCTCGCCGCCTCCCGCGAGCTGCCGTTCGCCGCCGTCGATCACCTCCACGGCCACGTTGCCGCCAGCTACCTGGCGCCGGCACGGCTGCAGCCGCCGTTCCTGAGCCTGATCGCGAGCGGCGGCCACACGCTGCTCGCTGAGGTGAGCGAGCCTGGCCCGGACGGTATGCGGGTGCTCGGGGAGACGCTCGACGACGCGGCCGGCGAGGCGTTCGACAAGGGCGCCCGGCTGCTCGGGTTGGGGTATCCGGGCGGGCCGGCGCTCGAGCGGCTCGCCAGCGGCGGCGACCCCGAGGCGTTCGCGTTCCCGACGGGGGCGCGGATGCCAGGACTCGAGTTCTCGTTCGCCGGGCTGAAGACCGCGCTGCTGTACAGGATCCGGGACCTCGGGGAGACCGAGGCGCAGCGCCGCCGGGCCGATCTCGCCGCCGCCTACCAGCGGGCGATCGTCGAGTCGCTGATGCTGCGGGTACGGCGGGCGCTGAGAACGACGGGCGCCAGCCGGCTCGCGGTCGGCGGCGGGGTCGCCGCCAACGGGGCGCTGCGGAGCGCGCTTGCCGAGCTCGGCGTCGAGCTCGACGTGCCGCCGCCGGCGCTTTGCACCGACAACGCCGCGATGATCGCGAGCGCAGCGCGGTACGTGCCGGCGGTCGCGTTTCCGGGCTATCTCGACCTCGACGTCTACGCGAGCGGCGAGCGGGCGCTCGGATCGCAGTGACCGGCCCGGCACGCAGGGTGGTGCTGTACGGCCGGCCCGGCTGCCATCTGTGCGCGGACGCGCTCGAGGTGGTCGAGCGGGTCCGCGCGCGGACGCCGTTCGAGCTCGAGCAACGCGACATCGAGCGCGACGATGCGCTGCTGCGCGCCTACCTCGAGCGGATCCCGGTGATCACGATCGACGGTCGCGAGGCGTTCGAGCTGTTCGTCGGCGAGCAGGCACTCGAGAGTGCGCTGAAATCCGCCCCCCCGCCACAGTAGAGTGATCGCCGCATGACGATCTACGAGGCCAGCGGAGAGGACAGCGAACGCGCTGCGGACAAGCTCGCGCTGGGCGTGGCGGCGCGCCTGTCGCGCTACCTGCAGGTCCTGACGCAGGCGCGGAAGATGGGCAAGGAGACGATCTCGAGCCAGGAGCTCGCCGACTACACGCATGTGAACTCGACGCAGATCCGGCGCGATCTGTCGGGTTTCGGCAAGTTCGGCAAGCGCGGGGTCGGCTACAACATCGACTCGCTGGTCGCGCAGATTCGCAAGATCCTGCACACCTCCGGGCAGCAGAACATCGCGCTGTTCGGTGCGGGGCACCTCGGGACCGCGATCGCGACGTCGGACATCTTCGCCGACCACGGCTTTCGCGTGGTCGCGGTGTTCGACGTGGATCGCGACAAGGTCGGATCCCGGATCGGCAACCTGAGCGTTCGCCACTACCGGGAACTGCGGGAGGTGATCGACGACGAGGAGGTCGTGGTGGCTGTCCTGGCGGTGCCGGCGAGCGCCGCCCAGACGCTCGCCGACGACCTCGTCGAAGCCGGTGTCAAGGTGATCTTCAACTACTCAGAGGCGCTCCTGCAGGTTCCGCCCGAGGTGACCGTGCACACTTCGAGTCCGGCCGTCGACCTTCTGTACGCGCTGTACTTCTATCTGGCGTGAGCTGCCGCCACGGCGGCATCGACTCCGTTTCGAACTCACACACCCGGGTGACAGCCTTGTTCGACATCGACAGCGGGCGCCTCGTGTTCGAGGGCGGGACCGACTTCACGGTCGGGCTCGAGGAGGAGTTCGCGATTCTCGATCCCGCGCACCTGGGACTCGCGCAGCGCTACGAGGAGCTGCGGGCCGCGGCCGCCGCCGATCCGGTGCTGGACGCCGCGCTCGCGGGCGAGCTGATCTCCAGCGAGATCGAGGTCCGGTCCGGGCGCGGGGACAACCACGCGGCGGCCGTCGAGGCACAGCGCGACCGCCGCCGCCGCCTGTTCGAGCTGAGCTCGAGCTGCGGGATCGCGCTCGGCGCCACCGCCACCCACCCGTGGTCGGACTACCGCGAGCAGCGGATCATCGACACCGAGCACTACCGGCGAGTCGAAGACGGGCTCCGCTACGTGGCGTGGCGCAACAACACCTTCTCGATGCACGTGCACGTCGGGATCCGCGGCGCCGACCGCGCGGTACGGGTCTGTGACCGGCTGCGGCCGGTGCTGCCGACGCTGCTCGCGATCTCGGCGAACTCACCGTTCCTCGACGGCCGCGACTCCGGGCTTGCGAGCGCGCGCACGCAGACGTTCACCCGCTCGTTCCCGCGCTGCGGCGTACCGGACCCGTTCGGGAGCTGGGCGGCTTTTGCCGAGTACCTGGAGCTGCTCCTGCGGACGCGCTCGATCGTCGAGTACACCCAGGTCTGGTGGTCGGTCCGGCCGCACCTCAGCTTCGGCACCGTCGAGATGCGGATCTGTGACGCGCAGATGACAGCCGCGGAGTCAGAGGCGCTGGCGGGGCTGATCGTCGCGTGTGTCGCACAGGCGGCACGTGAGCTCGATGAGGGCCGCCAGGGTCCGGATGTGCCCGGTCGGTTGATCGAGGAGAACATGTGGCGGGCGATTCGGCACGGACTCGAGGGCGAGTTGCTCGACCTGCGCACGCTCGAGCCGTTCCCCGCGCGCGAGGCGGTCGACCGCCTGCTCGCCTGGAGCGAGCCGGTGCGCGGCGAGCTGGGGATCGAAGTCGAGCTGCCCGAGCGCAACGGCACCCAGCGCCAGCGCGAGATGCTCGAGCAGGGGATGACGCTCGCCCAGGTCTACGCGGCCACCGTCGAGCTGACCCGGGCTACGTATGCTGACGGCGTGGAGCGTCCGGCGGAGGTGAACCGGTGAGCACGCCTTCGGAGCCGAGCGAGGCGGAGCTGCGAGCCGCCTACGAGGCGGAGATGAAGCGGGTTCGAGTCGAGGACCTGCTGCTGCAGACCGTCGTCAGCATGATCAACTTCGGGATGCGCCGGAGCGGCCTCGCGCCCGGGACGGAGACCGAGCGCGACCCGCGGCAGGTGCAGGTCGCGATCGAGTCGGTGCGGGCGCTGCTGCCGGTCGTCGAGACTGCGGCCCCGGAGCAGGTCTCGCCGATCCGGGACGCGCTGTCACAGCTGCAGCTCGCATACGTCCAGATCGGCGGCGGTGGCGCGCAGCCCGGGGTCGAGGGTGCGGGGGCGAGCGCCGGCGCGGGCTCTGGC
>DAHUYL010000164.1 GCA_027315255.1 Solirubrobacterales bacterium | reverse complement strand
GAATTGCAGCAAGAGACGGTCAGCGATACCGCCACTCGGGCGCGCTCGACAGTGCGCCACCCCGGCCAGGTCGCGGACCCCGTCGCTCGCGTGGTACGGCCTGGGGTTTGGGACTCGACGACGATCCCGGCAGCAACTCGTCGAGTAGCCGGGCGCAAGGCACTCCACCTCGGGAGCGACGCAACCAATGGCCATCGGCGCAGGATCCACATCCCTGACGACGTAGGCGACAACCACGACGGTTGCTTCCACGACGCCGAGGTCGCGGTGACAGAGACCGCTCGGCTGCTGCCGATCAACACCAAGCGGATGTCGGGTAGCGCCCGTGTCGCTCTCAGCAAGCGGCGGGCTTGGCGTGCTCGCCAAGGGGTGGCTCGAGCTCGACGACCACCGGATAGCGGATCAGCGGCGCGAGCCTGGACGCGCCGTGCTGCGTCGAGCCGGATCTGAGCGCGTAGAGTGACGGGCATAGCTGCGCGCCCACAGCCATCTCGGCAGCCGTCGACTCGTAGCGCTCCTGTGGGCAGGATGTCGCGTGACGTGACCGCGCTGCCCGATCTGCTGCATGGACGTTCGCGGGCGGGGCCGGTGCGTTCCGAGCGGCCGGTGTATGTCGACCTGCTGCCGCCGTGCAACGCGGCGTGCCCGGCCGGGGAGAACATCCAGGGCTGGCTAGCCGACGTGCAGGCCGGCGAGCACGAGCGGGCGTGGCGCGTGCTGGTGGCCGACAACCCGTTCGCCGCGATCCACGGGCGGGTCTGCTACCACCCGTGCGAGAGCGAGTGCAACAGGGCCAACCTGGACAGCGCCGTCTCGATTCACGCGGTCGAGCGGTTCCTCGGCGATCTCGCGCTCGACCGCGGCTGGCAGTTCGAGCCGCCCCCGCCGGCCGCGGTGGCCACCGGCAAGCGGGTGCTGGTGATCGGTGCGGGCCCGAGCGGGCTGTCGGCCGCCTGCCATCTCGCGCGGCTGGGGCACGAGGTCGAGGTTCGCGACGCAGGTGCGGAAGCGGGCGGGATGATGCGCTACGGGATCCCCGCGTACCGGCTCCCGCGCGAGGTGCTGGACGGCGAGATCGAGCGCTTGCGGGCGTTGGGCGTGCGGTTCACCGGCAACCACCGGGTCACCGACCTCGAGGCAGAGCGCCAGGACGGCGGCTTCGACGCGGTGTTCGTCGCGGTCGGCGCGCACCTGTCCAAACGGGTCGAGATCCCGGCGATGGACGCGGGGCCGATGGTCGACGCGCTCACGTTCCTGCGCGGGGTCGCGTCCGGGGAGCGGCCGCAGGTGGGGCGTCGGGTCGCGGTCTACGGTGGCGGGAACACGGCGATGGACGCTGCGCGGACGGCGCGGCGGCTGGGAGCGCAGGAGGCGATCATCGTCTACCGCCGCACGCGCGAGCAGATGCCGGCTCACGAGGAGGAGGCAGTGGACGCCGAGCGCGAGGGGGTGCGGATCAACTGGCTACGGACGATCAAGACGTTCGAGGGCGAGCATCTCCAGGTGGAGGTGATGGAGCTGGACGAGTCGGGCTTCCCGCAGCCGACCGGGCGGGTCGAGACGCTGGCGGCCGACAGCGTGATCCTGGCGCTCGGTCAGGACACCGACACGGCGTTCCTGCGGTCGGTGCCGGGGGTGGAGTTCGAGCGCGACGGCACGGTCAGGGTGTCGAGCTCGCTGATGACCGGCTGCCCGGGAGTGTTCGCCGGCGGTGACATGGTGCCCGCCGAGCGGACCGTGACCGTCGGCGTGGGTCACGGCAAGCGCGCCGCGCGGGAGATCGACGCGTGGCTGCGCGGCGCCGAGCTCGAGCGCGCGCCGAAGCATCCGGCGGCTCCGTTCGAGCTGCTGAACCTCTGGTATTTCGGCGACGCCGAGCGCCGGGCACAGCCCGAGCTCGAAGCGGACGAGCGCGTCGGCGGCTTCGCGGAGGTGGTCGGCGGCCTGACAGCGCGGCAGGCGAGCTTCGAGGCCCGGCGCTGCCTTTCGTGCGGGAACTGCTGCGAGTGCGACGGCTGCCTCGGCGCGTGCCCCGAGGACGCGGTGATCAAGCTCGGCCCCGGGTATCGCTACCGGTTCGACTACGACCGCTGCACCGGATGCCGTGCCTGCTACGAGCAGTGCCCGGTGCACTCGATCGAGATGCTTCCGGAGGGGGCGCCGGACCCGCCGGAGGCGTTCGAGGCGCCCGCCGGCGCGACCGCGGAGCGTCGCTGATGGGAGTGACCGTCGACGGCAACGAGGCGGCGGCATCGGTCGCCTACCGATGCAGCGAGGTGTGCGCGATCTTCCCGATCACGCCGGCCTCGCCGATGGCCGAGCTCGCCGACCAGTGGTCGAGCGAGGGACGGCGCAACGTGTTCGGCGCGGTGCCCGGCGTGATCGAGATGCAGAGCGAGGCCGGTGCAGCCGCGGCTCTGCACGGCGCGCTTCAGGGCGGCTCGCTGGCGACGACCTTCACCGCGTCCCAGGGGCTGCTGCTGATGATCCCGAACATGTACAAGATCGCCGGCGAGCTGACGGCCGCAGTGATCCACGTCGCGGCGCGCTCGCTGGCCGCGCAGGCGCTGTCGATCTTCGGCGATCACTCCGACGTGATGGCGGTGCGCCAGACCGGGTTTGCGCTGCTCGCGGCCGCGTCGGTGCAGGAGTCCCACGATCTGGCGCTGGTCGCACACGCCGCCACGCTGCGCACACGGGTGCCGTTCGTGCATTTCTTCGACGGATTCAGAACCTCGCACGAGCTGAACACGATCGAGCCGCTGACCGACGAGGACGTCCGGGCGCTGATCCCCGAGGAGCTCGTCCGCCAGCACCGCGCGCGGGCGCTGACGCCGGAGCGGCCGGTGATCCGCGGCACGGCGCAGAACCCGGACGTGTACTTCCAGGCGCGGGAGAGTGTCAACCCCTTCTACACGCGCACGCCCGCGATCGTCCAGGAGGCGATGGATCAGCTCGCCGAGCGAACCGGGCGCCGCTACGGGCTGGTGGACTACAGCGGGCATCCGGAGGCCGAGCGCGTGCTCGTGGTGATGGGCTCGGGCGGCGAGACGGCGCGCGAGACGGTCGCCTACCTGCAGGCGCAGGGCGAGCGGGTCGGGGTCGTGCAGGTCAGGCTCTACCGGCCATTCCCGGCCGCCGATCTGTGTCGCGCGCTGCCCGCGAGCGTGCGCAGCGTGGCGGTGCTCGACCGCACGAAGGAGCCGGGTTCGCTCGGCGAGCCGCTGTTCCTGGACGTGCTGGCGGCGCTGAGCGAGTCGCATGCGGACGGCGAGCGCGCGATGCCGCGGGTGATCGGCGGCCGCTACGGCCTGTCCTCGAAGGAGTTCACCCCCGGGATGGTCGCCGCGGTGCTCGCCGAGCTCGATCGGGAGCAGCCGCGACGGCGGTTCACGATCGGGATCGACGACGACGTCTCCGGCACCAGCCTGCGCTACGACGCCTCGCTCGACATCGAGCCGCCCGATGCGGTGCGGGCGGTGTTCTTCGGCCTCGGCGCGGACGGGACGGTCGGCGCCAACAAGAACACGATCAAGATCCTCGGGGACGAGAAGGGCCTGCACGCCCAGGGCTACTTCGTCTACGACTCGAAGAAGTCGGGATCCGAGACCGTCTCGCACCTGCGCTTCGGTCCGCGACCGATCAGCGCGCCGTACCTGGTCGGGCAGGCGAGCTTCGTCGGCTGTCACCAATTCGGGCTGCTCGAGCGGGCCGAGGTGCTCGCGCGTGCGGCGCCGGGGGCGACGCTGCTGCTCAGCACCCATCACCCGCCGGACCGCGTCTGGGATGCGCTTTCGCGACCGGTGCAGGAGCGGCTGCTCGCCAAGCGGGTCGAGCTGCACGTGATCGACGCGAATCGGATCGCGCGCGAGGCTGGCCTTCCGGGCCGCACCAACACGGTGCTCCAGACCTGCTTCTTCGCGATCTCCGGGGTGCTCGAGCGCGAGCAGGCGATCGAGCGGATCAAGGCCTCGATCGCCAAGACGTACGGCCGGCGCGGCGCCGAGGTGGTGAAGCGCAACCATGCCGCAGTCGACAGCGCGCTGGCGGCGCTGCACCGGGTGGCGCTGCCCGAAAAGGTGACGGCCACGCGCGAGCCGGCTGCGGTCGTGCCCGACTTCGCCCCGGAGTTCGTGCGCGAGGTGACCGCGATGATGATGGCCGGTCGCGGCGACGAGCTGCCGGTCAGCGCCCTGCCCGTCGATGGCACCTACCCGAGCGGGACGACCGCGTATGAGAAGCGCAACGTCTCCGACCTGGTCGCGGTCTGGGATGCGGAGTTGTGCATCCAGTGCGGCAACTGCAGCTTCGTCTGCCCGCACAGCGTGATCCGCTCGCGCTATTACGAGCAGTCGCACCTGCAGGGTGCCCCCGCGGGGTTCCGTTCGGCGGAGCTGAACGCTCCCGGCCTGCCCGACACGCGCTACACGCTGCAGGTGTACCTCGAGGATTGCACCGGCTGCGAGCTGTGCGTGCAGGCCTGTCCCGTGTCGGCCCCTACGGACCCGACGCGCAAGGCGATCAACCTCGAGGCGCGCGAGCCGCTGTTGGCCCGGGAGCGCGCGAACATCGCGTTCTTCGAGGCGCTGCCGGCAGGCGACCGCGCGCGCGTCGACTTCGGTACCGTCCGCGGCGCCCAGTTCCTGGAGCCGCTGTTCGAGTTCTCCGGCGCCTGCGCCGGCTGCGGCGAGACCCCGTACCTGAAGCTCGTCTCGCAGCTGTTCGGCGACCGGACCGTGATCGCCAACGCGACCGGCTGCTCGTCGATCTACGGCGGCAACCTTCCGACGACCCCGTGGACGCACGACGCCGACGGGCGCGGGCCGGCATGGTCGAACTCGTTGTTCGAGGACAACGCCGAGTTCGGTCTCGGCCTGCGGCTCGCGGCCGACCGCCAGACCGAGCTCGCCCGCCGGCGGCTGGCCGAGCTCCGCGACTTTCTCGGCAGCGAGCTCGTCGACGAGATCCTGAACGCGCCGCAGCTGCACGAGTCCGAGCTGCGGGCGCAGCGCCAGCGGATCGCCGAGCTCGAGCGGCGCCTCGAAGCGCTCGACAGCCCGGCGGTCGTCGACCTGCGCAGCGTGATCGATCACCTGATCAGGCGCAGCGTCTGGATCGTCGGCGGGGACGGCTGGGCGTACGACATCGGTTCCGGCGGGCTCGATCATGTGCTCGCCTCGGGGCGCGACGTCAACGTGCTGGTGCTCGACACCGAGGTGTACTCCAACACCGGCGGGCAGATGTCGAAGGCGACGCCGCTGGGCGCGGTCGCGAAGTTCGCCGCGGCGGGGAAGACGATGCCGACCAAGGACCTGGCGCTGCAGGCGATCGCGCTCGCGAGCGTGTACGTGGCGCGGGTCGCGATGGGCGCCGACCCCCAGCAGACGCTGACCGCGCTGCGCGAGGCGGAGGCCTACGACGGGCCGTCGCTGGTGATCGCCTACAGCCACTGCATCGCGCACGGCTACGAGATGCGAGACGGGCTCGACCAGCAGTACCGCGCGGTCGCCAGCGGCCACTGGCCGCTGATCCGCTACAACCCGATGGCCCGCGCCGCGAACCGCAATCCGTTCCTGCTCGACTCGTCGCGGCCCCGGATCTCGCTCGGCGACTACCGCCAACGGGAGCTGCGATTCCGCTCGCTCGCCGCCAGCGACCCGGCCGAGGCCGAACGCCTGCTCGAGCTGGCCCAGCAGACCGTGCAGCAGCGCTGGCAGACCTACGAGGAGATGGCCACCCGAAGCGCGCACGACTTCCTCGCCGATGCCCGCAGGGACCGCTGATGGACCTCTCGACCACCTACATGGGCCTGCAGCTGCGCAACCCGCTGGTGGCCTCGCCGTCACCGCTGTCGCATACCGTCGACGGAGTCAGGCGGCTCGCGGACGCCGGCGTCGGCGCGGTCGTGCTGCACTCGCTGTTCGAGGAAGAGCTGCGCGAGCAGGCCGCCCTCGACGCCCGGATCGTCGATCGGCCCGCCGAGAGCTTCCCCGAGGCGCTGTCCTACTTCCCCGAGCAGGCCGACGAGGACGCCGGCCCGCGGCGCTATCTGAGCCTGATCGAGCGCGCCGCCGCAACCGTCGAGATTCCCGTGATCGCGAGCCTCAACGGCACCACCCCGGAGGGGTGGACAGACTATGCACGCGCAATGCAGGACGCCGGCGCCGCCGCGATCGAGCTGAATATCTACTACGTGCCCGGCGACACGCGCGTCAGCGGGCGCGATGTCGAGCAGCGCCACATCGACGTGCTTCAGCGCGTCAAGCAGGCGGTGAGCGTGCCTGTCGCGGTCAAGCTGGCGCCGTACTTCAGCTCGATCGGGGAGATCGCACTGCGGCTCGACCAGGCGGGCGCCGACGGACTGGTCCTGTTCAACCGCTTCCTGCAACCCGACGTCGACCCCGAGACATTCGCTCTGCTCAGCACCGTCGTGCTCTCGACCCCAGGCGACGGGCTGCTGCCCCGGACCTGGATTGCGCTGCTGCACGGCCGGGTTGGGGCCTCGCTTGCGGCGACGACGGGCGTCGAAGACGCCACCGACGTCGTCAAGTGCCTGCTCGCGGGCGCGGACGTCGTGATGAGCACCTCGGCGCTACTGCGCCACGGACCACAGCACGCAAGCGTATTGCTCGACGGGCTCGCCACCTGGATGAGACGCAAGGGATTCAGCTCAGCGGACGATCTCCGAGGTCTGCTGGCGGTGCCACCCGGCGGCGATGAGTCCACCCACGAACGCTCGCTCTACGTCAGCGCGCTGCGCGCGGCCAACGCCAGCGCCTACGGCCACTGGTGAACCTGGTTCGGGGCGGTTTCGGGGACTGGTTGGTTGTCGAGGTTCGGTATGAGCCTCGCTCGTGGGGCGCTCCTTGCGGGAGCGCGGGTCGGGGCTGGGGTTGGGTCTGCGCTGGGTGAGGGGGTCGTGGTCGCGGGGCGGCGGGCGTGGGGTGGTGGCCTGGCGTAGCCTCCGTCCGAGTCGACGACCGTCGGGGTCGCCTGTAGAGCGCTAGTGCGCTGCGAGCCCGCCGCGTGTGGCGGGACGCCTAGCCGGGATCGAACCGGCGACCTCCTGCTTGCAAAGCAGATCGGATTGTCCACTCGTGTCTCGTGGTGTCTCGTAACTCCCTGCAAATACGCCATTTCTGTTGGCTACGGGAGGACACGAAAGGACGGGGCGAGACAAACTGGTGCCCCCGTGGTGCCCCCTCGGCGCTCGTGACTTGGGGCGGGGCGAGGCCGGGCCCCGGCTTGCCCGGCTGCGTCAGCTCGAGGATGCGGCCGCGGCCAACGCCGCTCTTGCGTCGGCGATCGCCGTCTGCGCGTCGACCCGTGGCGTGTCCTCAGACTCGTCCATCACGTGGCCATAAGTGCTGAGGGTGAGCCGCGCGTCGTCGCCGAGCTGGCGCGCGACCTAGATCACCGAGCGCCCCTCGTGGAGCAGCAGCGAGGCGAATGAATGCCGGAGGTCGTAGGGCCGGCCGTGTTCCAGTCCGGCCGCCTCGATCGCGCGCTTGAAGGCCCGCCTGCGCCACGACTGGTATGCCGCGAGCGTCCAGAGCGCCTCGGTCGCTGACGGGAAGATCAGCGAGCTCTCGGAGGGCCGGCCGCTTCTCAGCCGCCATACGCGGAGGTCTGCGGCGAGCGGCTGTAGGACGCGCACCGTCGGGTGAGCGGCCGTCTTGGTGTCCTTCTCCTCGCCGAGCGAGATCGCGCGCTCGACCAGGATCGTCTGCTCGCGCACATCGCGCCACTGGAGCGCCAGCGCCTCACCGGGCCTGAGCCCGGCGTACGCCAGGACGCTGATCAGCGTGGCGTCGCGCGCGGAGCTCGCCGCGCGCATCCGTTCGATCGTCGCCGGCGCCAGCGGACGGACCTCGGTGCGGCGCGGCAACGACGCCTTGCGCACCGCTCGCGCAGGGTTCGACTGGATCTGGCCGTTCTCGAACGCGCGCTGGAGGATCGCTCCGAGCAGGGTGAGTGCATAGCGGACCGAGACGCGGCCGTGGCCCGCGGCGAGCCGGTCCGCCTGCCAGCGCGCGATCGTCTCTGGCCTGATCGCCCGAAGCTCCAGCGAACCAAGCGACGGCAGGATGTGCTTGCTCAGGAGCTGTCGGTAGTGCGTCCACGCCTTCGGCGAAAGCTGGGATGCGTACGCCTCACACCAGGTGATGCCGAGATCGCTGTAATCGCCTGGCTGCGGTCGCTCGGGACGAGTCTTCATGAGGATCCTCAGTTCGAGGAACGCATGGCCGGGTGGATACGCGGCGAGGGCGATCGCCGGACGACGTGGCTGGCGTGGGTCGGGGCCGAAGCGGTCGGGATGGCCTCGTTGCTCGAGTACCGACGGATGCCACGACCTGGCCATCCTGACGTCCGTTGGGGCTACCTCGGCAACATGTTCGTTCGCGGGGAGTTTCGCGGTCGGGGTATCGGCTCGGCGTTGCTTGCGGCGATCATCGAGGTCGCTGAGGATCGCGGTTACGTGCGGCTCGTGCTTTCGCCGAGCGAGCGGTCGATGAGCTTCTATCAGCAGGCAGGGTTCGTGGTCCCGGACGAATCGGCGGGCCGCGATCGCTTGCTCGTCCGCCCCTCCAGATCTTGATGACCGAAGCCGGGCGGGCTTCTCCGATCTGGATCGGCCGCCAGCCGATGCCTCTCGCGCCTCCTCAGGCGATGAAGCGGGCGTGTGCTCAACCCGAGTGGGCTGCTGACGCACCACTGGGTCGTTGCCGACGTCAAACGTGGTCGTCATGCTTGCGCAATGGCAGAGCTGGCACCCAATGTCGGCGATCAAGGCGCGCTGTCACGTGGTGATGGGGTGTTCGTGGCGGCCTGGGACAACGCGCTAGGGTTGGCGTGGGAGTCGTTTCGTGCCGGGACGACCCCGGTCGGGGCAGTCGTGGTCTCGGCCGGCGGGTCGATCGTTGCTGCTGGACGCGGGCGGCGCTACGAGGCAAGCGGCCCGCCGGGGCAGCTCGCAGGCTCGCACATCGCGCATGCCGAGATCAACGCGCTTGAGCAGCTCTCCAGCCAGCGGCACTGGGAGGATCACCGGCTGCTGACGAAGCTCGAGCCGTGCGGGATGTGCCACGGCGCCGCGATCCAAGCCAACATCGGGGCGCTGATGTTCGCCGGCCCCGATCCCTATGGAGGGACCGCGACGCTGCGGTTCGGCTCGCCGAAAAGCCGGCGGCGATCGCTGGCGATCACAGGCCCGCTGGCGGATGCGCGCGGCGCGTTTGCGACGCTGCTTCATCTCGTCTGGCTGATGCAGAAGGCCGGTACCGAGCACATCGTCGCCTTGCACAAGCAGACGATGCCTGCTTTCACCGCCTACGCCACGGACGTGGAGTCCGAGTTGGCGACAGCAAGCGCAGCAGGTGACTACGCGACCGCGTTCGCGGTCGCCGTCGCCGCTCCGTGGTAGCGGGCGTCCCGCTCCGGCGCCCCACTCCGGCGCCCCGCGTCAGGTACTCAACCGTGAGTTCTGCTTCCGAGGCGCCAGTCCCGGTTGCAGAAGCCGCGATGTCGCGCCCGCGCCAGAAGGCACGCCGGGAGCCGATACCGGGCTAACGTTGGCGGCACCGACCGGGATCAACTCACCCTGGGCAGGAGCGCCGGGACGAGGCGGGTGATCATGTCGCGGAGCGTCTCCAGGGCGTCGGTAAGCCGCCAGCGTGAACGG
>DAHUYL010000137.1 GCA_027315255.1 Solirubrobacterales bacterium | reverse complement strand
GCTCGAGGAGCTGTGCGAGCGGATCGAGGACGAATTCGCCCGCTCGCTGCTCGACGTGGAGCTGCTGATCCCGTACTCGGAAGGGGCGCGGCTCGCCGAGCTGCATGAACTGGCCGGCGACCTCACCCGCGAGGAGACGGCCGACGGCGTACGCGTGTCGGTCCGCCTGCCCGCGGCGGTCGCGGCCCGCTACGCGCGCTTCGCGCTGACCCCGCAGGCGGGGTGAGCACCGAGCCGGCCCTGCCGGTGCTGCGGCTCGACCCGCGGGCGCGACTGCCCACGCGAGCGTACCCGGGTGACGCCGGGCTCGATCTGTACGCGCTCGAGGCGGTCGTGCTGGAGCCCGGTGCCCGGGCGCCGGTTCGCACCGGGATCGCGATCGAGATCCCTCACGGCCGCGCCGGCCTCGTGCTGCCACGCTCGGGCCTGGCGGCGCGCCACGGGCTCGCGCTCGTCAACGCCCCCGGTTTGATCGACGCCGGCTACCGCGGCGAGCTCGTCGTGCTGCTGCTCAACACCGACCGCATGCAGCGCTGCGAGCTCGCAGCCGGCGACAGGATCGCCCAGCTCGTGCTCGTCGACGTGTGGGCGCCGGTGGTGACCGAGGTCGAGTCGCTCGGCGGCTCGGCGCGCGACACAGGCGGGTTCGGGTCGAGCGGGTCGTGAGCCGGCGGCTCACTGGCCGAGCGGCACGAGGCCGTTTCGCGCGAGGAAGGCCGTCGCGACGTCGCTCGGCTGCTCGTTGCGCTCGACGACCAGATAGTTGAGCCGGCGGATCGCCTTCATCGTCAGCTTCGAGTCGATCCAGTCGATCAGCTGCGTGAACGTCGGTCCCTCGGCAGCGACCACCTGCTCGGTCGTGACCGGAACCACGTTGCCGACGCCGAACACGTGCATCGGGTCGCGCAGCACCGTGTACTCGGGCCAGGACAGCTGCCAGTCGGTCGTCTGCACGAATGCGGCCTGCATCGCGCCCGACCAGAGCTCGCTGTACTGGGAGCCGATGTCGATCTGGGGAGTCGACCCCGGCACCAGCCCGTAGCTCTGCTCGAGCGTCGACAGCAGTCCGCCGGGCTGAGAGTACTCGAGCGGCGTGCCGAGGCTGACGGGATCGACCATCGCCGCGAGGTCGACCAGCGAGCGCAGGCGGTGGGCCCGGGCGAACGTCGTCGGCACCGCGATCGCATCCGTGTTGTAGAAGCGTGTCGGCGCCAGCAGCTCGAGGTGGTGCTGAGCGGCGTAGTGCTGGCCGGCCCCATACGCAGCCCGGAGCGACCGGAAGCCGCGGCCGATCCCGGCGACGCTCGTGTCCCATTGGTTGATGTACGCCGGGTAGAGGTCGAGCGTGCCCTGCTCCAGCGCCTGCACCGGGGTCGTCGGCGTGCCGATGTTCTGAGCGAGCGTCGTGGAGTAGCCGTAGTCGTCGAGCGCGATCCGGTAGAGCTCGCCGAGCACGAACTGCTCCGGCGTGTTCTGATCGCCGATCGCGATCGTCGGCAGCCCGGTTCCCGGCAGGACGGTGGTGGTCGTCGGCGTCGGGCAGAGCAGGCTCGCGCCACCGGTCGTGGTCGTCAGCGATCCGCAGCCGCCGGTCGTCGCCGTCGGGACGGTGGGGGCGCCGGGGGGCGTCGTCGAGGTCGCAGTCGGCGTCGTCGTGGGCGTGCTGAGCGCCCCCGGCGGGCTGGTCGATCCGGTCGTGCCGGTCGCCCCGGTCGATCCACTCGTGCCGACCGGTCCGGTCACGCCGGTCGTGCTCGGCGCGGTCGTGGCCGTCGCGGTCGGCCCGGATCCGGTCTGGCCCGTGAAGCTGCCCGTCACGGTGCTCCCGACGATCGCGCTGTCCCGCTGCGTGCTGGGGGAGAGCGAGCCGCTCAGCCCGCAGCCCGCGAGCCCGCCGCCTGCGAGCAGGGTCGCAGACAGCAGCGCGGCCAGGGACCGCGTCGACCGCCCACGCCTGACGTGCTCGATCACAGACCGGCCGCCTTCCGTGCGTCGGCGTGGGCGAGGTCCTCGAGCGCGTCGTCGAGGGGAGCGAGCGGGCGCTCCAGCCGCAGCGCGGTGGCGATCAGCCAGTCGGCGAACCAGGCGTTCTTCGGCAGCAGCGGACCGTGCAGGTAGGTGCCGATCACGTTGCCGGCGCGCACCCCTTCGAGCCCGTCCGCGCCGTTGTTGCCGTGGCCGCGCAGCACCCGGCCCAGTGGCTTCACCCCGGGCCCCAGGTGGGTCCTGCCGCCGTGGTTCTCGAATCCCGCCAGCACGCGGTTCGCGACGCCGTCGAAACGGCTCTCGATCGCGAGCTCGATCGCGACGTTGCCGATCAGCCGCGGGCCGTCGGCGCGGACCGTGCGCAGGTCGACGAGCCCGGCGCCCGGCAGCGTCCGTCCGCCGAGCGCGTAGCTGTGGCCGAGCAGCTGGAAGCCGCCGCAGACCGCGAGCACGACCGCCCCGCGAGCGGCGGCGGCGTGGAGCGCCTCGCGCTTGTGCTCCACGAGGTCGCCGGCGCACAGCTCCTGGTCGCGGTCCTGACCGCCGCCGACGTAGTAGAGGTCGGCGCCGCCGGGATCGAGCGCGTCGCCGAGCCCCGCGCCGTCGAGCGCGAAGCCGAGACCGCGCCAGCGGCAGCGGCGTTCGAGCATCAGCAGGTTGCCGCGGTCGGCATAGATGTTCATCAGATCCGGGTACAGCGCGCAGACCCGCAGCGTGGCCGTCGACTCATGCACCGAACATCACCACTTCGCTGCCGACGTGGGCGTCCGTCGGCGCGATCCGGCGGACTCCCAGCCGTCGCAGCCCGGCCGTGCGAGCCTCGCGCTCGAGCATCCGCACGGTCACGATGTCGAGCGCGATCCGGTCCTCGCTGACCGTTCGCCGTCCTGCCGGATCGACGGTCTCGCGCCGACGCGCGAGCACGAACGTCGCCCCATTGCGGCGCACCGCGGTCGGCAGGCTGGCGTACACGACGCCGTCGCGCTCGCCCATGTCCGGCAGCGGCCCCGGTTCGCCGTCCTGCACCTCGAACTCCTCGAACTGCTCGGCGATCGCGACCGCGACCACCCCGCCGGCGGCGAGGTGCGCGCGAGCGCGACGCAGGAACGCGGCCCGGCCCGCGGTCCCGCCGAGCAGCTGCACCGTCTGCATCGGGACCAGCACGAGCGGGAACCGGCGGCCGGCGAGCGCGAACGAGCGGGCGTCGTCGACGACTGTCTCGACCGCGAGCCCCGGCGCCCGCCGCGCGAGCTCACCCAGCAGCTCGGGGTCGCTGTCGAGAGCTACAACCCGATGGCCCGCCCGGGCGAGCGCGAGCGTCACGCGGCCGGTGCCGGCGCCGACGTCCAGCACCGGATCGCCGCGCTCGCCCGCCAGCGCGAGCCACAGCGCGATGTCCTCGTGGTAGCCGCCGCACTCGAGGTCGTGCCAGATAACGCTCGTCATGGTGCCCACCAGCCGGGCGCATGTCCCCGCTCGGCCAGTTCCTCGCGCAGCGCGAGCAGCGCCGTGTAGGTCGGCAACGCGAACAGCCGTCCGCCCGCTGTGCCGGCGAGCGCCGCGTCGAGCGCCTGCGCCGGCTCGGGCACCACCCGCAGCCGCCGCACCGGCACGCCCGCGTACTTCAGCCGCAGCGCCAGCTCCGCGGCCCGCGTCCCGGAGCAGACGGCGCTCGAGACCTTGCTCGCGACCAGCTCGAAGTCGGCGTCCCACACCCAGGAGACGTCCCGCCCGTCGGCGGTGCGGTCGTTGAGCAGCGCCAGCAGATCGAGCGAACCCGGCTCGAGCGCGAGCGTCCGGAGGATCTCGTTGGCACCGGCGGGGTTCTTGATCAAGAGGATCGACAGCTCCACATCGCCAACCATGATCCGTTCGGCACGGCCGAACGCGGCGCTGACCGCCTCGAGTCCGGCGGCGATCGCATCGAGCCGCGCGCCGAGCGCGAGTCCGAGCGCCGCGGCGCCGAGGGCGTTGTAGACGTTATAGAGCCCTGGCAGCGGCAGCCGCACCCGCCGCGATCCCGCGGGCATGACCAGCGTGAACGTCGCCGAGGCCACCCCCTCCAGCACCACGGCCTCGGCGCGGATCGACGGCTCGGGGCGCCGCTGGCCGCAGCTCGGGCAGTGGTAGGAACCGAGGTGGCCGACGTAGATCGACTCGTAGCGGTACGCCGCTCCGCACCGCCGGCAGTGCTTCGAGTCGGCGGCGTGCTGCATCGCCGGCAACGCGACCGCCGGGTCCTCGACCCCGAAGTAGCTCACCTCCGCTGCGGCCGAGCGGCCGAGATCGGCGATCAGCGGGTCGTCGGCGCAGAGGACGAGGCGGCTCGCGGCCGGGAGCGCCGCGGCCACGCCGGCCCAGCGGTCGGCGATCGTCTCGAGCTCGCCGTAGCGGTCGAGCTGGTCGCGGAACAGGTTCGAGAGCAGGACCGCCCGCGGGTGGAGCTCGTCGATGACGCGAGCGAGCCAGAACTCGTCGACCTCGAACAGCCCGAGGTCGCCGTCGATCCGGCCGCCGCGACGCGCGGAGGCGAGCAGCGTCGAGGCGATCCCGCCGGCCATGTTCGCGCCGGCGCGGTTGTGCACGAGCCGGTGCCCGGAGCGCGCGAGGATCGACGCGACCATCGCCGCCGTCGTGGTCTTCCCGTTGGTCGCCGAGATCACCGCGCATCCATCCGGAAGCCGCGCCGCCAGCTCGCCGATCGCTCGCGGCTCGAGCGCGATCAGCAGCTTGCCGGGCAGGCTCGTGCCGCCGCCCCGCCCCGCGCGGCGTACGAGCGTTCCGACCGTCCGCGCTGCGACGATCTTCGCGTCGAGCGCTGTCACCCGCTGGACCCGCCGGGCCCGCCGCCCCCGTCCCGTGCGGGCGCCAGCACGCTCACCGCGGCCGGGAGCACCCTGACCGTGACCGGCAGCGAAGCGACCGGATCGCCGTCGGCATACATGGCAAACGGCCGGTCGGCGCTGACCTCGACCTCACGCGCGCGATGGATCTCGACCTGCGGCAGCCCGACGTGCGCCCCGGCGAACACCTTCGGCAGCGCGCGCAGGAACTCCAGCTTCGGCAGCTCGGCGATCGTGACGACGTCCAGAAGCCCGTCGTCGAGCGCGGCATCCGGCGCGAGCCGCATCCCGCCGCCGTAGCACGCCGAGTTGGCGATTGCGACCGTGTAGCCGGTCACCGTGCGCGTCGCGCCGTCCAGCCGCAACTCGAAGCTGGCGGGCCACCAGCCCGCCAGCGCGCGCAGTCCCCCATAGGTGTAGACGAGCCGGCCGCGGATCCAGCGCGCCTCGTTGGCGAAGCGGTTGGCCTCCGAGTCGAACCCGCAGCTGGCGATGCCGACGAACGTCGCGCCGCCGGCCACGCCCAGGTCGAGCCGCCGCACCGTCCCCGAGCGCAGCACCTCGCACGCGGCGACCGGGTGCAGCGGGATCCCGAGCACCCGCGCGAGGTCGTTTCCGCGCCCGCCGGGGAGCACCCCCAGCACGCCCGCGGTGTCGCGCAGCGCGCCCGCGACGGCCCCAACCAGCCCGTCCCCGCCGAGCGCGACCGCCGTCTCGCCCGCCGCCGCCGCCGTCAGCGCCAGCTCACGGGCATGGTCGAGGCTGCGGGTGGTCGCGACCCGGTGCTCGAGCCCGCGGTCGCGCAGCGCCGAGGACACGGCGGCGAGCGCCCGCCCGGCGCGACCGCCGCCCGAGCCTGGGTTGACGATCAGCGAAAGCATCAGGGGCCCAGCACGAGCGTAGCCAGGTCGGCCGCGATCGCGACCGGGGCGGGGTCTTCGGCCGCCTGCGCCTGGGACGCGGTGGTCACGCCGGACAGGACGATCGCCGCATCGAGCCCGGCGGCGGCGGCACCGCCGAGGTCCGCGTCGAGCCGGTCGCCGACGACGAGTGCGCGCCCAGCGCGGTGATCTGCTCGGGCGGCGCCGAGCCGGTCGAGCGCGGTCTTGAACATCTGCGGCTCCGGTTTGCCGACGCTGCGGGCGCGCGCGCCGGTCGCGTATTCGAGCGCCGCGACGATCGCGCCGGTGCCCGGCCTGATCCCGTCGTCGGTCGGGAACGTCGCGTCGCGACCGCCGCAGACGATCTGCGCGCCGGCGAGCACGGCGCGCATCGCGACCGTCAGCTCGTCGTAGTCGAACGCATCGTGGCCCACCACGACGACGATGTCGGCGCTCTCCGCGCGTGGCGTCCGGTTGAGGACCCGGTGCCCGGCGTCGGCGACGTGGCGGACGACCGCGGGCGCGCCGATCACGTATGCGCCCGCCCCGGGCTCGATCTCCGACAGCACGTGCTGGACGGCCGAGCCGACCGTCACGATCTCCTCGACGGCGGCTGTACAGCCCATCGACCAGAGCTTGCGGACGTACTCCTCGGGCGTCCGGCGACCGTCGTTGGTGACGAACGCGAGCGTCTTGCCCGCCGCGCGGATCGCCGCGATCGCCTCGGGCGCGCGCGGTGTGGCCGCGTCACCGACCCAGACGCAGCCGTCGAGGTCGAGCAGTACGTGGTCGTAGCCGCCGAGCAGGGGGGAGAGGGGCACCGCGCCGGATTATCACGGCCGGCGCGCGCTGCTCGCCTTAGAACAGCGTGGACTGCGTGCGATGAGCTTCGTCACCGGCGCCGCCGGTGTCGGCGTCGGCGCCGGCCAGGCACCCGGGACCGTCGTAGCGCGCGTCGTTGACCGCGGCGCTGACGGCACGCAGCGACGTCTGCGCCGCCGGGAGCCCGCGCAGCAGCGCTCGGAGGTGCTCGGCCGGCGTGGCGCGGTCGAGCCAGTCCGCCTCGTCGCCCGCCTCGAGGATCACCGGCATGCGATCGTGCAGCGCTGCCACGGCTTCGTTGGCGGCGGCGGTCACGATCGCGCACGAGCGGATCTCGTCGGGCGCGCCGCGGTGCCACACCGACCACAGGCCGGCGAACGCGAACGGCTCGCCGCCGGTCCTGGTGATGTGAAACGCCTGCTTGGCCTTCGTGGTCTCGTGCTCTGAGCGGCGCCGCCACTCGTAGAACCCGTCGGCGATGATCAGGCACCTGAACCGCTCGAACGCGCCGCGGAACGCGGGCCGCTCCGCCACCGTCTCGCCCCGCGCATTGATCAGCTTGCCGGCGGCGCCCGGCGCGCTCGACCACGGCGGCACCAGCCCCCACCGCAGCAGCTCGCCACGCGGCCGCCCGTCCCGGTCGGTGGTGACGGCGAGCACCGCGTCCCCGGGCGCGACGTTGTACCGCCGGCGGATCTCGACCGACTCTCCGAGCGCAAAGCGCGACCGCAGCCGCCCCGGATCGGGGACCGCCAGCGAATAGCGTCCGCACACGGGACGGTCAGCGGCGCGCGCGTCCGGCCGCCCGGCCGGCGGGTGCACGTGCCGCGATCGCCTCGGCGCGCTTGGCCTCCGCCGCCTTCTGCTTTCGGCGCCCGAAGAAGAACAGCCCGACCGCGACGACGATCATCAGCGCGAGGCTCCAGAAGATGCGCAGGTCGAGCGATACCCCGATCGGGAGCGAGATCAGGCTGACGATCCCGAACGCCGCCGCCAGCACTGCGACGATCAGCGCGATCACGAGCACGATCCCGCGCGTCCGCGCGAGCGCGCCGGCGCTCGACGGCGGCGCCAGCACTCCCACCACCCTCAGCCAGAACAGCTGGCGGCCCGTCGGTCCCTCGACGCCGAGCTTCTCGGTCGCCGTCTTGAGGTCGCCGGCGCGGCGCTCGGCGGCCGCCAGCGACACGTCCGCCATCCGCTTGATCTGCAGCCGCTCCTGCGGGCGGGCGGCGACGAGTGCCTTCTGGAAATGGGCGCGCGCAGCCTTCGCGTCGAACCTCTCCGCGGCCCGCGCGCCGAGAATCGCCTGGGCCGCGGCGCGGAACCGGGTCTCGCCTTCGAGCTCTTCGTCGGACCGGGACTCGAGCTGCTGGATCGCGGCCAGCTGATTCTTCTGCTCGATCCGCAGGACGCGCTGCTGCTTGGCCATCGCGCCAGAAGTGTAGTCGCCGGCCCGCCGCGCGAACGGGCGAGGTGATGGACTTCTGCGGCGATGCCCGCCGACCGTTTGGAGCTCGATCTGGCGGCGCTCGCCGCGCTCGGCATCTCGCCGGCTGCGATCAGCATCCGCGAGCGGCTCGACGGCGACGACGCGCTGCGCTTCCTGGCCGCGCTGCCGGAGCTGGCCGCGCGCTGGCAGCGGACGCTCGGCGTGCGCGGGGCGCGGTCGCTGCCGGGCGGGGTGCTGTCGGCGGCGCTGCTGTGCGAGCCGGTGGCGGGCGGCGCGCCGGTCGTGCTGAAGCTGTCCGATCCGCGCGCGGCGAGCGCGCGGGCCGAGGCGGCGGCGCTGGCCGCGTGGGGCGGGAGGGGCGCGTGCCGGTTGCTGTGGTCCGGCGACGAGGGGCGCGTGCTCGTGCTCGAGGCGATCCGCCCCGGGACGGCCGTCTCGCCCGGCCCGGAGCGTTCGGATGCAGCGGCGGCCGCGGCGCTGCTGTCGGCGCTGCACCTCGATCCGGCCGCGGCTCCGGCCGAGATCCCGCCGGCGGCGGTGGAGCTCGGCTGGCGCTTCCGGCGTGCCCACGGGCTCCTCGACAGCGGGACCTTTGCCGGCGGCATGGTCGATCACGCGGCGATCGAGGCGGCGCACGCGTCGGCGCTCGAGCTCGACCGCGGCACGCCCGCGCGGCGGCTGCTGCACGGCGACTTCATCGACAAGAACCTGCTGGTGGAGGCAGGCGGTCGCTGGCGGGCGATCGACCCGCGGCCGTGCATCGGCGACCCGTGCCTCGACGCGGCGTTCTGGGCGCTCGCGCATCGTCCCGGCGAGGGCGTCCGCGAGCGCTGCGAGCTCGTGGCGGCCGCGGCCGGCCTGTGTGCCGGCCGCGTCTGGTCGTGGGCCCTGGCGTTCGCTGTGTCGGAGGCGGTCCTCGTCACGGATCGCCTTCGCGCCCAGGCGCACGCGAGCGTCGCCGGGCTGGTCGACTGAGCCCGGCGTCGCGGCGCGCCTGTGATGTCGTTGAGCGAGCTGTTCAGCCTGCGCTCGGCTCACGTGCAACGACATTGCCCGGGAGCTGGTCATCGTGCGTCCCATCGAAACCACTTGATCCCGATCGCGGCGAACACGAGCATGTATCCGGCGCATGCCAGCAGGCTGAGTGAGTCGCGCGTGTCCCACGCAGGGGTGTTGAGGACGGCGGCGAAGAGTGTCATGACCGCGCCGACGGGGGACCAGCGGGTGATCGATCCCCCGGTGGTGCCGAGCGACCCTCTCTGCCCGAAGGCTGCGAGCAGGATGAGGCCGACGACCACCGCGCGAGCTGCGGCGTTGACGCTGTCGGCTGATTTCATCAGGCCGACGAGCGCCTGGCCGATGCTGAGAAAGACAGCGCCGGCGAGGACCGAGACCAGGAGCACGAGCGCATACTCGCCGGGGGTGATGGAGAGGTGGTGGATCACGCTGCCGACGATCACGACGGCCAGCGCGAGCAGGACGTTCGCGAGGGCCTGCGTTGTGAGGCGGCTGGTCATGATCGCCCAGACCGGAGTGGGCGTGACGCGAAGGCGTTGGAAGACGCCCTGTTCCCGGTCGCTTGCGATCGTGAGGGCATAGCCGAGGATCGAGGTTGAGATGAGTCCGAGCGCGATCGCCAGCCCGATGACGGACAGGGGCCCCCCGATGTGGTGCGATTCGCGGCTGGAGCTGCCGAGAGCTAGAACGATGATTGGCAGGAGGATGCTGAGCAGCAGCGCACGCCGGTTCTTGATGAGCACGGCGAGGTCGGCGCGCAGCAGCGCGCTGAACGCAAGCCACAGCGACGGCCGGGAACCGGGCGAGCGGCTATTCACGGATCTGGCTCCCGGTGAGACCGACGAACACGTCCTCCAGCGTGACCTGACCGTGGGCGAGCTTGCGAACCTCGGGGTCGTGCTTGTGCATCTCGATCAGGTTCCTGGGGGTCTCGCACGTCAGCAGCGCGCCACGGTCGATGATCGCCACCCGGTCGCAGAGCGCCTCGGCCTCCTCCATCGAGTGCGTGGTCAGGAGAATGCTGCCGCCGCGCTCTCGGACGTCCTCGATCCGGGCCCAGAGTTGACGTCGCGACTGAGGATCAAGGCCGACCGTGGGCTCGTCGAGCAGCAGCAGAGCCGGTTGGTGGACCGTCGCGATGTAGAGGGAGAGGCGTTGCTGCTGTCCGCCGGAGAGCTGCTTGAACGCCTTGCCCGCCTCGCCGCCAAGTCCGATCCCGTGCAGCCCCTCGGCGACTTCTCGGCCGGCCATGCGGACTCCATAGAGCGCCGCGTAGAGCCTCACGATCTGGGTGATCGTCAGCTGTGGCTGAAAGCTGGTCGCCTGCAGTTGCACTCCCAGCCTGGCCTTCGCATGCACAGGGTGGCGGCGGACGTCGATCCCATCGAGGAGCACCTCCCCCGAGCGAGGTGCGATCAGCCCCTCGATCGCGCTGAGCGTGCTCGACTTGCCGGCTCCGTTGCGGCCGAGAAGACCAAAGACCTCGCCGCGCGCGACACGGAAGCTGACTCCGTCCACAGCCTTCCTCGCTCCATGGACGACTGACAGGTCTCGGACGTCCAGGATCTCGCCCGAGTCGATCGACCCGACAAGACCCCGTAGCACTCGCTACCTACGCGATCCGAGGATCGAGGGCGACCTCTCGACGGGCCTGGCGGAGCTGCGGGGCACGGGTACCGGACGGCTCCTCGGCCATCGCCGGTTCGGCCGCGGCGGCGATCGCTCGCAGGGCTGCCAGGTGCCCGCGCAAGGCAGTCCGCCCCGGCTTGGTGAGCGCGACCTGCCGCCGAGAGCGCGAATCCGCGCGCACCCGGCAAACCTCCACATACCCGACCTCGGCGAGTGCGGACAGGTGCTTGCTCAACACCGAATCCGAGACTCCCAGGCTGTCCCGTATCTCGGAGAACGCCAACCGCCGCACCGGCGAGAGCATCGCGCAGATCCGCAGACGCAACGGCGCGTGGATCAGCTCGTCGAACGCCGCTTCGCTCACCGTTACCACCCGCGATGTGCACGACGCCGGTACGAAGCGTTCGCAGCGAACAGGCAGCCCGCGACTAACACAGTCACGGCTGCACCAAGGCCCCAGCTCGCAATCGGCGAATTGCTGCGGCTGGCGAGCAGGTGCGGCCCGAGCACCCCAGCAAGCAGCGCGGCACAGATCAGCGTCACGCCAATGACGCCCCACCTCGGCTTCGGCAACGAACGCAACGGACGCCACTGGTTACGAGCGGACAGCCTCGACAGCTCGACAAGGAACCACACGGCCGCGACGAGGCTCACCACGTCACCCGGTCCCTTGTAGGCAGGCGCGATCGTCTGAGCTCCGCAAAAAACGCTCAGCGCGAGGATGAACCCCGCCGGGAGCATCGAACGCCGAACGGATGACTCCTGCGCTTCGCGGGCGGCCCGAAGCTGCTCGCGAGCCAGGCTCGGAGGGACCGAACCAGAAGACCGATTTTCCATACCGGCAAGTTAGCATACGACTTGACGGTACGGAAAGTCACACGCTCGCACGACCATCCTTGTCGTCATAACATCGATTATCGAGCGTAGGGAGTGCTCGGCACCAGCGTCGTTCAGGGCCGGACGAAGCGCTCGCGCGCAGCCTCCACGCTCGCTCGCGCGTCGCAGCCCGCGAGGTGATCGTCGACGAGGCCCATCGCCTGCATGAACGCGTAGACGGTGGTCGGGCCGACGAACCGCCAGCCGCGTCGCTTGAGATCGCGAGCGAGCGCGCGCGACTCGGGCGACTGCGACCGCTCGAGCAGCGCCGCGCGATCGAGCGCCACCGGCCGCGCGGCCGGCTCGAATCGCCACACGTACGCAGCAATCGAGCCCTCGGCCTCGGCCAGCTCGACCGCGCAGCGCGCGTTGTTGATCGCGGCTTCGATCTTGCCGCGGTGGCGGACGATCGAGGCGTCGGCGAGCAGCCGTGCGACGTCGCGTTCGTCGAACCGCGCGACCTGCTCGAACCGGAAGCCGGCGAACGCGGCGCGGAACGCCTCTCGCTTTCGCAGGATCGTCAGCCAGGACAGGCCCGCCTGGAAGCCCTCCAGCGTCAGCTTCTCGAACAGGCGGACGTCGTCGCCGACCGGAACGCCCCACTCGCGATCGTGGTACGCGCGGTAGTCAGAGGTCGAGTCGGCCCACCAGCAGCGGTGGACGCCGTCCTCTCCGCGGACGACCCCGCTCGGATCGACCGCCTCGGCGCTCACCGCCGGCGATCGTATTCGACTCTCATTAGCGATCGCCGGGCGCCGCTACTTCGCCCGGCGCCGGGGTATCAACAGCTCAGAACTGCTTGTGAGGAAGGAGACGCGATGCGCAAGCGAATGCTGTTGCTCGTCGCCGCGGGTAGCTTGTCGACCGCCTCAGGCCTGACGGCCACCGGTCTAGCACTGGCGGCGGCCTCGCCGACGGTGATCACCACCGGAGCCGGCGCGGTGGCCGATACGAGCGTCGTGCTGACCGGGACGGTGATCCCGAATGGAGCCCCGACGACGTATGCGTTCCAGTACGGCACCGTCGCGACGCTCGGCGCCCAGGGTCCGACCGCAAGCGCCGGAGCCGGCGGGAAGGCGATCGCGGTGAAGTCGGCGATCGGCGGGCTGACGCCGGGCACGACGTACTACTACCGGATCGAGGCGACGAACGCCGCCGGGACGGCGACCGGCGCGATCAAGACGTTCCGCACGACCGGCAGCCTGCCGCCGCAGGCGACCACCGGCCCGGCCCAGGGGATCAACACGAACTCGGCCACGCTGACCGGCTCGATCGTCCCGGAGAGTGCGCCGACCACGTACTACTTCAGGTACGGGCCCTCAGCCGCGTACGGATTCCAGACCACGCCGGCCGAGCTCCCGCCGGGTGCCGCGCCGGTCAACGTCACCGCTCAGTTGCTAGCACTCGAGCCGGGCATCACCTTCCACTACCAGCTGGTGGCGACCCACGGGACGGTCGCTGCCGCCACCGGGCAGGACGCCACGTTCGAGACGTTCCCGTTCCCGCGTCCGAAGCCCAAGGTGGCCGCGTCGACGAGCCCGCGTCACCGCCGCAGTGGACCGTTCGTGTTCAGGACGCTCGGCCACGTGGTGAATCCCTCGACCAACCCGCCGTCGGTCGTCTGCACCGGCGTGGCGCTGATCAGGTTCACCGAAGGTCGCACGACCGTAGCGCACGCGACCGTTCCCCTCACCCCGACGTGCACGTTCTCCGGCGGCGTCAGGATCCGGCACGTGCCGGGTCGCGGACCCGCCGGCAGGACCGTCCAGCTGCGGGTGGTCGTCCGCTTCAGCGGCAACCCGTGGCTGGCGCCCGCGAGCTCGCCAACTCAGCTGATCACCCTCGGATAGCCGCGTGCACCACCTCGGCGATCACGCTCGATGCCTGCCCGCCTGCGCCACCTCGGCGATCACGTGGGACAGCCGGCTCCCCTGCCACGCGATCGGCGAGATGCTCCCGCCACCCGCGGTTCCTCGATCCTCCGGGTCGGTGACGAGTCGCGCACCCGGGATCGCCGCCGCGTACGCCTCGCCGACCGCCCGCGGATGCTCGGGGTCGGCCACGTCGTTCGAGGCGACCACCGCCACCGGGACTTCGATCGCCCCGAGCTCCGCCACCTCTCCGAACGGCCGCGACCGCGGCACCGTCTGGAGCGCGTCCGCGACCGCCTCCGGATGCTCGTGCAGCGCCAGCCGCTGACGAATCACCTTCAGCACCGTGTCGCGCAGCGCCGGCGGCACGCGCGGCGTGCCGTACGCCTCGAGGAAGCCGTCCACGCCGCGGGCCCGCAGGCCGGCTGCGAGCGCGTCCCAGCGGTCGAAGTCGCGGTCCCCCAGGTTCGAGCTTCCCGCGTACGCCGGCGTTATGACAACCAGGCCCGCGATCCGTTCGCCCTTGCGCAGCGCGAACGACAGCAATGTATGGGCGCCCATCGAGGCGCCTGCGAGCACCGCCCGCTCGATCCCCAGCCCGTCGAGCACCGCCTCCAGGTCGCTCACCAGCTTCTCGTATCCATACGCGGCCGGATCGGGAGCCGGCCAGGAGCGGCCGTGGCCGCGCGCGTCGTAGGCGATCACGCGGTGGCCGGCCCGCTCCAGGAGGCGTGACCCCATCACGACGTAGCGGCGCGTCGCAGTGAGGCCGTGCAGCAGCACCACCGGGGGCCTGTCCCCCGGCCGCTCGCCTGTGTCCTCGACGGCGAGCCTGACGCCGTCGCGTTCGATCACGAGCTCGTCGGTCACCGTTCGATTTCTAGCCGATCGCCCACGGCTACCATGAGTGCCGTGGATGTGACCGAAGCCACCTTCGCCCAAGCAGTCATCGAACGCAGCCGGACGGTGCCGGTCGTCGTCGACTTCTGGGCCGAGTGGTGCGGCCCGTGCCGCCAGCTGGGGCCACTGCTCGAGCGCGCGGTCGCGCAGCGCGCCGGTGCCGTCGAGCTGGTCAAGGTCGACGTCGACTCCAATCAGCAGCTCGCCCGCGCCTTTCAGATCCAGGGGATCCCAGCCGTCAAGGCGTTCCGCGACGGACGGGTCGTCGCCGAGTTCGTCGGCGCGCAGCCGCCCCAGGCGGTCGACCGGTTCCTCGATGCGCTCGTTCCGTCCGAGGCCGACGGGCTCGTCGCCGTCGGCGACGAGGCGTCGCTACGCCGCGCGGTCGAGCTCGAGCCCGGTCGGGCCGACGCCGCGGTGCCGCTCGCGCGGTTGCTGATCGCGCGCGGTGAGACAAGGGAGGCGCTCGAGATCCTCAGCCGGGTCCAGGGCAGCTTCGTCGCCGACGGGCTGGCCGCCCGGATCGCCCTCGAGCAGGCGCTCGCGGCCGGCGAGGCAGCGATCCCCGCGGACCTGCCGGACGCGTTCGCCGCGCTCGACGCCGGCGATCGCGACCGCGGCCTCGACCTGCTGCTCACCGCGCGGCCCGCCGCCGACGGCCGCAAGGACGACCTGCGACGGGTGATCGTCGGCGTGCTCGACGAGCTCGGGGTCGACAGCGACCTCGCGCGCGCGTCGCGCCGGCGGCTGGCTGCCGCCCTCTACTGACTCACACGTTCAGGCTCAGTTGAGCCATCGCTTCGCCGACCGGCTCGAGCCCGGCGACGCGCACGCCGAGCAGCCGCACCGGGCGCGATGCGGCGAACCGGCGCAGCAGCTCGAGCGCGACCGGTTCGACGTGCGCCGCGGCGCGCACGGGCGCTGCGAGCGTCCGTGCGCGCGTGTGCGTGGAGAAGTCGTCGAGCCGCACCTTGATCCCGATCGTGCGCCCTTGCAGGTGGCGGCGCTCGAGCGCGTCGCACAGCTCGGCGGTCAGCCGCGACAGCTTCCGCTCGAGCTCGCCTGCGTCGGCGACGTCGGCGTCGAAAGTCGTCTCGCGCGACTCCGAGGCCACCTTGCGCTCCTCCGTCACCGCCCCCTCGTGCTCGAACCGGGCGAGCGCGCTGAGGTGCTCGGGAATCCGGCCACCGAACCCCCCGGTCGCGAGGGCCGCGCTGTCAGCGGCTGCCAGCTGTCCGACCGTCCGGATCCCGAGCGCGGCCAGCCGCTGCACCGTTCGCTCCCCGATTCCCGGGATCATCCCGCACGGAGCGTCGGCGAACCGGACGCACGCCTGCTCGCGGCTGAGGACGACGAAGCCGCCGGGCTTCTCGGCATCGGACGCGACCTTCGCAACCAGCTTGTTGGGCCCGATCCCGACCGACGACGTCAACCCGGTGACGCGCTCGATCTCGGCACGCAGACGCCGCATTCCGGCCTTTGGCGCTGGCAGGCCGGTCAGCTCGAGGTAGGCCTCGTCGAGCCCGACCACCTCGACCCGCTCGACATGCTCGCGGACGATCGCCATGACCTCTCGAGACGCCGCCCGGTAGTAGTCGAAGTCGGGCTCGAGGAAGGTGGCGTGCGGGCACAGGCGGCGCGCCCGCGCGGCCGGGATCGCCGAGCCGACCCCGTAGCGGCGTGCCTCGTAGGAGGCGGTGGTGACGACGGCGCGCGGTCCGCTGCCGGAGACGACCACCGGCGCTCCGCGCAGCTGCGGCCGGCGGCGCAGCTCGACCGACACGTAGAACGCGTCCATGTCGAGGTGCGCGACGCAGCGGCCGTCCACGACAGGCAAGGAAATCGCCCGGCGCGGACGGACCGCCGCGCGGCGTCAGGCGGACGCCAGCACAGTCGCCACCCCGTACATTCCGAGCGCGGCGGCGGTGTTCTGGTTGAGGTCGTAATCGCGGCCGTAGACATACGGGCCGCGGTCGTCGACCGTCGCGGTCACGCTTCGGCCCTGGTAGCTCAAGGTCACGTGGGTGCCGCACGGCAGCGTGCGGCTGGCGACTCCGTAGAACGCGTGGAACCCGCAGGCGGTGCTGCCCGCGTCGACGTACCACGATGCGACCCTTGCGGTCAAGGCGACCGTGCTGCCCGCGGGCGCCGTGCTCGCCTTGCTGAAGTGGTCGCCGCCAAAGCTGACGCGCAACCAGCGGGTCCCGGTGGTGCTCAACACGTAACGCAGCGTGAACCCCCCGTAGCGGCCGGTACGGGCTGTCGCGAGCGGCGCCCAGCCGCGCCCGGCGCCGGCCAGCAGCCGGACCGTGCGCCCCGCAGCGCCCGGCACGAGCCAGCCGTGCACCGTCGCTGGCCGGCCTGCGACCGTGTCGACGACCCGGTCGACGATGTGGAAGCGGACCGGCTGGGGACGCGGATGGCGCGGCCGGTGCCGATCGGCGGGGTGCCTCGGCCGCTGCTGGACGGGGTGCCTGGTCAATGGGACCCGGCCACGGGGCTGACCGCTCGTCAGCGCGTAGGCCGAGCTGGGAATCGCGAGCATCACAACCACAGCGGCCAATTCGGCTGCGTGCGGGACATGTCTGGTCCTCATCCCTGAGGGCCTCCTTCTTGTTCTTCCGACCGGGCGCCTACGGGGTTAGCTGACGGGCTCGCGGCGACGCCGTGAGCCGCTCAGAGCGGCTCCGCGTCGTCGCTACGGCTGCGGCCGGCTGTGGGCCGGGCAACCGATTCGCCCCGGCCGGGTGGAGAGATGCACACCCGGCATTGGGTCCCCCGTTCGCCATCGCACCGGGCGAAGGCGACTCGGCAGGTCGACCGCGAGAGTGTGGCAGCTCGGTCGGCCAGCGCGTGTGACACCGGTCACACATGATCTGGCGCTCGTCGGCCGTCACCGGCGGGGCACGGTGCCCCTGCGAGAATCACCCCGTGGCGAATCCCGACCGGCTGACCGGGCTCGACAGCTCGTTCCTGCATCTCGAGGGCGGTGCAACCCACATGCACGTGGCCGCCTGCGCCGTGTTCTGCGGCGATGCCCCGGCGTACCACGACCTGCTCACCGCGATCGGCGGCCGGCTGCACCTGGTTGCCCGCTACCGCCAGCGGCTCGCGTTCGTGCCGTTGCGCCAGGGCCGGCCAGCGTGGGTCGACGATCCCCACTTCCAGCTGACCTACCACGTCCGCCACACTGCGCTTCCGCGGCCGGGCGGCGACGCCCAGCTGAAGCGGCTCGCAGGACGCGTGTTCTCGCAGGCGCTCGACCGCTCACGGCCGCTGTGGGAGCTGTGGCTGGTCGAGGGCCTGGCTGACGGACGGTTCGCGATCCTGACCAAGACCCACCATGCGCTCGTCGACGGCGTGTCCGGGGTCGACCTCCTGACGGTGCTGTTCGACGTCTCGCCGGAGCCGGCGCCGGTGGCGCCGCCCGCTGCGCCGTGGATCCCGCGGCCGCTCCCGACTTCGTCGCAGCTGCTCGCCGACGCGCTACTGGAGCGCGCCACCGCCCCCCTCGAGCTCGCGCGCGAGCTGCGGGCGGCCGCCCGCCGGCCCGGGGAGCTGGTCGCAAAGGCCGGCGATGTCGCTGCCGGGCTCAGCGCGATCACGAGCGCCGGCGTCCGCCCGGCGCCCCGAAGCCCGTTGAACGTCCGGATCGGCCCGCACCGGCGCGTCACCTGGGTCCAGGTCACGCTGGCCGCGCTGAAGGCCGTCAAGGACGCGCTCGGCGGGACGGTGAACGACGTCGTGCTGGCGGCGGTAGCGGGAGCGCTCGGCGCCCATCTGCGAGCGCACGGTCAGCCGACGAAAGATCTGGTCCTGCGCGCAATGGTGCCGGTGTCCGTCCGCGACACCGCCGAGCACGGCACGGTCGGCAACCGCGTGGCGGCAATCTGGGTGCCGCTGCCGGTCGGGATCGCAGACCCCGCCCGGCGGCTCGAGGAGATCGTCGCCGCCACGGCTGCGCTCAAGCGCTCCGGCCAGGTGCTCGGGGCACGCGCGCTGACCGAGCTGGCGACATTCGCCCCGCCGACGATCCTCGCGCAGGCGGCGCGCCTGCAAGCGCGCCAGCGGATGTTCAACCTGGTCGTCACGAACGTACCCGGGCCGCAGCAGCCGTTGTACATGCTCGGACGCCGGCTCGAGGCGATCTACCCGATGGTCCCGCTGGCGGAGAACACCGTGCTCGGGGTCGCCGCGATGAGCTACAACGGCACGGTGGCGTTCGGGCTGGTCGCCGACTACGACGCGCTGTCGGACGTGGAAGTGCTTGCCGCCGAGCTGCGAACCGCGATCGACGAACTGGTCGCGACCGCCCGAGCCCTCGCCCCGGTCACGCCGGCCGGGCCGGCCGGGCCGGGCGCGTCCGCAGCGCGTGGTGGGCGGCGCGGCCAGCGCCGGATCCATGCGGTCTCATGAGATTCGCCTGGGTCGAGCGGATCATCGTCCTGTTCGCCGGGATCGTGCTGGCAGTCCTGCTGATCGCGCTCCTCTCCGGCTACTTCACGAGTCACGACCAACCGGCGGTGGCCGATGGCCCCGGGCCCGGGTTGCAGTTCGCCAGCCAGGGCGACCAGCTGATTCCGAAGGGCTCGATCGAGCCGCTGTATGACTCCGACCCGCCGACCAGCGGCCCGCACGTGCTCTCTGCGATCCGCCGCGACGGCGCTCGGCTCAGCAACGACCAGATCCTGTCGGCGCTGTCGCTCGGGGACGTCCTGTTCCTGTACGGGTCGCGGCAGCCGCCGCGCGGGCTGCTGGCGCTGGCCACCCGCCTGTCGGGTCCGTTCACCCGGTCGCTGGCGGCCAGCGGGTTGGCCGTCGTGCTCGCACGGCGGCCGGGTGTCGAAGGTGTGCTCGCGCTTGCGTGGACCCGGATGCTGCGGTCGCGCACGGTCGATCGAGGAGCGCTGACGCAGTTCGCCCAGGACTGGCTCGGGCACGGCGCGGGCGGCAGCGGCCCGACGCTCGGCCCCGGCTCCTAGCAGTGCTTTGTCGGGTTGATCGCGATCGTCGGGCGGTCTGCGACGCTGGGGGCGAGCGCGTCGCCGCACTCGGGGGGTCGGGATTGGGTGCGCGCGATCCGGGCACAGCTGGATTCGCGGGGTCGCTTGCGGGTGTCGTCCTGCGGGGGTGAGGAGGTGCGCGGTCGGGCGCTGCCGGCCCTGGGTGCGGGTCACGGTCGGTGGGTCGCGTGGAAACGGCATAAGCTCGACAGCACCGAGGTTTGCGGTTGGGGTGGTGCGGATCGGCTGCGTATGGGGGCGTGGGTGCGCGGGGTGTGGTCGCGGGGCCGGTGCTGGCGCGGTTGTGCCGGTCGGCGGCTGGGGCTGAGCTCGTCGACGCCGGTCTGGCGCTGCGCCGTGCACCCACGGTCGTTGGCGACGAGCGCTCCACCTGCTGGTTGCGTCGCCGGCCCAGCGCGTGTCTAGAAGCGGGCGTGGCCTGGTGAGGGCTGCCCATAGCAGTACCGCGCGTACCAGCGGACTTCGGGGCCCGGCGCCTCCCCACCCGAGCAGGAGCGGGCTGTCAGGCTGGGCTATGGAGCGGTCGCCGCGGCCCAGAGGAAGCAGGCGAGCTCGCGCGCGCACGCGACCACGACCACATTTGCCGGGCTTCTTGCGCTCCCGCATCCGCTTGTGCACGCGGTAGAGGCGGCTCTGGGCGCGTGAGGCGATTCGCAGGACGTGGTCGGGCAGCCCCTGCTGGCGCTCGTACAACGCGCGGCTGTGCCCCGGTGGAAGGGCACTAGTGCCAAGAGGCCTCGACCACGATCCGCCGGGCGTACTTGGAGCCGGTCTTGGTGATCGACCCGGCACGTCTGACTCGCCGGACTGCTGACGGGACGGCACCAGCCCAAGCCACGAGCCGAGCCGCACCGCGCGCGGGAACCGGGTGAAGTCTGCGACCTCGAGCACCACGACCAGCGCCGAGAGCGTGTCGATCCCACGGAACGCGCGCAACCGGCGGACCAGCGGCCAGAACTCCGGGGCCGGCGCGACCCTCGAGAGCCGCTCGTCGAGCGCCTCTCTGCGGGCCCTCAGCCCGTCGCAGGCGGCCAAGTTGCCGATGAACGCCAGCTCGGTGCTCTGCTGCTCGAACCGCTGCGCATGAAGCCGCTGGCGGTGCACCATCGTCCACGCCGTGCGGTCCCACACCCGGCCGTGACGCAGCAGCAGCTTCGACAGCCGATGCCGGCAGCGCATCAAGTCGAGCCTGACCTGCTCGCGCGCTCTGGCGAGATCCCGCGCGGCCTCGAACGTCGCCGAGGGAACCGCGACCGGCGTGAGCGCCCCGGTCATCAACTGCCGCGAGAGCAGGTCGGTATCCCGGCGGTCGGACCTGTTGCGATCCCCAGCCGGCCGTGGCGGCTCCGACGGCGCGATCACCTGACAGTCGACCCCCGCCGCCACCGCCGCCCGATACATCCCGAGCCCGGTCGGTCCCGCCTCGTAGCAGGCACGCACCGGCCCAGGCAAGCCACCCAGCCACTCGACCACCGGCTCCACCGCCCCGGTATCGAACCGCCGCCTCGACAGCTCGCCGGTCAGCACGTCCAGCGACGCCGCATACGTCGAGCGCGCGTGGACATCGATCGCGGCCATGTCATCGTTCCAGTCACGGCCGGACCTCCTTCGTATGGGGTCAGCCGGAGCCACTCTCCGGCCAGGCAAACCCCCGCAAAATGCGACCGAGGTCCGGCCTTCAACGTCCCGGCAAATCATCCTCCGTAGGGCGTCTAGGGGGTCGGGCCACTAGCCGGGCTGGGAGCTGCCGGCGGCCGCTGCGGCGCTGCGCACGGCGACGGTCATCCGCGTCAGCGCGCACAGGCGGCCCTCGTCGTCGGTGATCTCGACCTCCCACACCCACGTGCTGCGACCGGCGTGCCTGCGCAGCGCGACAGCGTGGATCGTGCCGGCCGAGATCGGCCGCAGAAAGCTCGTCTGGTTCGAGAGCCCGACCGCGGCGCCCGTGCCGCCGCCGAGCGCGAGCACCGTCGCGGTCGACGCGATGCTCTCTGCGATCGCCGCGTAGACGCCTCCGTGGACGAGTCCGGCGGGCTGGAGCAGCTCGTCCCGGACGGCGACGTGGGCGGCGACGCGGTCGTCGCTGAGCTCGGTCCAGACCAGGCCGAGGAGTCCGTCGAATCCGGATGTGGACCGATGCGGGAGCTCGAGCTGCACGGCCGCGGACCCTACCGCAGCCGGCTCCTCTACTCTTCGGGCGCGATGGCCACGCTAGACAGCCTCCCCGCGGACCAGCGTGCCGTCCTGCAGCTGATCCTGCAGCGCGGCCGTGGCTATGACGCGATCGCCGCGATGCTGTCGATCGATCGCGCGGCCGGCCGCCAGCGCGCGCTCGACGCGTTCGACAAGCTCGGTCCCCCGAATGCGATTCCGACGCTGCAGCGGTCGCTGTTCACCGACTACCTGCTCGGGCAGCTTCCGCCGAAGGTGGCAGAGCAGGTCTACGCCCAGCTCGGCCGCTCGCCGTCCGACAGGGCATGGGCAGAGGCCGTCGCCGCCGAGCTCGCCGGGCTCACGTCGACGCCGCTGCCCGAGATCCCCGACAGTTTCGGGCAGCTCGAGTCTGTGCGAGCCGTGTCACCGCCGGCAGAGGAGCTCGAGCCCGTGCCCGCCGAGGACCACGTCGACGAGGCCGCGTACGGCGCTGCGCCGTACGAAGCCGAGTCCTACCGCACCGGGACCGAAGCGCCTGCCGAGCCGCTGGTCACAGCGCCGCCGGTCGCAGAGCCGGTTGCGGAGCGCCGCCCGCGCCGGCGGCCGTCCGAGCTCGAGCTCGGCGGGATGGGCGGCGTCGGCTCGCCGGTCACCCCCGGGATGGCTCGCAGCTCGCGCCGCGGTGGCGCGATCCTGCTGGCACTGGTCGGCGTGTTGATCATCGCCGGCGTCGTGATCGCGCTGGTCGTGAACAGTGGCGGCAACTCGAACAAGCCAAAGCAGCACACGACCGCCGGCACCCCGGCGACCACGACCGCCACAACTCCGGCAGCGACGCGGCTCGCGACGCTCACGCTCACATCGCCGACCGGCGCCAAGCAGACGGTCGGGGAGGCGGACGTGATCCGCGACGGTGCGACGCTCGGGATCGTGATCGCCGCACAGGGACTCCCCGCCAACACGCTCCACAACGCGTACGCCGTGTGGCTGTACAACTCGCCGTCGAGCGCCACCCGGGTCGGCTTCGTCGACACGCGCGTGACGAAGGCGGGCAAGCTCGAGACCGAGGGGCAGCTGCCCGCCAACGCGGGCTCGTACAAGCAGGTGCTGCTGACGCTCGAGACCCAGGTCGACCCCAAGCAACCGGGGACGATCGTCCTGCGCGGCGCGTTCAAGCTGTCGTAGGGATTGCCGGCCCAGGGGTGGATTTGCGGCCGACGTGGCCGGAAATCCGGGCCCCCTGCTGTTCACGGCGCGGCAATCCTGTCAGCCGCTCGGCCGGCCGCCGTCCCCAAACAGCGCTCCCAACCCCTCGAGCGCACCGTCGAGCTGCCGGCGGGTGGCGCGGCGCAGCATCCAGCCGCCGGCGTGCGAGAGCCCTCGCAGACGCTGTCGGCGCTCGATCGTCACCACCGTCTGGGCTCCTGCGCCGTCCAGCGACAGGTCGGTCACGGAGCTCGACAGCACGCGCTCGAACGGCGTCCCGGCGAGCTCCTGCTCCCAGACCACGCGCCTCGGAGCCTCGAGCAGCGGGACCCGAAAGTCGGCGCGCACCGGGCGCCCGCGCTTGCTGACGAGCACCTGCGTGAAGGTGGCGCGGCCCTCGTCGACGCCCTCGATCCGCTCTACCCCCGGCCACCAGCGCGGCAGCCGGCGCGGGTCGACGATCAGCTCCCAGACTGCTTCGGGCGCGGCCGCGACGCGCGCGCTGCGCCGAACCCGCACGACCGCCTACCTGTCGTAGGCGATCAGCGAATGGACGAAGTGGGGTGCGAGCCGCTCGCGCCCGCCCAGGAACGTGAGCTCGACGAGGAACGCGCAGGCGACGATCTCGCCGCCCAGCTTGGTCACCAGGTCCGCCAGCGCCGCGGCCGTGCCGCCGGTTGCCAGCAGGTCGTCGTGCACGAGTACGCGAGCGCCGCCGGCGAACGCGTCGGCGTGCATCTCGAGCGCGTCGATGCCGTACTCGAGCGCGTACTCGGTGGTCACCGTGTCGGCGGGCAGGCGGCCGCGCTTGCGCGCCGGGATGAAGCCGGCGTGCAGCTCGCGCGCGAGCGCACCGCCCAGGATGAAGCCGCGTGCCTCGGCGGCGACGACGAAGTCGATCTCGCGGTTCCGCCCGAACTGGGTCAGCCGGGCGACGGCGGCGTCGAGCGCGCGCGGGTCGAGCAGCAGCGGCGTGATGTCGCGGAACAGGATTCCCGGCCGCGGGAAGTCCGGGATATCGCGGACATAGCCGCTGAGATCGATCGAACCTGGGGCGCGGGCTGCCGACACGGCCGTTACGTCGCGATCTTACGCAGGTCGTTGATCAACAGCAGGTGCTTGAGGTGAGTGGTGACCGATGCGAGGTTCTCGAGCGTCTCGATCGCCTCCTTGCGGCGTTCGGGATTGCGGGAGCGCAGCGCCGGCGCGAGGATGCTCTGCAACAGCTGCGCCTCGCGATCGGCGGAGCTGCGGAACACGCGGAGGTTCCGCCCGCCGACGCCGTAGCGGGCGAGCTCGGCCACCGCGCGGACGATCTCGCGCTCGGTCTCGTCGAAGTACGCGCGGCCGCTGCGGTTCTGACCGCGGATCACCCCGTACTCGACGAGCTCGGCGACCAGCCGGGCATCTGCACCTGTCTCCTCGACCACCTCCTCGAGCGTGTAGACGGCGCCGGGGTCGCGCCAGATCACGGTCGCGGCGCGGCGCGGCGTCCGCGCTTCGGCGGTCGTGCCGGCCTGCGACGCGACCGCCTCCCGCTCTGCGCGCCCGCCGGCGAGCTCCTGGCGGATCACCCGCAGCGGCAGGAACTCGTCGCGCTGAAGCCGCAGGATCGTCCGCAATCGCTGGACGTCGGCCTGCGTATAGAGCCGGTATCCCCCTTGCGTCCGGCGTGGCGCGAGCAGCTTCTGGTCCTCGAGGTAGCGGATCTTCGAGATCGAGATGTCGGGGAACTCCTGGACCAGCGCCTTGCAGACGGCGCCGATCGTGACCGCCTTCTGAGCCGGCCGGGCGCCGTCTGGCGCCGCGGCCGCGTCCGGGAGCTCGAGCGGTGAGGCGGTGCGGTCGTCGGTCGCCATCAGCGGCTCAGGAACGCGAGCTTGTACTTGCCGATCTGCAGCTCGTCGCCATCGCCCAGCCGGTGCGACTCGATTCGCTGGCGGTTGACGTAGGTGCCGTTCAGCGACCCGCAGTCGTCGAGGAAGTAGTTGTCGCCGCGGCGAACGATCACGGCGTGGTCGCGCGAGACCGTGACGTCATCGAGGAACAAGTCGGCATCGGGGCGACGGCCGACGGTCATCCGGTCGCCGTCGAGCTGGAACATCTCGCCGGCGCGACCGCCGCCGGCGCGGATCACGAGCATCGCGCCGCGGGCGACGATGTCCTTCAGCGAGACCTCCTCGAGCTCACCCGTCTCGCCGACGCGAAAGGCGGCCGTCGTCGCGCCCGTCGCCGCCTCGCCGCCGCCGAGGTAGGCGCCGCACCGCTGGCAGTAGTTGGCGCCGTCAGCGTTGGCGAAGCCGCACTCTGGGCAGTGCTGAGCCACCGCGTTGCGCCCGTCCCGCCTCGGGGCTACTCGAGCCCGTCGGGGCTCTCGGCGGCGGGCGGCACCCGCCCGGCAAGGATGTCGGTGAGCTGCTGGACGTCGGCGCCGGTGATCACCAGCTCGCCGCCCTCCTCCTTCTTGCGCAACCGATTGACGAGCTCAGCGCGGAGGATGTCGATCTTCCCGTGGAGGATCCGCCGCTTGTAGGAGATCTCGATCTCCTCGTTGGTCAGCTCCTTGATCAGGTCCTTCAGCTCCTGATCGGTCAGCGAGCCGAGATCCGGAAACGTGTCCATACCCCTAATCTACCCCCCGTCCTTGTGTGGTGGTGGCGTGCCGGGGCGAGTATATCCGGGCAAACCGCAGGGTCAATCTGAGCTTGAGAGTTTGCGAAGCTCGTGCAACCCGCGCCGCATGTACAGGGCCGTCGCAGCGAGCGCGAGCGCAAGCCCCGCGTACAGCATGATCAGCGCCAGCCAGTGCACCCCGGCCATCGCGAAGAACGGCGCCCCCATCGTCGGTGCGACGCCGAGCCGTCCGGCCCAGTTGATCTCGATCTCGACTCCGCGCACGAGCGCGTAGCGGCTGAGCGCGAGCATCGTCAGCTCACGCGCGACGACGACCGCGATCGCCCAGCGTGGAAGCAGCGTGAAGTCCCACGCGACCGCCATCCCCGAGATCACCAGCAGCCGGTCGATGACCGGATCGAGCAGCGCCCCCAGCCGGCTGTACTGCCCGGTCAGCCGAGCGGTGAAGCCGTCGAGGTAGTCAGCCCAGCCGATCACTGCGAACAGCACGACGGCGAGCGCATCCTGGCCGTCGCGACTCGACAGTGCGACCGCCAGGAAGACGGGGATCAGCGCCAGCCGGGCGAAGCCGATCGCGTTGGGGATCGTCCACGGATTCAGCGGCTGGCCGGCACGGGTCGATGCCGGCGGCGGCCCCGAGCGGTCGATCCCGAACAGCCGCCGCCTGGTTCGTGCGGGCGGGACTGCCGGCGGCGCTACGCCAGGGTCCGCCACAGCTCGGCGACCGCGTCGGCCGCGCCCTCGAGCGGGACCGTCCGTGCCTCGAGCCCGCGGCGGACCTGCACCTCGAGCTCACCCGCCTCGAGCGTGCGGCGGCCGACCGTGACCCGCGCCGGGCAGCCGAGCAGCTCGGCATCGGCGAACTTCTCCCCCGGTCCGGACTCGCGGTCGTCGTACAGGACCGCGAGTCCGAGCGCCTGCAGCTCGTCGTAGAGCCGCTCGGACAGCGCCAGCTCGGCGCTGCCCGGCTTCCCGAGCGTCACCAGGTGGACGTCGAACGGGCTGATCGCGCGCGGCCACGAGATCCCCTTGGCGTCGGCGAACTGCTCGACCGCCGCTGCGGCGGTGCGCGCCGGCCCGAAACCGTAGGACCCCATCCAGATCAGCTTGGCGTTGCCGCCCTGATCGAGATAGGTGGCGCCGAGCGGCTCGCTGTAGCGGGTCCCGAGCTTGAACAGGTTGCCGACCTCGATCGCCGGCTCGATCCGGATCGTGGCGCCCGCGTGGGTGTCGCCGGCGACGACGGCACGGACGTCGACGAGCTCGAAGCCGAAGTCGCGGCCCGGCTCGACCCCGCGTAGATGGGCGCCGGAGCGGTTGGCCCCGGTCACGTAGGAGCCGCCGGCGCCGTTGGCGGCCGCGCCGGCGTCGAGCAGGATCGGAATCTCGGTGCCCACCGGCCCGATGTAGCCGGGCGGGCCGATCCGCTCCTCGATCTCCTGGGGATGGGCCGGGCGGAAGTCGGAGCGCAACGCGTTGCGGAGCTTGATCTCGTTGACGCGGTGGTCGCCACGGACCACGACCATCACGAGCTCCCCTCCCTCCTGCTTGATCACCGGGAAGGCCTTGAGCAGCGCGCCGGGCGGCAGCGCCAGGTGCGTGGCGACCGCCTCGATCGTCGTCATGCCAGGGGTTTCGACGGCCTCCGGCGCGGTCAGCTGCGGCGGCAGTGCCACGGGCTGCGGGTCGGCCGTCGCGACCTCGACATTGGCCGCGTACCCCGGGGCGAGCGCCACCTCGTTCTCGCCCGCGGCGCACGGCGCCATGTACTCGTCGGCTCCGTGCCCGCCCATCATGCCGACGTCGGCGTGGACGCGATACCACTCGAGCCCGCAGCGGTCGAACATCCGGTCGTAGGCGGCGATGTGCCGCTCGTAGGAGGCCTCGAGCCCCTCGCGGTCGAGGTCGAAGCTGTAGGAGTCCTTCATGACGAACTCCCGGGTTCGCAGCACCCCGGCGCGCGGCCGCGGCTCGTCGCGCTCCTTGACCTGGAAGTGGTACAGGATCATCGGCAGGTCGCGGTAGGAGCGGATCGCCTGGGCGGCGTGGGTGGTGATCACCTCCTCGTGGGTCATCGCCAGAACCATGTCGGCGCCGCGGCGGTCCTTCAGCTTGAACAGCTCCTCGATCCCATACCTGCCGGTGCGACGCCACACCTCGGCCGGCTGGAGCACCGGCAGCAGGAGCTCCTGGCCGCCGATCGCGTCCATCTCCTCGCGGACGATCTGGACGATCCGCTGGTGGGTGCGCCAGCCGGCCGGCAGCCATGACCACAGCCCCGAGCCGACCTGCCGGATCAGCCCGGCGCGGACCATCAGCTTGTGGCTGATCGCCTCGGCATCGGCGGGCGGGTCACGCTCGGTCGGCAGCAGGTACTCGGACAGGCGGGGCATCGTGGCTGATCGGAAATCTACTCGGGCGCCGGCTCACGCGACCCGCGTGGGCCGCCGCGAGTACGGATGTGCTCTGATAAGCATGTCCGCAGCTGAACCACCCACCAAGGAGCCCAGATGCCATTCGAAGTTCCGCCGCTCCCCTACGACTACGACGCGCTCGAGCCGCACATCGACGGGGCCACCATGCGCGTCCACCACGACAAGCACCACCAGGCCTACGTGACCAACGCCAACGCCGCCCTGGAGGGGACCGACCTGGCCGACGCGGCCGTCGAGGACGTGCTGCGCAACCTCGGCTCACTGCCGGCGGACAGGCAGACACCGGTCCGCAACAACGCGGGCGGCCATTACAACCACTCGCTGTTCTGGACCTGGATGAAGCCGGTATCGGATCCCGCCCGCCCCGAGCCCGACGGCGCCCTGCGCCAGGCGCTCGACTCGACGTTCGGCTCGTTCGACGAGTTCAAGGCGAAGTTCAAGGCCGCCGGCGTCGGACGCTTCGGTTCCGGGTGGGCGTGGCTGGTGCACGACGGCTCGGGCCTGGCGGTCGTCTCGACCGCCAACCAGGACAACCCGATCGCCGACGGCCAGACGCCGCTGCTGGGCGTCGACGTGTGGGAGCACGCCTACTACCTCAAGTACCAGAACCGCCGGCCCGACTACATCGACGCCTGGTGGAACGTGGTCGACTGGGATGCCGTCGCCTCCGGTTTCGCGGCGGCGGCGTAGCCGTCAGTGGTTCGTCCTGTAGGTCCGTGCCCACCGAGAGCGAGGGCGCGCTCGAATGGGTGCGGAATTGCAGGATGAGCCGCTAGGTCAAGCGGCGTCCCGCCCTTGGTCCTCCCGCGCCAAGCCCGCGGGAGGACCAGCGGCGCGGGTGAAGCGGCGGCCGGCGACGGGCGAGTCCCGCTCGGTGGCCGCGGCCTCCGCCTCGAGCGCGGCCAGCCGCTCGGGCGTGATCGCGGTGGCGTCCTCGTTCTCGGCGAGCCACTGCTCGGCCTCGGCCGCGGCGCGCTCGTCGCGCACGACGCGCTTGCCGGCGGCGTAGTACTTGTCGATCTCGACGAACAGCTCGTCGACGAGATCCTCGGTCCTGACCTTGCGCAGCATCTTGCCCTTCGAGTAGATCGCGCCGGCGTCCTTGGCGCCGGTGATCCCGAAGTCCGCGTGGCGCGCCTCGCCGATCCCGTTCACCGCGCAGCCGAGCACCGACACCTCGATCGGGTCCTCGTAGGCCTCGAGCCGCCGCTCGATCTCGGCGACGACCGTGTCCATGTCGAACTGCAGCCGGCCGCACGTCGGGCAGGCGATCAGGTCGGGGCCGCGGCGACGGAGCCTCAGCGCCTTCAGGATCTCCCAGGCGACCTTGACCTCCTCCTCGGCGTGGAAGGTCGAGAGCGAGATCCGGATCGTGTCGCCGATCCCGTCGGCGAGCAGCGTTCCCAGCCCGACGGCCGACTTCAGCGATCCCGACCACTTGGTGCCGGCCTCGGTCACGCCCAGGTGCAGCGGGTACGGGATCTTGTCGGCCAGCAGCCGGTTCGAGGCGATCGTGTTGGGAACGCTCGTCGACTTCATCGACACCTTGAAGTCGGTGAAGTCGAGCTGCGCCATCAGCTCGACGACCCCGAGCGCGGCGGCGACCAGCGCCTCGACCGGGTTGGTGTACTCGAGCTCGCGCAGGTGGGCCGGCAGCGACCCGGAGTTGACCCCGATCCGCAGCGGCGTGCCCAGCTCGCGGGCGCGCCGGACGACCTCGGCAACCTTGTCCGGGCCGCCGATGTTGCCCGGATTCAGGCGCACGCAGTGGGCCCCGGCATCGAGCGCCTTCAGCGCGAGCGTGTGGTTGAAGTGGATGTCGGCGATCACCGGGATCGGCGACTCGCGCACGATCGTCCGCAGCGCGTCGGCGTCCTTCTCGCGCGGCACCGCGCAGCGGACGAGATCGGCACCAGCCTCGGCCACGCGCCGGATCTGCGCCATCGTGGCGGCCAGATCGGCGGTCTCGGTCTTCGTCATCGTCTGGACCGCGACCGGTGCGCCGCCACCGATCTGCACGCCGCCGACGTTGATCTGGCGCTCGGATGCCATGCGCGGACCAGTGTAGAGGAGCCCCGGCGGCGCCAAGCGCACCGCCTGCGAGCCAGGGAGCGGGTCAGCCGCCGGCTGCGGTCGGCGGCTCGTCGCCGCCCTCGTCAGGTGGCTCCGCCGCGCCGTGATCGGACGGCTCGGCGCCGCCGTCGCCGGATTGCTCGCCCCCGCCGGCGCTCCGCCGATAGGCCACATACGCGAGCCCGCCACCGCCGAGCACGATCGCGATCAGCACGATCAGGAGCGGCGTCGAGATGAACGAGCCGCCCGAGGACCCGGTCCCACCGCCGCCACCGGTCTTGCTCTCCTGCGCGAGCAGCTGGCTCTGGATCACCGAGTAGCACGCGGTGTAGACCTTCAGCTCGGCCGGCATCGTCGCCAGCGCGTTCTGCAGCTCGGCGATCGAGTAGTGGTGGGTGAGCCGCTGGTTGTGGTAGCAGTCGTTGGCGGCTGACGGCAGCGTCGATCGGGGCTTGTGCGGCCGCGTCTTGGTCGTCGACGTGCGGGTCGTCGTCGTGTGCGTCGTCGTCGACGTGCGCTTCGCGTGTGTCGTCGTCGACGTGCGGGTCGTCGTCGTGGAGGCGTGTGGCCGCTTCCTGGCCTTGTGCGGGTGTGGCCTGCCGGGCGATGTCGAGGTGTGTGACTGCGTGGTCGTCGTCGTGGTGGTGGGCGACGGCGACTTCGCCGTGGCGTTGCCGGCGGCAACCACAAGGCCGCCGGCAACGAGGCAGACGATCGAGAGCAGGCGGAGCCGACGCATGACGCGGGAACTGTACGGCGTCGGAGCGAAGACGGGCTGCGAGGTGACGGGACGGCTCATCGGCCGGCGTTAACGCTGGAACAGCACGGAAGGTGTCGTCTTGAGGTGAAAGAGCTCCCGAATGTTCGCCGTGATCCCGAACTCCGACGCCGTCCAGCCGGGCGGCGCCAGCGCGAACCGCCACACCTCGAGCCCGCCACTCACGACCCGCGTGCGAAGCAGTCGCATGCCCGGGAACAGCGGCCGGCGCAGCAGGTACGCGTAGTGGGCGTCGCCAACGAAGTCGACCTCGACGATCCGCACCGCCGGCGCCTGCGTCGGCGTCCCGAGGTAGCTGAACGGCAGCCGCAGGTAGACCGCCAACGGCTGCTCGCCGAAGTTGCCGTCCGCGGCGACGATCAGCCGCGGCCCGAGCGGGCGACCGAGCGCGGCCGCGGCGTCACGCCAGTCCGATCGCTGCAGCGTCGGCTCGCCGGCGAGCGTCACCCCCGCCCACGCGAACCCGCCCACCAGCACGACCGCCAGCGTCACCCCAGCGCCGCGCGCCCGCGGCGCCGTGCAGGCGGCAGCGAGCGCGACCGCGAGCGGCACCCAGGCTGCGATGAAGTTGCGGCTGAAGACGTAGTCGCGGCCGAGCCACGCGAGGACGATCGGGACCAGCACGGTGACGAGGCCGACACCCGCGGCGTACGTGGCGCCGCTGCGCTCGCGGCGCCCACCGCCGCGCCACAGGATCGCCGCCGCGACCGCCGCCAGCAGCGCCGTGCCGAGCAGCCCGACGAGCGCGAGCGTGCTCGAGGTCACGTACAAGCCCGGGCTCCGGTACAGCTGCGATACGGCGAAGTCGACCGGCGTCTCGTAGATCCGCGTCGACAGCGAGAGCGTGTTCGGGATCCAGTTCAGCGGATGCGAGGTGTCGCCGATCGCGATCGGCAGCACCGCGCCCTGTGCCGCCGCGACCACGGCGCACGCGAGCAACGCCGCTCGCAGCGCGCGCCGGTCGGCTCGCAGCAGCCACACGAGCCACACCGCCTCGGGAGCGATCAGGAAGCCGGCGAAGAAGTGGGTCAGCACCGCCAGCGCGGAGCTCACGCTCCAGATCGCGAAGTCGCCGCTCGCCCGCGTCCGCGCGGCGCGCGCCGCGAACAGGAACGAGAGCCCGCTGAGCAGCGCGAACAGCATGTAGGAGCGGGCCTCCTGCGAGTACCAGATCATGAACGGGCTGACGGCGACCAGCGCCGCCGCGACGACGCCGGCGGCACGCGACACGAGCTCGCGCCCGCACAGGTAGGCGACCGGCACGAGCGCGACGCCCGCGAGCGCCGACAGCGAGCGGATCCCCAGCTCCCCTGCGCCGAACACCCGCGTCCAGACCCATGCCAGCGCGAAGTACAGGGGCGGCGTCGTCTCCTCGATCCGCAGCTGGTGCAGCATCTGCCCGAACGAGAGCGACACCTCGTGGACGGTCGTGGCCTCGTCGACCCAGAAGCTCTGGCTGGTGATCGTCGCGAACCGCAGCAGGGCCGCGACGCCCGTGATCGCCAGCACGAGCCACCCCGCCGGACCGATCGAGGCCGGATCGGGACGCGCTAGCATCCGTTGCCTGGCTGCGGCCGCGACGCCACGCGTTTGCGGCTGCGCAAGCATGACGCCAGTGTAAGAAGGACCGCGGAAGACCCGGTCCCGGGCGGGATCGCGGTCACCAGCCCCGCTACTTTCGGCCGCCCGTGCCGTTCCTGCCTCGATCCAAGTGACCCTCGCCTCCGACGACCACCGTCCCGCGCGGCCGCCAAGGCGCAGGACCGCGCTGCTGGCCGGCGCCGCCGCGCTGCTGGCCGCGCTCGCAGTGTCGGCGTGCGGCGGGTCGAGCGGACCGCGACCCCCGCGGCTTCCGTCCGGCCATTCGGACCTCGAGTCGATCATCGAGGCCGAAGGGTTCCTGCACGCCGATCCGCCGGCGGCACTTCGATTCTTCAAGTCGCTGGGGATCGATCGCGTGCGGGTGTACGTCCCCTGGGGAGGCCTCGGCGGGCTGGCTCCGAAGCCGATGGCGAAGCGGGCGCCTGCCCGCTTCGACGCCGCCGACCCGAATGCGTACCCGGCGACCAACTGGGTCGTCTACGACCGGATCGTGCGCGCCGCAGCGAAGGTCGAAATCGGGCTCGACTTCACGGTCGGCCCGCCGGCGCCCCGCTGGGCGGCGGGCCCAGGCGGCCCGGCGCGCGGCATCTACGCGGCCGACTGGGAGCCGTCGGCACGTGACTTCGGCCAGTTCGTGCGCGCGCTCGGCAAGCGCTACGGCGGTCACTTCAAGCCGCCCGGCGCAGCCTCGCCGCTTCCCCGAGTGAACTTCTGGTCGCTGTGGAACGAGCCCAACTACGGGATCTACCTGGCGCCGGCGACCACCGACAACGGCACCGTGGAGGTCTCGCCGAGGTTCTACCGCGCGCTGCTGGCGGCCGGCTGGGACGCGCTCGCCCAGACCGGCCACACCCCGCGCACCGACACGATCCTGTTCGGCGAGACCGCGCCGCACGGCTACCTGAACCCGGGCACGTTCGAGCCGCTGCAGCCGCTGCGATTCGTCCGGGCGCTGTACTGCGTCGGATCGGACTTCAGGCCGCTCCAGGGCGTCGCCGCCAGCGAGCGCGGCTGCCCGTCGACGAGTGCGGGCTCGCAGCGGTTCGCCGCCGAGAACCCGGCGCTGTTCGACGCGAGCGGGTTCGCCGTCCACCCGTATCCGGACCTGACCGCGCCGACGGTCAAGACGCCGGGCCTGATCGGCAACGACGCGGCGGACTTCCCGGCGCTGCCGAACGTCGAGTCGACGCTCGACCGCGCGGCGGCCGCGTACGGGCGCACCGTCCGCCTGCCGATCTGGAACACCGAATACGGCTACCGAACGGACCCGCCCGACAACGCGACCTACGGGCTGCCGCTGCCGACGGCGGCGGCATACCTGAACGAGTCCGAGTACCTGAGCTGGCTCGATCCGCGGCTGCGCAGCTACGACCAGTACCTGCTGACCGATCCGGTCCCGGCCAACAAGTCGCACTTCATGACGGGCCTCGAGTTCTTCACCGGGCAGCAGAAGCCGATCGTGTTCGACGCGTTCAGGATGCCGCTGTGGCTGCCTCGGACGAGCGCCCCGCGCCGGACGCCGCTGGTAGTGTGGGGGTGCGTGCGCCCCGCTCCCGTGACGCAGGCCAGGACCGGCCGTCCGCAGGTCGTTCAGGTTCAGTTCGAGCCGGCCGGCAGCCACCAGTGGGGAACGGTCAGCCGCCTGACCCTTGCCAAGGGCAGCAACGGCTACTTCACGACGGCCGTCCGCTTCTCCGGCAGCGGTGCCGTCCGGCTGGCGTGGAACGGTTCCGGGCCGATGCTGCACAGCCGCACCCAAGCGATCACGGAGGCCTCGAAATGAACGGAGTTCGGATCCGGCGTCGGCCGTCAGCGGCGCTGCTCATCACGCTGTTCGCGTTCGCGGCCCTCGCCGCGGGCGTCCCGCCCGCTCGGGCGGCGAGCAACCAGGTGGCGATCATCCAGGACGACGCGCAGATGCTGTCGAACCCGGCGGCGACGCTCGAGCGCTTCCGCCAGCTCGGTGCTCAGCAGGTGCGGGTCGCGATCCGCTGGGAGTTCATCGCCCCCAACCCCAACTCGTTCAAGGCTCCGGCGCGCTTCAACGCGAGCAACCCGGCGGCGTACTCGAACGCCGCCTGGGCGCCGTATGACGCGATCGTCCGATATGCCGCCGACTACGGGATGCAGATCAACTTCAACATCGTCGGCGGTGCGCCGCTGTGGGCGACGGGGCCGGGGATGCCGACGAACAAGGCGTGCCGGTGCACGGGCTACCCGTTCCACCAGTGGAATCCGAACGCCGGCGACTTCGGGCAGTTCGTGCGCGCGATCGGCGAGCGCTACAGCGGCAGCTACAACCCGCAGGCGCGGCGGATCATGCGCGGCAACAAGGGTGACCTGCCGCGGGTCGCGTTCTGGTCGATCTGGAACGAGCCCGACTACGGTCCGAGCCTCGCGCCGCAGGCGCTGCCGGGCCATCCGGGCGTGCCCGACAGCCCGCGCATGTATCGCCAGCTCGTCGCGGCCGGGTATGCGGCCCTGCGAGCGACCGGGCACGGCGCGGACGGCTTCCTGATCGGCGAGCTCGCGCCGCGCGCGACCGCGATGGCGTTCGGCTGGTTCAACGGGATGGCGCCGACGACGTTCGTCCAGTCGCTGTACTGCGTCGACGCGAACTACCGGCCGCTGCGTGGCAGGCTCGCGGCGCTCGAGGGCTGCCCGACGACCGTGGCGGCGACGCGCACGTTCGCGGCGCAGAACCCGGGACTGTTCAACGCGGCCGGCTTCTCCGACCACTTCTACATGCGCTGGTACCCGCCCAACAAGGAAGAGAACTACGACTCCGAGATCACCCCGAAGCCGTACTCGCCCGCGGTCTGGGCCAAGCTCGTCCGGACGTTCGCCTCGTTCGGGACGATCGGCAACCTCACCTCCGCGCTCAACCGCTCGTTCGCGACGTACGGTTCGCACCGGCATCTGCCGATCTGGAACACCGAGTTCGGCTACATCACCTCCCCGCCGAAGCGCCCGAACTCGAGGGACCGCTCGCCGTACGTGTCACCGGACACGGCCGCGTATTACGACAACTGGGCGGAGTACCTCTCCTGGAAGAACCCGCAGGTCGCGTCGTTCGAGCAGTACCTGCTGACCGACGACGAGCCGGCCAATTTCGCGACCAACTACGGCGGCTACGCGAGCGGCCTGCTGTTCTTCGGCGGCCGGCCGAAGCCGGGCTACGCGGCCTGGCGGCTGCCGCTGTACATGCCGAATACGACGGCGTCGAGCTCGAACCAGCCGCTCGAGGTGTGGGGAGCCGTGCGGCCGGCCTACTACGCGATGCACGACACCAAGACGAAGAGCGTGAAAGCGCAGCTCCTGTTCAAGTCCACCACGGGCGGCGGCTACGCGCTGCTCGACACGGTCACGACCAGCTCGCAGCAGGGCTACTTCGACGTGCATCTGAAGTTCCCGTCGAGCGGCACGCTGCTGATGCGCTGGTACTACCCCAGCGACCCGCTGTTCGGTCCCGCGTCCGGCCAGCCGGTGTTCAGCAGGGGCGT
>DAHUYL010000134.1 GCA_027315255.1 Solirubrobacterales bacterium | reverse complement strand
ATCCTGGTCGCGGCGGCCGCGCACCCGCAGCGCAGCATCGCTCGCCCCGTCGGCCACGCGGTGATCATGCTGGTCAACGACGTCAGCGACTCGATGATCGCGACCGACGTCAAGCCGACCCGGCTGGCGGCCGCCCAGCGGGCCGACGCGGAGTTCGTGAAGGGCGTGCCCGGCATCGACCAGGTCGGACTGATCCAGTTCGCCTCCCCCGTGCAGGTGCTCCAGCCCCCGAGCGCCGACCACGCGCTGACGCTGGCGGCGATCGACCGCTTCCACACCGGTGGCGGGACCGCGATCGGCACCGCGCTCGAGACCGCGCTGCGGCTGATCGAGGCGCAGCCGAAGGTGCGCGGCAAGCGGCCGCCGGGCGCGATCGTGCTCGTCTCGGACGGCGCCAACAACGTCGGGGTCGGGCCGCTCGCGGTCGCTCCGCAGGCCAGGTCCCAGAACACCCCGATCTACACGGTCGCGCTCGGCACCCCCCACGGGGTCCAGCCGATCACGCGCGGCTCGCAGACGGTGACGGTGCCGGCGCCGCCGGACCCCCAGGAGCTCGCCGCGATCGCGCGGCTGTCGGGCGGGCGCGCGTTCACCGCCGCGGACACGGGAAGGCTGAGCAGCGTCTACAGCCATCTCGCCAACCGGCTGACCCGTACAGAGGCGAAGCAGGACCTGACCGCGACGTTCGCCGGCGCGGGGCTGGCGGTGCTGCTGCTCGGCAGCGGGCTCGCGCTGTTCTGGTTTCACCGCCTCGCATAACGACAAGGAGACGATCGGCATGCATGACGAATCCCAGCCCGAGCAGCACCCCGAGGACGCCCGCGACGCGGCGCGCGACGCGCTGCAGGAGGCGCTGCACGAGATCAAGCGGGTGATCGTCGGCCAGGACGCGATGCTCGAGCGGCTGCTCGTCAGCCTCCTGGCCGGTGGCCACGTGCTGCTCGAGGGCGTTCCCGGCCTGGCCAAGACGCTCACCGTGAAGACGCTCGCGCAGGTGCTCGGCGGCTCCTACGGCCGCGTCCAGTTCACCCCCGACCTGGTTCCCGCCGACCTCGTCGGCACGCGCCTGTACCGGCCCGACACCGGCGGCTTCGACACCGAGCTCGGCCCGGTGTTCTGCAACTTCCTGCTCGCCGACGAGATCAACCGCGCGCCCGCGAAGGTCCAGTCGGCGCTGCTCGAGGTGATGCAGGAGCAGCAGGTCACGATCGGCGGCGCCACCTACAAGGTGCCCCACCCGTTCATCGTGATGGCGACCCAGAACCCGATCGAGTCGGAGGGCACCTACCCGCTGCCCGAGGCGCAGGTCGACCGCTTCCTGATGAAGATCCTGGTCGACTACCCGAGCGTCGGCGAGGAGGCGGCCGTCGTCGGGCGCAGCCTGGCCGATCCGGTCGAGGTGCGCGAGCGCCTGTCGCTCGAGGACCTGCGCCGCTACGCCCGCGCCGCGCAGACGGTGCTCGTCGACCGCGAGGTGATCGGCTACGCGGTCGCGCTCGTCGACGCGACCCGTAACCCCGCAAGCCACGGCCTGCCCGAGCTGTCGGAGCTGATCGAGTTCGGTGCGAGCCCGCGCGGCCCGATCGGCCTGGTCGGAGCCGGGCGCGTGCTGGCGCTCCTGCGCGGGCGCGGCCACGTCGTCTGCGATGACATCCGCGATCTGGCGGCCGACGTCCTGCGCCACCGGCTCGTGCTCTCCTACGACGCGCTCAGCGAGGGCGTGAGCGCCGACGAGCTGCTCGACAAGGTGCTGGCGGCCGTCCCCGAGCCCGGCGCCGCGAGCCTCACGCGCGTGGTCGCAGCCGGGAGCGCGACCGCCTGAGCATGAGCACCGCGCTGCTGCAGCCCCCCGTCGCCCGCCAGGGCCCGGGTCCGATCCCGCAGCAACTCGTCGACGCGCTCGACGTCGCGGTCAGCGCGCTGATCTCGCGCGCGCTGCCGGGCGAGCGGCGCGCCGCCGGCGTCGGGCTCGGCACGGAGCTCGCCCAGATCAGCCCGTACGAGCTCGGCGACGACGTACGCCACATCGATCCCGCCGCGACCGCGCGCACCCGTCAGCCCCACGTCCGCCGTCACGTTCCCGAGCGGGCGCTGACCACCTGGCTCGTGCTCGACCTGAGCCCGTCGATGGCGTTCGGGACCGCCCGGCGGCTCAAGGCCGACGTCGCCGAGGGCGCCGCGCTCGTGTTCGGACGGCTGGGGATCCGGCGCGCCGGCAGCGTCGGCCTCGTCGGGTTCGGGGCCGGCGACCCGCACGTGCTGGCACCGCGCGGCTCGAAGCCGGGGATCGTGGCGCTGCGGCGCACGCTCGGGCAGGGGGTCGCGCCGGACGGCGCGCAGGACCCGGAGGGCCTGGCAGCGGCGCTGCGACACGTCGGCCGGCTCGCGCGCCAGCCCGGGCTCGTGGTCGTGATCTCCGACTTCCGCGACCAGCGCCACTGGGAGCGCCCGCTCGGCTCGGTCAGGATCCGCCACGCGACGCTCGCCGTCGAGATCGGCGACCCGCGCGAGGCCGAGCTGCCGGCGGCCGGCCACCTGGCGCTGGTCGACCCCGAGACCGGAGCGCGGGTCGAGATCGACTCCTCGCGCCGGCGCGTGCGCGAGCGCTTCGCGGCGCTCGAGCGCGAACGCCGCGAGCGGGTCGCGAGCGAGCTGCGCCGCCTGCGGGTGCGGCAGGTGACGCTGTCGACCGGCGACGACTGGCTGCTCAGCCTCGGGCGGCAGCTGCGATGAGCTTCGCCGCGCCGCTGTGGCTGCTGGCGCTGGCGCTGATTCCGCTGGCATTGGTCGCCTACGTGCTGAGGCGCCGGCGCGCGCAGCGCTACGCGATCCGCTTCCCGGCGGTCGCGACCGTGCAGCGGCTCGCGGGAGCCGGCGGCAGGTGGAGCCGCCAGCTCCCGGCTCTGTTCCTGCTCGCGGCGATCGCGGCGCTGGCGCTGGCGCTCGCCCGCCCGCGCGTGACCGAGGCCGACCAGGTGGCGAGCGGGTCGGTGATCCTGGTGCTCGACCACTCGGGGTCGATGGCCGCGACCGACGTGCAGCCGACCCGGCTCGCCGCAGCCCAGCACGCGGCGGACGGCTTCGTGGCGCACATGCCGGCGCACGTCAAGGTCGGCGTGATCGGGTTCGGGTTCTCGCCCGACATCGTCCAGGCGCCGGTGTTCGATCACGCGGCCGCGCTGTCGGCGATCGCGAGCCAGACGGCGGACGGCTCGACCGCCACCGGCGACGCACTCGCGCTCGCGCTGCAGCTGCTGAAGGGCTCAGATCCGAAGCACCCGCCGTCGGCGATCGTGCTGCTGTCCGACGGCGCCGCCAACGCCGGCCAGAACGTGATCACGGTCGCCGGCGAGGCCAGGCGCGACCGGATCCCGATCTACACGGTCGCGCTCGGGACCCCGAACGGGGTGCTGATGAACCCGTTCGGCTTCCCGCAGCCGGTCCCGCCCGACCCCGAGTTGATGGCGCAGATCGCGCAGACGTCGGGCGCCCGGGCGTTCGACGCCCAGACCGCCGGCGAGCTCGACTCGATCTACCAGCACCTCGGCACCCAGCTCGCGACCGTCAAGCGCAGGCACTACGTGACCGCGGAGTTCGCGCTCGGCGGGCTGGTGCTGCTGCTGATCGCCGCGGCCGGCTCGACGCTCCTGTCCGGCAGGCTGCCCTGAACCGCTCCGGGTGCCCGATCCCGGTCGGCATGGCGCCGAGATCGCTCCCGGTCCGCGCCATGGCGGCGGTTTTCCCCAAACCGCATGCGCCCGGCTCGATTTGGGAAATAGTGCCGCTGTCAGCGGCAGTTATCCCCAAATCGACGAGGCGCCTGACGGTTTGGGGCGATCTGCTCGCGCGAGCGCCGGCGAGGCGCCGAGCTTCGGTGAACCCGAGCGCTACGCTTCGACGAGGGCTATGAGCGCCACGCGATCACGTTCGAATCCAGGCGGGATCCAGGACGTGCTCAGCGTGCTGGGACCGAGCACCGAGCCGTACAAGGGCCGCAAGCCGCCGTGGTTCAAGGTGCCGGCGCCGGGCGGGCCGCGCTTCCGCCAGCTGCAGGGGATGATCGACGCCGAGAACCTGCACACGGTCTGCCAGGAGGCCGCCTGCCCGAACATCGGCGAGTGCTGGCAGCGGGGCACCGCGACGTTCATGATCCTCGGCGACACGTGCACGCGGCGGTGCGGGTTCTGCAACGTGAAGACGGGCAAGCCGACCTGGGACGACCCGCTCGAGCCGGCGCGGGTGGGGCGCTCGGTCGCGCGGATGGGGCTGCGCCACGCGGTGATCACGAGCGTCGACCGCGACGACCTGCCCGACTACGGCGCCTCGGCGTTCGTCGGGGTGATCCGGCAGATCCGCCGGCAGTCGCCGCAGACGAAGATCGAGGTGCTGACGCCAGACTTCCGCGGCCAGGAGATGCCGCTCGCGAAGGTGATCGCCGAGCGGCCCGACGTCTTCAACCACAACGTGGAGGTCGTCCCGCGTCTGTACCCGGTCGCGCGGCGCGGCTCGACCTGGGAGCGATCGAATCGAGTTCTCAGGACGGCCAAGGAGCTCGCCGGCGAGGCGGTCACGACCAAGTCCGGGCTGATGGTCGGGCTCGGCGAGTCCTTCGAGGAGATGCTCGACGCGCTCGGGACGCTGCGCCGCAACCACGTGCAGGTGCTGACCGTCGGGCAGTACCTGCGACCGACCCAGCAGCACCTCCCGGTCGTGCGCTACTGGCACCCCGACGAGTTCGCCGAGCTCGAGCGCGCCGGGTACGCGCTCGGGTTCGAGCACGTCGCCGCCGGCCCGCTGGTGCGCAGCTCCTACCACGCCGACGAGCACATCGCCCAGACCGAGCCGGGCGCCGGACCGCTGCGGGCGGCCGGCGCCGCCGCGCTGCGATGACCCGCCGCCGCCTGCTGCTCGCGCTCGCGGTGGTCGCGCTCGCCGCGCTGGCGCTCGCGCCGTCGGCGCTCG
>DAHUYL010000017.1 GCA_027315255.1 Solirubrobacterales bacterium | reverse complement strand
AGGCCGTCGGCGTCGAGCACCAGCGGTACCGGCGCGCGCGCCGCGAGCTCGCGGGCGAACGCCTGCGCGCCCGCCTCGCGACCGAGCCCGGGACCGAGCACGAGCGCCTGCACGCGCGCCGCCCGCTCGAGCGCCGGCTCGCACGCGGCCGGCGCGAGCGCGCCGCCTGACTCGGGCAGCCCCACCTGCATCACCTCGAGCAGCTTCGCCGCGAACGCGGCCACGAGCGACCCGGGGACCCCGACCGTGACGTAGCCGGCGCCGGCGCGCGCGGCCGCCAGCGATGCGAGCGTCGGCGCACCCGTCAGCCCCGGCGAGCCGCCGCACACGAGCACGCTGCCGGCGCTGAACTTCGTCGAGGCGACCCCGCGCCGCGGGACCTCCGCGAGGACTGCCGCGCCGATCAGCCCGACATCCGGGTCGATCGGCTGGCCGGCCGCCGGGATCCCGATGTCGACGACGGTGACCTCGCCCGCGTGCTGCTTGCCGGGCGCGACCCACAATCCCGGCTTGGCCGCGTGGAAGGTGACGGTTGCGGCGGCCCGCACCGCCTCGCCGGCGACCTCGCCGGTCGAGCCGTCGACGCCGCTCGGCACATCGCAGGCGATCACCGTCGCGGTCTCGCCGGCGGCGTTGATCGCCGCGATCGCGCCGGCTGCCGGCTCGCGCGGCGCCCCGGCGAAGCCGGTCCCGAGGATCGCATCGACCACCACGGTCGCGCCGTCGAGCGCGGCGGCCGTGAACGGCTCGGGCGCCGGCCCCGGCAGCCGCTCGAGCTGGACGGCGGCGTCGGCGCTCGGCGAGCCGGGATCGGCCAGGAGCAGCACGCGAACCTCGCGGGCGGGCTGGCCCTGTCGCAGCAGCCGGGCCGCGACCAGGCCATCCCCGCCGTTGTTCCCACGACCGCAGACGACCGCCACCGTCCCCTCGGGAACCAGCTCGGCACAGACACGCGCGAGCCCGGCACCGGCGCGCTCCATCAACTCGAGGCCCGGGATCCCCAGCTGATCGATCGCCCAGCTGTCGAGCGCGCGCTGCTGGCGGGCGTCCGGGAGCGGCTCGAGCCAGCCTGGCAGCGCCGTCATACGAGGATCGCGACCGCCCCGGCGCTCTCGCGGGTGTGCGTGAGCGAGACCTCGACCCGCGCGCCGAGCTCGGCCGCGCGCGCGGCCGCGGATCCGTGCAGCCGCACCGACGGGACGCCGTCGTCGTCGTTCACGACCTCGACTTCGCGAAAGCTCCAGCCGCTCAGCGCGAGTGCCTTGGCAACCGCCTCCTTGGCGCAGAAGCGGGCCGCGAGGTGCTGGCCCGGGCGCGCGCGGGCGGCCGCGTAGGCACGCTCGGCGTCGGTGAACAGCCGCTCGGCGAGCGCCGGGTGGCGCGCGAGCGCGCGTTCGAGCCGGCCGATCTCGAGCAGGTCGAGCCCGACGCGAGCTGGCGCCGGCCTCACTCGACCGTCACCGTCTTGGCGAGGTTCCGCGGCTGGTCGACGTTCAGCCCGCGCCGGCGGGCGATGTGGTAGGCGAGCAGCTGCAGCGGGATCACCGCGAGCAGTGGCGCCAGCATCGGGTCGGTGCGCGGGACGCGGATCACCTCGTCGGCGTGGGTGTCGATGTCCGCGTCGCCGTCGGTCGCGATCGCGATCACCCGCGCGCCGCGGGCGCGGACCTCCTGGATGTTCGAGACGAGCTTCTCGAGTACGGGCGACTCGGTCGCCACGACGACCACCGGCGTGCTTTCGTCGAGCAGCGCGATCGGGCCGTGCTTCATCTCGCCGGCCGCGTACGCGTCGGTCGCGATATAGGAGATCTCCTTCAGCTTGAGCGCGCCCTCGAGCGCCGCCGGCAAACCCGCGTGACGGCCGATGTAGAGGAAGAAGTCGGCGCTGTAGAGGGTGCCGGCGACGCGTTCGAGCTCGTCGCCCGTTCCGGCCAGCAGCTCGGTGATCAGGTGCGGCAGCGCCTTCACCTCCCCGACCAGCTCGACCAGCCGCTCGCGCGGCACGGCGTCGCGCAGCTCGGCCAGCCGCAGCGCCAGCAGGTACATCGCGACGACCTGGCTGACGAACGTCTTCGTCGCCGCGACGCCGATCTCGAGCCCGGCGCGCGTGTAGAGGACGCCGTCGGCATCACGTGTCAGCTGCGAGCCCATGATGTTCGTCACCGCGAGCACGGCCGCGCCCCGATCGCGCGCGATCCGCACGGCGGCCAGCGTGTCGGCCGTCTCGCCCGACTGCGAGATCCCGATCACGAGATCGCCGGGCCCCACCAGCGGGTTGCGGTACCGGTATTCAGAGGCGATGTCGACCTCGACCGGCACCCTCCCCCACTCCTCGATCGCGTACCGGCCGAGCAGCCCGGCGTGGTAGGACGTCCCGCACGCCACGATCACGATCCGCCGGACCGAGCGCAGCAGCTCGTCGTCGATCGCGCGCGCGCCGGCGGCCGCGCTCGCAGGCGACACATCACCGAGGTCGATCCCGTCCGGCCGGGCGGCACGCTCGCCGAGCGTGTCGGCGACCGCATCCGCCTGCTCGTGGATCTCCTTCAACATGAATGTCTCGTAGCCCTGCTTCTCGGCCATCTCGGCGTCCCAGTCGATCTCGTCGACCGCACGCTCGAGTCGCTCGCCGTCGCTGGTCCTGAACTCGACCTCCCCCGGTCGCAGCACGACGATCTCGTCGTCGGAGACGTACTGGACCAGCCGCGTCTCGCGCAGGAAGGCGGGGATCGCCGAGCCGATGAACTGCTCCCCGTCGCCCCGCCCGACGACGAGCGGGCACTCCTTGCGAGCGCCGACGAGCACGCCGGGCTCGTCGGCCGACATCGCGACGAACGCGTAATGTCCCCGCAGCTCCGCGTAGGCCGCGCTGACCGCCTCGACGAGGCTTCCCTGCGCGAGGTGGTGGGCGATCAGATGGGCGATCACCTCTGCGTCGGTCTCCGAGGTGAACTCGGCGCCGATGTCGGACAGCCGCGATTTCAGCGCGACGTAGTTCTCGACGATCCCGTTGACGACCACGTGCACGCGGTCGGCGGTGTCGAAGTGCGGATGCGCGTTGGCCTCGGTGACGCGGCCGTGGGTCGCCCAGCGGGTGTGGCCGATCCCGGTGGCGACGGCTGGCGGCTCGGCCAGCGCGACGGTCGCGGCGCCTGGCTCGACCGGGCCCAGCCGCTCATCTCTGGCAGCCAGCGCGCGGCGCAGAGCGGCCAGGTTGCCGACGGCACGGACGGCATCGATCCGGCCCTCGCGCAGCACGGAGATGCCCGCGCTGTCGTAGCCGCGGTACTCGAGCTTCTCGAGCCCGGCGAGCAGCAGCGGCCGTGCCTCCCTGTGTCCGACGTAACCGATGATGCCGCACATGGCACACGAATCCTAGTGGCCCGCCCGGCCTACCCGGCCCGCCCACGGCCGCTCAGCCTGCGAGCGCCTGCTCCACCGCCAATGTCAGCGCGGCGCAGACCTCGTCGGTCTCCTGCTCGCTCGGCGCCTCGACCATCACGCGGATCAGCGGCTCCGTCCCGGACGGGCGGACCAGCACCCGGCCACGGCCGCGGAGGCCGTCGGCGGCGGTGGCGATCGCGTCCCTGACCGCCGCCCGCTCGAGCGCGGCGAGCAGCCCGGCCCGTTCCCGGGCGCGGATGTTGACGAGCCGCTGCGGCAGCTTGTGCATCGCGCCGCGCTCGCGCAGGTCGCGGTCGCCGAGCGCCTCGAGCGTCAGCAGCGCCGACGCGATCCCGTCGCCCGAGGGGCCGACGGCGAGGTTGATGATGTGGCCCGATTGCTCCCCGCCGAGCGCCCAGCCGCGGCGCCGGAGCTCGTCGAGCACGTAGCGGTCGCCGACGGCGGTCGTCGCGACCTCGATGCCCGCCTCGCCCATCGCCACGTGGAAGCCGTAGTTGGTCATCACCGTGACGGCCACGCCGCCGCCGTCGAGCAGGCCGCGGTCACGCAGGTGCAGCGCGGCCAGCGCGACCAGCTCGTCGCCGTCGACGATCGAGCCGGCGGCGTCGAGCGCCAGCACCCGATCCCCGTCGCCATCGAACGCGAACCCCAGATCGTGGCGACCCTCCGCCATCCGTGCCTGGATCTGCCCGAGGTGGGTCGAGCCGCAGCCGTCGTTGATGTTGCGCCCGTCGGGCTCGTCCGCGAGCACGTCGACCTCGGCGCCGAGCCGGCGGAAGAGCTCGGGCGCGGCGCGGTACGTGGCCCCATTGGCGCAGTCGAGCAGGATCCGGCGTCCGGTGAGCTCGAGTCCGGCGAAGCGGGCGTGCAGCTCGCTCAGGTAGTCCTCGAGCGCGCCGCTCAGCCGGCGGACCCGGCCTGGCCGCGCCGGATTGTGCGCCGGCGCGTCCAGTTGCGCTTCGATCGCGTGCTCGTCGTCGTCGCCGAGCTTGAAGCCGTCGGCGCCGAACAGCTTGATCCCGTTGTCCTCGTACGGGTTGTGCGAGGCGGAGATGACCGCCGCCAGCGAGAGCCCTCCGCGACGCACGAGCAGCGGCGCGGCGGGCGTCGGCAGGACCCCGGCGAGCAGCGCATCGCCGCCGGCTGCCGCGACCCCTGCGGCGATCGCCGCCTCGAGCATCTCCCCGGACTCGCGCGTGTCGCGGACGATCAGCACCTGCGGATGCTCCTCGGGGGCGAGCGCGACCGCCGCGCCGGCCAGCCGCATCGCCAGCTCGGCGGTGAGGAAATCGCCCGCGCGACCGCGAACCCCGTCGGTTCCGAACAGCTGGCGAGTCATTGCCTGGCGGGCGGTGTCGTGCCGAGCGGGCGCGGGCTCAGCGCTTCGAGAACTGCGGACGCTTGCGCGCCTTCTTGAGCCCGGCCTTCTTGCGCTCCTTGACGCGCGGGTCCCGCGTCAGGAAGCCGCGCCGCTTCAGCTCGCCGCGGAGGTTCGGGTCGGCCTCGAGCAGCGCCCGCGAGATCCCGTGGCGCAGCGCACCCGCCTGCGAGGAGACGCCACCGCCGTGCACCCGCACGACGACGTCCATCCGCGACTCGTAGCCGACTGCCTCGAGCGGCTGGCGGATCACGCGCTGCAGCGTCTCGCGCGGGAAGAACTCGTCGAGCCCCTTGCCGTTGACCGCGTACGTGCCGGTCCCAGGCTTGAGGATCACGCGGGCGACGGCCGTCTTGCGCTTGCCGGTGGCCTTGTAGCGAGCGCCGGCGGCCAGGTCGATCGCCGCGTCGGCGATCGGCTGGGGCTCTGAGTCGGGCTCGTCCTGCGCGGCGCGGCGGGCGGCCTCCTCGGCCTCCGCCTCGGCCGCGGCACGCGCCTCGGCGTCGAGGAACTGGTCGTCGTCGGTGACGATGTCGGGGATCAGGTCCGCACCCGGGATCGCGGGCTTGACGCGCGGGGTCTCGTCCTCCTCGATGTACTCGACCGCCTCCACCGGGGCGGCAGCGGGCGGCTCAGCCGCCACAGGCTCCTCAGCGGGGGCAGGCTCCTCAGCCGCCAAAGGCTCCTCAGCCGGCGAATCCTCGGCGAGAGGTTCCGCGGGACCCTCCTCGTCGGTCGCCGCGTCAGCCTCCTCCGAGGATTCGGCGGCCCCGGCCTCCTCCTCGGACGCGGTCATCCCAGAGTCCGCGGCTGGAGTCTCTTCAGAGGAGATCGAGGCAGTTGTCTCCTCTGAAGAGACTTCAGCCGAGGACTCCTCGGAACCACGCTTGGAATCGTCAGAGGATGAGTCGGTCACGACGAGATCTCCATCAAAGAGGGTTGCTGGGCAGCGTGCGGATGATCCGGCCCCGCGTACACCTTGAGCTTGGTGAGCTGCTTGCGGGCCAGCCGGTTGCGGGGGAGCATGCCCTTGACCGCGATCCGGATGACCTGCTCGGGCCTCCGCTCGAGCATCTCGGCGAGCGAGCGCGACTTGAGGCCGCCCGGATAGCCCGAGTGGCGGTAGTAGCGCTTGTCCGCGCGCTTCTTGCCCGTCACCGCGATCTTCTCGGCGTTGACCACGATCACGAAGTCGCCGGTGTCGATGTGCGGGGTGTAGGTGGGCTTGCGCTTGCCGCGCAGCGCGTCGGCGATCTGGGTCGCCAGCCGGCCGAGCGTTTGGCCGTTGGCGTCGACGAGCAGCCAGTTGCGCTCGCGGTCTTTCGGGGTGGCTACGTATGTCTTCATGGCACGCGTGGGCCGCGGGAATCCCGCGGCCTGCGGCGATGATAGCCACTCGGCGCCGGATCGTGCAGGCGACGCGCCGTAGGCGGCCGGGCGCCGCATGGGCGATGGTCGCCGGCGAGGTTGTGCCGCGCAGCGCGGCACAAAGCTCGCGCGACCGTTCGGGCTCACGACGGCGGGCTCACTAGCCTCAGGGCCGTGAAGCTTCCGGTCCCCGCCCGCCGCATCGTGTATCGCTGGGGCTTCCGCGTCCTGCGCGTCGTGTGGATGATCAGCCGGCCCCAGATCGAGGGAGTCAAGTGCGTGATCACCGACGGCGACAAGGTGCTGCTGGTCCGCCACACATACGGCAGGCACCGCTGGGATCTCCCGGGCGGCCGGATCGAGCGCCAGGAATCGCCGCTCGCCGCCGCCGGGCGCGAGATGCACGAGGAGCTCGGGCTGGTCGAGGTGGCTTGGGCCGCGCTCGGGCAGCTTCGCGTCACCGTCGACCGCCGGCGCGACACGCTTCACCTGTTCGGAGCCGAGCTGCGAGCGCCGGCGATCGCAATCGACCGGGGCGAGCTGGCGGCCGTCCGCTGGTTCCCCCGGACGGAGCTGCCAGGCGACCTGGCGCCGCACGTCCGGACGATCCTCGACGTCGGCGCGAACGGGCGCTGATCGGACGCAGCGTGCGGTGTCGCGGCGCGAGCCGCGCCTACTCCCACTCGATCGTGCCCGGCGGCTTGCTCGTGATGTCGAGCACGACCCTCCCGACCGGCCTGATCTCGTTGATCATGCGGCCGGCGATTCGCTCCAGCAGGTCGTATGGGAGCCGCGCCCAGTCGGCGGTCATCGCGTCGTCGCTCGTGACCGCACGGATCACGATCACGTTGCCATAGGTCCGCTGGTCGCCCTGCACCCCGACCGTGCGGATGTCGGGGAGCACGCAGAACGACTGCCACAGGTCGCGATAGAGCCCGGCCTTGCGGATCTCGTCCTGGAGGATCGCGTCCGCCTCGCGGACGATGTCGAGCCGCTCGCGCGTCGCCTCGCCGCCGACGATCCGGATCGCCAGGCCGGGGCCGGGGAACGGCTGGCGCCAGACCAGTCGCTCCGGCAGTCCGAGCTCGGCGCCGACGGCGCGGACCTCGTCCTTGAACAGGGTCCGCAGCGGCTCCACCAGCTCGAACTCCAGGTCCTCCGGCAGCCCCCCGACGTTGTGGTGGGACTTGATCGTGGCCGTGCCGGTGCCGCCACCGGACTCGATCACGTCGGAGTACAGCGTCCCCTGCACGAGGAACCTGACGTCGTCGAGCTTGGCCGCCTCCTCCTCGAACACGCGGATGAACTCGGCGCCGATCCGCTTGCGCTTCTCCTCGGGGTCGGTGACGCCGCGCAGCCGCGCGAGGAAGCGCGCCTCCGCGTCGACCGGGACGAGCGGAACGTGGAAGTGGTCGCGGAACGCGGAGATGACCTGCTCGCCCTCGTTCTTCCGCATCAGCCCGTGGTCGACGAACACGCACGTCAGCTTCTCGCCGATCGCCCGGTGGACCAGCAGCGCCGCGACGCTCGAGTCGACTCCGCCCGACAGCCCGCAGATCGCCCGGCCATCGCCGACCTGCGTCCGGATCCGGTCGATCTGCTCGTCGATCACCGAGCGCGCGCTCCAGTCCCCCGCGCAGCCGCACACGTCGAGCAGGAAGTTGCGCAGCACCTGCTGGCCGTACGGCGTGTGGACGACCTCCGGGTGGAACTGGATGCCGTAGATCCCGCGCTCGAGCGACTCGAAGGCAGCGACCGGCGAGGACGTCGATGCCGCCAGCGCGGCGAACCCGGGCGGCGGCTCGAACACCGTGTCGCGGTGCGACATCCAGCACGCCTGCTCGGAGGGCGTTCCGGCCAGCAGCCGGCCGCTCGAACTGACGGTCAGCTGCGAGCGGCCGAACTCTCCGACCTCGGCGCCGTCGACGCGCCCGCCGAGCTCGCGTGCGAGCAGCTGCATCCCGTAGCAGATCCCGAGCACGGGGATGCCCAGCTCGAGCAGCCGCGGGTCGAGCCGCGGCGCACCGTCGGCGTACACCGACGCCGGGCCCCCCGACAGGATCAGCCCCCGTGGGTCCAGCGCTGCCACGTTCTCGGGGCCGGCGTGGTGCGGCAGCAGCGTCGAGAAGACGCCGCACTCGCGCACCCGCCGGGCGATCAGCTGCGAGTACTGACCGCCGTAGTCGAGGACTACGACGCTGTCGGTGACGCTTGGCGGGCGTGTTGCAGACATGATCGCGGCGCCGGCGCTCGCCTCCTTGCTCCGGGCGGCCATGACCGCCGTGTGGCTAGTCGGGGACACCTACCGCCGCAGCCTTCGCGCCCATTCCGACGCCCTGCTCGCGTTGGAGGTGCTTGCCCTCGGTCTGCAGCGCCGGCGCCACCATCAGCTCCGCGCGGTTGAACTCCGCGATGTCCCGGTAGCCGCAGGTTGCCATCGACGTGCGCAGCCCGCCCATCAGGTTGAAGGTGCCGTCGTTCTCACGCGCCGGACCCTTGACGATCTCCTCGAGCGTTCCGTTCGGGGTGGTCGCCACGCGCGTGCCGCGCGGCAGCGTCGGGTGGAACGTGGCCATCCCCCAGTTGTAGCCGCGGCCGGGCGCCTCGTAGGCCCGCGCCAGCGCCGAGCCGAGCATCACCGCATCGGCCCCGCACGCGACGGCCTTGGCGATGTCGCCACCGTTGCGCATGCCGCCGTCGGCGATCACCTTCACGTACTCGCCGGTCTCGAGCATGTGCTGCGAGCGGGCGGCCGCGACGTCGGCGATCGCCGTCGCCTGCGGCACGCCGATCCCGAGGACGCCGCGAGTCGTGCAGATCGCCCCCGGACCGACGCCGACGAGCACGCCGGCGGCACCGGTCCGCATCAGGTGCAGTCCCGTGTGATACGAGGCGCAACCGCCGACGACGACGGGGATGTCGAGGCTGCGGATGAACTCCTTCAGGTTCAGCGGCGGGCGCGTCTCGTCGAGCGAGACATGCTCGGCCGAGACGACCGTGCCCTGGATCACGAGGATGTCCAACCCTGCGTCGAGTGCGACCTCGTAGTACCTGCGCACCTTCTGCGGAGTCAGCGAGGCGGCCGCCACGACTCCCTGCTTCTTGATCTCCTGGATCCGCTGGGCGATCAGCTCGGGCTTGACCGGCTCCCGATAGATGTCCTGCATCTCGCGCGTGGCGATGTCCTTCGAGAAGGTCGAGATCCGCTCGAGCTGCGCGTCGGCATCCTCGTAGCGGCAGAAGATCCCCTCCAGGTTGAGCACGGCCAGGCCGCCGAGCTTGCCGATGATTCCCGCCGTGTCGGGCGACACCACCCCATCCAGTGCCGCCGCCAGCAGGGGAAGCTCGAACCGATACGGCCCGAGCGTCCAGCTGATGTCGACGTCATCGGGATCACGCGTCCGCCTCGACGGCACGATCGCGATGTCGTCAAATCCATAGGCCCGCCGGGCCTTCTTTCCACGTCCGATTTCGACTTCCATCACACCATCCTAGTGACGCCCGGGGACGGCAACGCGCCGCTAACCAACGACGCCGCTACGAGCGGCCGCCGGAGCGCTACGACACCTCGGCAGGCAGCGACATGCGCTCGGCGCCGACCCCTTCGAGCAGCCGCTCGACGCGACCGGGATCGAGGATCCCGGCGCCGATGTGCTGGGTCGACTCGGCGCCGCAGGCGACGCCGAACCGCAGGCAGTCGAGCGGGTCGCGACCCGCGTAGCGGGAGGCGACGTAGCCCGCGAGGAAGGCGTCGCCCGAGCCGATCGGAGAGCGGGCTTCGAGCGGTTCCACCTGCACCCGGTAGAGGACCGGTGCCCCTGCGACCAGCACCTGCGCGTAGCAGCCGTCGGACACGGTCATGAGCGCCTCGGCCGCCCCGAGCCTAGCGATCTCGGAGACCGCGCGCGCGCGGTCGTCGCCGTCGTTGAACTCGTGGCCGACCAGCTCCTCGGCCTCGAGCTCGTTGGGCGAGACGACGTCGGGCTCGGAGCGGACCGCGAGCCGCAGCGGCTCCCCGTCGGTGTCGATGATCGTCGTGACGCCGAGCTTGCGCACGCCACGGATCAGGCCGGCGTACACGTCGGGCTCGATTCCCCGCGGCAGGCTTCCCGCGAACACGCAGATGCTCGCGCCGCGCGCGAGGTACATCAGCTTCTCGCGGAACAGGTCCAGCTCCTGCGCGGACACCGCAGGGCCACGCTCGTTGATCTCGGTGTGCAGGCCGGTCGTCGGGTCGAGCACGGCCGTGTTGGTCCGCGACTCCTCGCGGATCCGCACGAACGAGTTGAGGATCGCCTCGTCGTTGAGCGCCTCGACGATCCGGATGCCGGTCGCGCCGCCGGCGAGGCCGGTTGCGATCACGGGCTGGCCGAGCCGCTTGATCGCGCGTGCGATGTTCACGCCCTTGCCGCCCGGCATCGTCTTCTGGTCGACCGTCCGGTGCCGGCGCCCCGGGGTGAACGTCGGCACCTCGAGGGTCTTGTCGAGCGCCGCGTTGAGGGTGACGGTGATGATCATCCTTCCTCCAGTCCGCCGGCCGCGAGCGCGCGTGGACGGCGGCGCCGGCGCCCGGTCAGCGCCCCGCCGATCACGAGGGCGAGCGCCAGCGGTATCAGCGTAAACGGTCGGAGCACTACCCTGCCGAGCGCCACCAGGGCTGAGGCGGCCGGTGGACGCGGAACCCGCGCTGCCAGCTCGAGCGGAACCTCGCTCGCCGGGCGCTTGCCGACGAGCACGGTGGCGTAGCCGATCGGCAGATGCGCGGGCAGCGGGCCCGTCAGGCGCCGGGGCACGTTCAGCACGACCCGGATCCGCGCGGTGACTGCCTCGATCCCGTGGAAGGAGCCGGTCGCGACGACGACCGCGCGGCGCCGGGCGAAGCCGCGGATCGCCGGCCGTGCGACCACCTGCCCGGGCCGGAGCACGGTGATCGCGTGGAAGGCGCCGTAGCCGTAGTCGAGCAGCGCCAGCGCGCTCGCGTCGCGGGCGGCTTGCGTCGGGGTGCCGAGGACCGAGCCGATCAACGTCATCCCGTTCCGGCGCCCCTCGGACACGAGCACGTAGCCGGCGTCGGCGGTGTGGCCGGTCTTGACCCCGAGGACCCACGGGATGCGGCCGACCAGATCGTCGGTGTTGACCACGTGTCGCACGTATCGCCCGGACCACAGCGTCGCGCTCGGAAGCGCGACCACGCGACGGAAGTAGGCCGAGGTCTCGAGATCGTAGGCCGCGAGCCGGTCCAGATCGCACGCGCTCGAGTAGTTGCCCGTCTGATCGAGGCCGATCGGATTGGAGTAGTGCGTGCGGGTCAGCCCGAGCGCCTGCGCCTGCGCGTTCATCATCGCCACGAAGCGGCCGACCGAGCCGCCGCCGAGGTTGTACGCGAGGTCCTCGGCTGCGTCGTCGCCGCTCGGGATCAGCAGCGCCAGCAGCAGGTCGTGGACGCTCATGCGCTCGCCCGGGACCAGGCCGATCTGCGAGTCGACCGACGCCGGGTACCAGTCGTTCTGCGTCAGCACCTCGCTCAGCCGGTGCACGTGCTCGAGCGTGATCAGGGCGGTCATCAGCTTGGTCGTCGAGGCGATCGGGAGCTCGGCGCCGCCGTTGACCTGGTCGAGGATCTGGCTCGTGCCGGCGACCATCAGGCAGGCACCGGTGACGGGCAGGTGGGGCGGCGGCGGCCCGGCGACCGCCGGCCCCGCCCCGGCGACCGCCGGCCCCGCGAGCAGGAGCGCCAGCGCCGAGACGAGCAGCCCGAGACCAGCGCGCGGGCGGCGGCTCATCGGCTCAGGGCGAGCCGCTGCCCCACACGCAGCGAGGTCGCCGAGACGCTCGGGTTGAGCGCCTCGAGGGTTCGCAGGGAGATGTGGCTTCGCGCTGCGATCGCGTCGAGTGTGTCGCCGGCGCGGACGACGTAGTAGCGCGCACCGGTCGTCGGGCTCGTTCGCGCGGGCGACCCCCGCCTGGGCCGGCGCGACTCGACCTGGCGCCTGGGATGCTTGTCGTTCGCCGGCCGTGCGAGCCCGTGGTGGACGACCGCGTAGGTTCCGGCGATCGTCGCCGCGAGCGCAAGCGGCGCCAGGTATCGCGCCGGGCTCCGACGCGGACGCATGCGCTCTGCCATCCCGCGGCGATCATACCCCCGGCCGGGGCCGGTCCCGGCGGCCGCGCGGTCCCGCCGCGCGCACCGGCGACGATCACCCGGACAGCGACCAGGCGAGCTCCCGCAGCCGGCCGGCCTCTCGCCGCGCGGCCGATTCGGGACCCTCGGGCGTGGCAGCGCCGGCCTCGTGGGCGAACACGATCCCGCGCGAGGCGGCGATCAACCCTGCCGCGCGGCCCGGCGAGAACGCGGCGGCCAGTTCCTCCACCTTTCCTCCCTGAGCGCCGACGCCCGGCAGCAGGAAGGGGGCGGCCGGCATCAGCTCGCGCATCCGCCGCACGGCGCCCGGCGCGGTCGCGCCCACGACAGCGCCGACGTCCGACAGGCCCGCCATCCCGGTGCCGCCGGCGCCGAGCGTCGCGATCAGCCGGGCCAGGCGCTCGCTGACCGATCCCCCCTCGGCAAGCGGACGCTCCTGGACGTCGACGGCGCCCGGGTTGGAGGTTCGGGCGAGGACGAACAGGCCGCCACCCACCTCGCGAGCGACCCGCACGAACGGCATCAGCGAGTCCGCCCCGAGTAGCGGGCTGACGGTCAGCGCATCCACGTCGAGGCCCGGCACGACACCGTACGGAGTGGTCGTCGCACCGAAGTAGGCCTGCGCGTACGCCTCGGCCGTGACGTCGACGTCGCCGCGCTTGGCGTCGGCGATCACCAGCAGGCCGGCTGCGCGCGCCGACTCGACGACCTCTGCGAGCGCCGCCCACCCGGCGGCCCCGAGTCGCTCGAAGCACGCGACCTGGAGCTTGACCGCGACGCACTGCTCGCCGGCTGCGGCAATCACCAGCGAGCAGTGGATCGCGACCGCCCGGGCCGCCCGAGCGGCTGGGTCGGAACCCTCGCCGCTCCCCGCCGCGAGCTCGAATGCGCGTGGCCAGAGCCGCGCAGGATCTGGATCGAGGCCGAGCACGATCTGCGACTCGCGCCGCGCCACGTGCTCTGCCAGACGGTCGCCGAAACTCTCAGCCGGCGCGCCGGTCCCGCGATCGCCGCCGGAGGCGGCGTCGGCGGTCAGCCCGGCGGGGCGGTTCACTAGTTGAGGGCCTTCTTCAGCGCAGCTCCGGCCGTGAACTTCGGCGCCTTCGACGCCGCGATCTTGATCTTCTCTCCGGTCGCCGGGTTGCGACCCTCACGCGCCCCGCGCTCGGCGACGCTGAACTTGCCGAACCCCGAGAACGTCACGTCGCTGCCGCGCTTGAGTGCGTCCTCGATCGTGGCCAGCACCGCATCGACCGCGTCCGAGGCGTCCTTCTTGCTCAGCCCGGCGCGATCCGCGACCTGGTCGATGAACTCCGATTTCGTCACTTGCTCCCTCCTTCGAGATGGTAGGAATCGCCGAAACTAACACGGTTCGCGGACGGTGCGCAGCTGGGATGGCGGCTGCGGCTCCCGAGGCTCCCCCAAGTACCATGGTCACAGATGCCAGGGAGCACCGCACGGCCAGAGGTGCGCGATCCGGCAACCGGCGAGGTGAGCGACCGAACCGGCGAGGACCCGGCCCGCATCGTCCCCGCCCCGCCCCCCGCTCGCGCAGCCGACGAGCCCGGTCCCGACCGGGACGACTCGACCCCGATCGAGCGGCGTCCGGCCTTCCGCCTCGATCGGATCGCCTGGGCGGTGACCACGCTCGTGTTCGCGATCGCCGGCCTGGTTCTCCTGACCGACAGCTACTACGGCTATGCGTCGGTGACGTTCGCGGTGGCTGCCGCCGCCGGCATCAATCTGGTGTGAGCGTCTCGCCGGGCCGCACGCGCACCTCGGGCTCGAGCAGGCCGTAGCGCTGGGACTCGTCGGCCAGGCGCATCCGCCACGCCTCAGCTCAGCGCTCGGACAGCCACCGCGCGAGCGCCCGGACGGCCCGGCCGCGGTGGCTGATCGCGTCCTTCTCGTCGTCCTCGAGCTCGGCCATCGTGCGTTCGCCGTCGCGCCGATCGTCCGGCCGCTCGTCGGGCACGAACGCCGGGTCGTAGCCGAACCCGCGCTTCCCACGCGGCCGGCCCACAAGCCGGCCGCGACAGTCACCTACGAAGACACGCTCGGTGCCTTCGGGCTCGACGTAGGCGAGCGCGCACACGTACCGGAGCGGGCTGCCGACCGGCGCCTCCCGCAGCAGCTTGTCGAGGTTCTCGGCGTCGCTCGCGCCCTCGCCGGCATACCTCGCCGATCGCACGCCGGGGCGGCCGTCGAGCGCCGCGGCCTCGATCCCCGAGTCGTCCGCGATCGCCGGCCGGCCGAGCGCGACGGCCGCCGCCCGCGCCTTCGGCAGCGCGTTGTCGGCGAACGTGTCGCCGTCCTCCGGCGGCAGCTCGACCCCGTCGGGCAGCGGCTCGACGTCGAGCGCGAACGGCGCCAGCAGCCGCCGCACCTCGCGCAGCTTGTGCGGGTTGCGGGACGCCAGCACGAGCGCGCCCGGCATCGTCAGGACCCGGCCGCGACCGCCTCGCGCTGGGCGGCGCGCAGGCGTTCGATCCCGCCGGCGGCGAGCGCCAGCAGCGCATCGAGGTGCGCCCGCGAGAGCGGCGTGCGCTCGGCCGTCGCCTGCACCTCGACGAGCCCGCCGTCGCCGGTCATCACGACGTTCGCGTCGACCTCGGCGGTCGCATCCTCGGAGTAGTCGAGGTCGAGCAGCGGGACGCCGTCGACGACGCCGCAGGAGACCGCGGCGACGGTCTCGGTGAGCGGCGTGCGCTCGATCGCCCCGCGCTCGAGCAGCCCGCCGATCGCCAGCTCAAGCGCCACCATGCCGCCCGTGATCGACGCGCAGCGGGTGCCGCCGTCGGCCTGCAGCACGTCGCAGTCGACATAGATCGTGCGCTCCCCGAGCGCCTTGAAGTCGACGACCCCGCGCAGCGCCCGGCCGATCAGCCGCTGGATCTCGACAGAGCGGCCGTCGGCGCGGCCGGTGGTGATGTCGCGCTGCTTGCGGGCGCCGGTCGAGGCGGGAAGCATCCCGTACTCGGCCGTGACCCAGCCGCGGCCGCGCCCGAGCAGCCAGCGCGGGACGCTCTCCTGCACCGAGGCGGTGCAGATCACGCGGGTCTCCCCCATCGAGATCAGCGCCGAGCCCGCCGCCGGCCGGACGAATCCGGGCTCGATCTCGACCGGCCGCAGCCCGTCTGCAGCCCGGCCATAGCTTCGCTCGCTCACACCGCCACCTTAGCCTCAGCGCGGAGCTCGACGTGCTCGACCTCGCCGAACGGCAGCTGCAGGAAGCGCGTGCCGACCTCCCTGAACGAGTCGACCTCGGCGGTGCAGCGGAACCGGTAGTCGCCCTCGCCGGCGCGCGGGTTGAGCAGCCCGCGCGCGGTCAGCGCGCGCTCGACCGAGCGTGCGACGCCCGCTCCCGAGGTGACGAGCGCGACCCCCCGGCCGAGCATCCGCTGCAGCATCGGGGCGATCAGCGGGTAGTGCGTGCAGCCGAGGATCACGGTGTCGACGGACGCGTCGCGCAGCGGCGCGCAGAAGCCGCGGACGGCCTCGACGATCTCGCCGTCGAACGGGAACCCGGTCTCGATCGCGGCGGCGAGGTCGCGGCAGGCGACGCTCTCGAGGTGGACGTGCGGGTCGGCGTCGCGGATGATCCGCTCGTAGGCGCCGCTCGCGACCGTCGCGGGCGTCGCCAGCAGCCCGATCCGGCCGCTGCGGCTGCCGGCGACCGCCAGCTGGGCCGCCGGGCGCAGCACGCCGATCACGTCGACGTCGGGGGCGATCGCCGCAAGACGGCGCTCGAGCGCCGGAAGCGCCGCGGCACTCGCCGAATTGCACGCGACGACGAGCAGCTTGCAGCCGGACTCGAGCAGGTGGTCGGCGATCTCGAGCGCGAACTGGACGAGCTCGGCGCTGCCGCGATTGCCGTACGGCAGCCGGGCGGTGTCGCCTAGATACAGGTAGTCCTCGGTCGGCAGCGACACGAGCAGCTCGTGCAGCACGGTCAGGCCGCCGACGCCGGAGTCGAACACCCCGATCGGGTCGGTCGGGGTTCTCGCGCGCGCAGCCATGCGGTTTGATGGTGCCACGTGAACGTGCGCGCGCTCGTCGTGACCAACATGTACCCGAGCCCGGCGCGGCCGGCGCGCGGGCGGTTCGTGTACGACCAGGTGCAGGCGCTGCGGCGGCTCGAGGGCGTCGAGCTCGAGGTGTTCGCGTTCGACGGCGACGGCGGGGCGGGCGGGGCGAGGTCCTACGCCGGCGCCGGGCGGGCGCTGCGCCGGCGCTTTCACGGCCGCCGGTTCGACGTCGTCCACGCCCACTTCGGGTTGACGGCGTGGCCGGCGCTGGCGGTCGGCGCGCGTGTGCGGGCGGTGACGCTGCACGGCACCGACCTCGAGCACCCGCGCTCGCGGCCGATCTCGCTGACCGCGCTGCGACTGATGGACGTCGTCGGCGCCGTGTCGGAGGAGCTCGCCGAACGGGTGCCGCGGTGGGCCGGGCGCACCCGCGTGTTGCCGTGCGGCGTCGACCTCGAGCGGTTTGCGCCGATCGATCGCGTCGAGGCTCGCCGGGCCCTCGGCTTGGGAGCCGAGGGCCCGTACCTGCTGTTCTCCGCCGACCCGTCCCGGCCCGAGAAGCGCCACGACCTCGCCCGGACGCTCGCCGATGCCGTCGGAGCCTCGCTGTTGAAGCTCGGAGCGGTCGACCCCGAGCGGGTGCCGCTGTACGTCAACGCGGCCAACGCCGTGCTCGTGCCGTCGGACCGCGAGGGGTTCGGGCTGGCCGTGCTCGAGGCGCTCGCGTGCGACGTGCCGGTGCTGGCGACCCCGCACGGAGTGGCGCCCGAGGTCCTCGCCGGGGTGGACGGCGCGCTGTGTGCGCCGTTCGAGCTCGAGCGCTGGTCGGCGGCGCTGCGCGCCGCCCTGAGCGCTCCCGACCCACGCCTGTCGGACGGCCGCTCACGCGCGGAGCCGTTCTCCTCGGTCGCGATGGCCCGCCGCGTGGCCCGAGCATGGCGCGACGCCCTCGAGCGACGGGCCTAATGCCGCCTATAGCCGGTAAAGCGCCCGTCGCTCACAGGTCGGGCCAGTACCTGGTCAGCCGCTCACGCGCGGCTTGGGCGAGAGGGAGGATGGGGACGTCCGGGGCGGTCGACGCTCGTTGCTCGGCTAACGCCGTCATGGTCGCTGCCACCGATCGGGCCAGGGCGCCGAGGTGATACCCCCCTTCCAACACGCAGCCGAGCGGGACGCCGAGCGACGCGCACGCGTCGCCGACGAGCGTCGCCATCCCGGCGAACCCCTCCTCCGTCACCGCGCAGCTCGCCAGCGGATCGGCGCGGTGGGCGTCGAAGCCGGCCGAGACGAGCACGAGCTGCGGCTGCCAGATCCGCGCGAGCGGCTCGACCACGTGGCGCAGGAGCGACAGGTAGACGTCGTCGCCGGTCCCCGGCGGCACGGGCAGGTTGACCGTGTAGCCGCGCCCGGCGCCCGACCCGACGTCCGACGCCGGACCGGTCCCCGGGTACAGCGGCGACTGGTGGATCGAGACGAACAGGACCTCGTCGGAGCCGGCGAAGACGTCGTTCGTGCCGTTGCCGTGGTGCACGTCCCAGTCGAGGATCAGCACCCGCTGCAAACCGAGCGCGCGCACCGCGAACGCCGCCGCGACCGCGACCGAGTTGAACAGGCAGAAGCCCATCGCCCGCTCCGGCAGCGCATGGTGGCCGGGGGGCCGGTGGGCGCTGAACGCCACCGCAGCGCCGCCGTCCAGCAGCCGGGAGACCATCTCGACGGCCCCGCCGCACGCGTGCAGGGCCGCCCGGAGCGATCCGGAGGAGACGACCGTGTCGGCGTCGAGGTGGCCACCCCCCTCCCGCCCGAACCGCTCGATCGACTCGATGTAGCGGGGCGGGTGCACGAGCTCGAGCACGTCGCGCGCCACCGCCGGCGACTCGACGCGCTCGTAGCCGAGCCACCCGCGCTCCTCCAGCTCGGCGAGCACCGCCGCGATACGCGCGATCGCCTCGGGATGGGAGCCGGTGTCGTGCTCGAGCGAGCTCGGATGCGAGAAGAACAGCGGGGCGGACATCGCCGCTACCGTACCCGCTGCGGTGACCCCCGCCACGAACCCTCAGTTGATCGTCGTCGGCGCCGGCGCTGCCGGGATGTACACGGCGCTCAGGGCGACCCGCGCGGGGGCGCGCGTGACGCTCGTCTCGGCGACGCCGCTCGCGGGCGCCTCGAGCTACTGGGCGCAGGGGGGGCTCGCCGCCGCGATGTCGGCGCAGGACAGCCCCCAGCAGCACCTCGACGACACGCTCGCCGCCGGCCGTGGGGCAGTCCGGCGCTCGGCCGCGCAGGTGCTGGCGCAGGAGGCGCCGAACGCGGTCGAGGACCTGGCGGCGCTCGGCGTGAGCTTCGACGCCGACCGCCACGGCCGGCTCGCGCTGGGCCTCGAAGGGGGCCATCGAACCCGCCGCGTCGTCCACGCCGGCGGCGCCGCCACGGGCCGGCGGATCATCCGCCAGCTGTCCGCGAAGGTCGCCGAGGAGCCTTTGATCGAGGTCTGGGAGGACCGCCGCGTGGTCGCGCTGCTGCGCCGCGACGAGCGCTGCATCGGCGTGCGCACACTCGACGGCGCCGTCCTGACCGCCCCGGCGACCGTGATCAGCACCGGCGGGGCGGCGGCGCTGTGGGCGCGCACGACGAACCCGGCCGGTGCGACCGGGTCGGGGCTGCTGCTCGCCCACCATGCGGGCGCTTCGCTGGCCGACCTCGAGATGATGCAGTTCCACCCGACCGCGGTTGCCGGCGGCAACGGCGCCGACGGCTTCCTCGTGACCGAGGCGGTCCGCGGCGAGGGCGCCCGCCTGCTTGACAGCCGCGGCGAGCGGTTCGTCGACGAGCTCGCCCCGCGCGACGAGGTCGCCCGCGCGGTCCTGCGCGAGATGAAGGCCAGCGGCAGGCCGTCGGTCGGGCTGGACATGCGCGAGATCGATCCCGCGCTGTTCCCGAACGTCGTCAGCGCGCTGCGCCAGGCCGGCCTCGACCCCGAGCACGAGCTGATCCCGGTGGCGCCGGCGGCGCATTACATGATGGGCGGGATCGCCGTCGACCTCGACGCGCGCGCGAACCTCGCCGGGCTGTTCGCCGTCGGCGAGTGCGCCTGCACCGGGCTTCACGGGGCCAACCGGCTGGCGTCCAACTCGCTCAGCGAGTGCTTCGTGTTCGGGGCCCGAGCCGCTCGCGCGGCGCTGGCGGACGCGGCGCCGGCGCCGGCCCCGCCGAGCGCAGCCGAGCTCGCGCAGAACGCCGCCGAGAAGCCGCCGCCGCTGACGCACGAGAGCCGGGAGTCCCTGGGGCGGCTCGCCGGCCTCGAGCGCGATCGCGAGGGCCTTGCCCAGCTGCTGGCCGACCCGCACCCGCTGATCCGCCTGATCGCAGCCTCCGCGCTTGCACGCGAGGAGAGCCGCGGCGCCCACCTGCGCACCGACTTCCCCGAGCTCGACCCCGCTCTCGATGGCCATCACGTGGTCGCCCCCGCGGGCGCGCCTGCGCGCCTCGAGCTGTGGGATTGAGCGGATCCTGCGGTTCCGTAGTTTCCGCAAACGGGTAGGTGGTTACTGCTTAACCACCAGTTAATACTCCACTACTCCTGAGCTTCAACTTTCCCGTAGATACTCCCCGGACGGAGTCAAACCCGAAGGTGCGACGCCGAAGGAGGACACCCGGATGTACCGATTCAGCCGCGCGATCTACCGCGAGCTGGCGAGCGAGATCATCGAGGATCCGCACGCCGAGAACCCACATCTGAACCACGAGCGCGTCCTGCGGTCCTGCGAGGCCGCCGTCGAGCGCCTGGCCACCGACCGGCATTACTTCGCGCGGCCGGCCCGGACGCTGTTCAACGACATCAGGATCTACTTCCCGGTGTGCGCGCAGCGGCGGGTCCTGGCGGTCGTCGAGCGCTACCTGGAGTTCGCGGACGAGTTCCTCAAGCACCGTCCGAACGACGGCTTCGACGCGTACGGCAACCCGCTGCAGTGCCGCGCGAACACGCGCAAGGGCACTCCGTGCCAGCGGACGCCGCTGCCGCAGAACGGCTATTGCCCCTCGCACCAGCACCTGGCCGACACCGAGGAGCTGCCGGCGGCGGTCGCCGCCTGAGTCGCGGGCGCGGGCCGACTACTGTCCCGGGCGATGCTGCTCGGGGTCGACGTCGGCGGCACCTTCACCGACGCGGTGCTCGCCGCGGGCGGCCGGATCGTCACGGCCAAGGCGCCTAGCACGCCCGCCGATCAGTCGATCGGCGTGATCGCGGCGATCGAGGCCGCACTCGCACGTGCCGGCGCCGCACCGTCCGAGGTCAGGTCGTTCGCGCACGGGATGACGGTCGCGACCAACGCCCTGCTCGAGGGGCGTACTGCGTCGACCGCGCTGATCGCGACGGCCGGGTTCACGGACCTGATCGAGCTCGGGCGCCAGAACCGCCCCGAGCTGTACCGGCTGTGCGCCCGCGGGCCGGCGCCGCTGACCCCGCCCGAGCGCCGCTTCGCCGCTCCCGAGCGGATGACGCCCGGCGGCCCGCTGCGCGCGCTGACCGAGCACGCCGCCCGGAAGCTGGCCGAGCAGGTCGCGGCGGCGGACGTGCAGGCGGTCGCGGTCACGCTGCTGCACTCCTACCGCCACCCGGCCCACGAGCAGCTCATCGGCCGGGCCCTCGCAGAGGCGGCGCCGCACGTCTCCCGACACCTGTCGTACGAGTCGGTCGGGACGTTTCGCGAGTACGAGCGAGCCGCCACGACCGAGCTCGATGCCGCCCTCTCTCCGCTGCTCGCCGGCTACCTCACGCGCCTCGGCGAACGCTGCCGCGCGCGGGGCCTGGCCGAGCCCGCGATCATGCAGTCGACCGGCGGCTTGATCGAGCTCGAGCGGGCTGCTCGCCACGCCGCGCTGACGGTCCTGTCCGGCCCCGCCGGCGGCGCCGCGGGCGCCGCCTTCGCGGCGCGGGCCGCCGGCGTCGCCGACGTCCTCTGCCTGGACATGGGAGGAACCTCGTGCGACGTCTGCGTGGTCGACCGCGGCCGCGTCCAGGAGCAGCCCGGCGGAACCGTCGGCGGGCGGCCGCTGGCGCTGCCGATGCTCGCCGTCCACACGGTCGGCGCCGGCGGCGGCTCGATCGCGTGGCGCGATCCCGGCGGCGCCCTGCGCGTCGGTCCCCGCTCCGCCGGCGCCGAGCCCGGCCCTGCCTGCTACGGGCGTGGCGGCACCGAGCCGACCGTCACCGACGCGAACGTCGTGCTCGGGCACCTCGATCCGAGCGTGCCGCTCGCCGGCGGGGTCAGGCTCGACCGCGGCGCGGCGCTCGCGGCGGTCTCGGCGCTGGCGGCGACACTCGGGCTCTCGCCGGCCGCCTGCGCGGAGGGGATCCGCCGTGTCGCCTGCGCCGAGATGGCGGCGGCGCTGCGAGTCGTCACCGTCGCGCGCGGCGTCGACCCGCGCCGCTACGCGCTGCTCGCGTTCGGCGGCGCGGGGCCGCTGCACGCGTGCGACATCGCCGATGAGCTCGGGATCGACCGGATCGTCGTCCCGCGCGCGAGCGGGGTGCTCGCGGCGTTGGGGCTCGTGGCGGCGCCGCAGCGCCGCGACGTCCAGCGCACGGTGCTGCTGTCCGGAGAGCGGCTGAGCGCCGCCGGGATCCGATCCGAGGTCCGCGCGCTCGCGGCGCGGGCGCTGGGCGCGCTCGGCGAACGGCAGGCGTCGTTGACGGTCGCGTTCGAGGTGCGCTACCGGGGCCAGTCGTTCGAGCTGCCGGTCGCCGCACCCGCTGCGGCGACGCCGGCACAGCTGCGCGAGGCGTTCGAATCAGAGCACGAGCAACGCTACGGCTACCGCGATCGCAACCAGGCGCTCGAGCTCGTCGGCGTGCGCGTGACCGCGACCGCACCCGCGCCGGAGCTGACGCTCGACCGCGAACCGGGCGGGGTCGGTATCGCAGGGCCGGCCGTGATCGCGCTGCCCGAGTCGACGCTGCTGGTGGCCGCCGGCTGGCGCGGGACCGAGGACGGATCGGGCGCGATCCAGCTGGAGCGGGCACGGTGATCGACGCGGTCGAGCTCCAGCTCGCGGCCGGCGCCCTGCGGGCGGCGTGCGAGGAGATGGGCGTCGTGCTCGTCCGGGCGGCGCACTCCCCCAACATCAAGGAGCGCCGTGACGCGTCGACGGCGCTGTTCGACGCCGCCGGCGAGATGGTTATGCAGGCGGAGCACATCCCCGTCCACCTCGGAGCGATGCCGGCCGCCGTCGCCGCCGTCCGTGAGTCGCTGCGGGTGCGTCCTGGGGAGGCGTACGTGCTCAACGACCCGTATCGCGGCGGCACCCACCTACCCGACATCACCGTGATCACGCCGATCCACACGTCCGACGGAAAGCTGCTCGGGTTCGCCGCCGCCCGCGCCCACCACGCCGACGTGGGGGCGCCGCTACCCGGATCGATGCCCGCCGACAGCCGCACGCTCGCCGACGAGGGGGTCGTGATCGCGCCGCGGCGGCTCGACGCCAGCGCGATCCAGGAGCTCAGCGCACAGATGCGCGCTCCGACGCAGCGCCGGGCAGACCTGCTCGCCCAGCTGGCCGCCTGCCGCACGGGCGAGCGGCGGCTGCTCGAGCTCCACGACCGGCTCGGCGACGCGCGGCTGCGCGCCTCGCTCGCGGAGGTGCTCGACTACGCCGGGCGCCGCACCCGTGCCTGCATCGGGGCGCTGGCGGACGGGACGCGGACCGCGCGGGACGTGCTCGAAGCGCCCGAGGGCGACCTCGAGCTCGTCCTGGCGGCGACCGTCGCCGGCGATCACCTGACGCTCGACTTCAGCGGCTCGGCCGCCCAGCATCCCGGCAACCTCAACTGCCCGCTGGCGGTCACCCGGTCGGCCTGCTACTTCGCGGTGCGCGTGCTGACCGACCCGGACATCCCGGCCAGCGCCGGCGCCTACCGCCCGGTGACTGTGATCGCGCCCGCGGGATCGCTGCTGAACGCTGCCCACCCGGCGGCGGTCGCCGCCGGCAACGTCGAGACCTCGAGCCGCGTCGCCGACCTCGTGCTCGCGGCGTTCGGGCACGCGCTCGGCCAGGGGACGATGAACAACCTCACGCTCGGCGCCGGCGACGTCGTCTACTACGAGACGATCGGCGGCGGCCAGGGCGCCTGCGCCGACGCCGACGGCCCGACCGGCGTGCACGTCGCGATGAGCAACACGCTGAACACGCCGGTCGAGGCGCTCGAGCTCGAATTCCCGTTGCGGCTGACCGAGTACGCGGTCCGCCGCGGCTCCGGCGGCGCGGGCGCCCACCATGGCGGCGACGGCGTGATCCGCGAGCTGGAGGCGCTCGTGCCGCTGCACTTCTCGCTGATCACCGAGCGCCGCCGCCACCCGCCCCCCGGTGCAGCCGGCGGCCACCCGGGAGCGACGGGCCGCAACCTGCTCGACGGCGAGGAGCTGCCGGGCAAGGCGACCGGGGAGCTCGCCTCCGGCCAGCGCCTGCGAATCGAGACTCCGGGCGGCGGCGGGTATCGCCCGCCGGAGCCCGGTGGCGGCCAACCCACAAGTGGCCGCCACCGCATCGACGAGGCCGCGACGGGATGACATTGTGACGTTGAAATACTCATGTTTGCAGGATGATTTTGAGATCTGGACAAAGTCGCCTAGTATTGACGACCGGCCGAGGCAGCGTCGGGGCTCATACCCCACTGCTCGGCGCTTCGCAAACCTTCATCTCCCCCCACCGAATATGCCGATTGCTTTCAAGGAATGGGCCGTCACCGTGCGTGCCCTGGCCGAGGGCGAGCAGCTGATCACGCTCCGCAAGGGCGGGATCCGCGAGCCCGGCAGGCACTTCCAGCTCGAGTACGACCGCTTCTTTCTCTACCCCACGTTCGACCATCAACGTGCCGACCTCGTCCGCGAGTCGCACCGCCCAGAGCTCGCCCGCGCGCTCGAGGAGGGCGTCTGGACCGACGGCGAGCCATCCGCGCAGGCGATGGTCCGCGGCGCCGAGATCTCCCAGCCCGATCGGGTCCGGATCCGCGCCTGGGCCGAGGTTGCCGCCCACTTCACCGTCACCGACCGCCGCGCCGTCGACGCCCTGTCGCCGTTCTACGTGTGGACGACCGACTATGCCGAGAAGCGCCTCGCGTGGAAGCGCCGGCACCCGCTGCACGTGATCCTGCTGCGCACCTACCGGATCCCCCGGCCGGTGACGGTCAAGGTTCGCGACGACTACGGCGGCTGCCGCTCGTGGCTCGAGCTGACGCGCGAGCTGCCGTTCGAGGGCACCCCGGTGCTGTCGGACGACGAGTTCGAGCGTGCCACGGAGGAGATCGCCGCGATCGCCTCCGACCGGCAGCCGGCGCTCGTCTGAACCGAAACCGAGTCCGGCGGCGGCGCCGGTAGAGTCTCGGCGTGGCCTACGACGAAGCCCTCGCCGAACGGATCCGTGCGCTCGTCGCCGACGAGCCGCAAATCACCGAGCGGAAGATGTTCGGCGGCCACGCGTTCCTGGTCGGCGGCAACATGGCCGTCGCCGTCAGCCACCTCGGCGGGCTGCTGCTGCACGTCGACCCCGGCGAGACCGACATGCTCCTCCGCAAGCCGCATGCCGCGCCGTTCGTGATGCGCGGACGGGCGCTGGACGGCTGGCTCAGGGTCGCGGCCGAAGGCGTGCGGACGACGGCTCAGCTCCAGCGCTGGGTCGCGCGCGGGGTCGGCTACGCCCGCTCGCTGCCCCCCAAATCGGCGAAGTCGGCTGCCAGGCGGCCGTCGGGATCGCGCAGGCTGCCTGCCTCGTCGAGGCCCAGGTAGCGGCGAACGTCATCCGCGTCGGCTTCGAGCCGCGCGAGCTCGCCACCGTCGAGCGGCACGATCGGAGCGATCTCCACCTCACCGTCGCGGACGCGCCAGACGGCGACCGCGCGGCCGCCGGGGAGCCCGAACGGGCGAAACAGGCCGCCGCTGACCACCGCAGCATCGTGCTCGCCCGTCACGAACGTGCGGTCGCGCCAGCCGACGAGCAGCGGATCCCAGCCACCTAGCAGCCGCGCCGGTGCCTCCTCGGCGGCACCGGCCGATTCACGGCGGCGCAGCGCGACGAGGCCGTCATCCCGCTGAACGAGCTCGGAGGCGATCGCCTCGAGCCCGGCGCGCGCATCGCGGAGCGGAAGTCCGGCCCAGCGGGCCAGGTCGCGATCGCATGCCGGTCCGTGGCCGGCGAGATAGCGCCGCGCGAGCTCGGCAAGCGCAGTCGTCCGATCCCGGCTCGTCCCGGGACGCGGCCTCGGCTCGTACGCGGCGGTGCCGCCGAGCCAGTCGCGGACAAGCGCGTAGGCATGCTCGCGCCCGACCACAGGCCCGCGCACGATCAGGCCGCGCAGCGTCGCCAGCACCAGGATGTGGACGAGCGCCTGACCGCTCGTTCGCACGCCCGCAGCGGCAACCCGCTCGGCCAGTTGCGCGCGGATGAGCGGCCCATCGGCGGCGAGCGCCGCCTCGACCACGTCGACGGCACGGCCGGCGGCGTCGGGCCCCACGCCCTCCTCCGCGAGCCGGCGCGCGTTGCCCGCGGCCAGCGGCGGCGTCGTCAGCGCATGCAGCCAGGCGAAGTCCTCGGTGGCAACCAGGTGAAGCGTGCCACGGCACAGCCAGGAGACGACCAGGCTGCGCTCCTCGGTCAGCGCCCGGTCGACGTCCCGCGCGCTCAGGGCGGCGGTGCGGCCGCGAACCGCCAGACGGAATCCCCGAGCATCCTGTGCCTGCACGGCCAGCAGCCGCCGCGCGACCGCGACGGGATCGCGGGCCGGCGGCCCGGCGAGCAGCTGTGCGCTGAGCCGCTCGGCGAGCACGGTCGCGGCGTTCACGATCGGGGCCACGGGTCGCTCACGGGTCGAGCGCCAGGCCGAGCAGCACCTCGCGAGCGGTCTGCGCCCCGGCCAGCGGCACGATCACGTCGCGGCGGCCGGCGGCGAGCATCCCGGGCACGTCGAACCCGGCGCTCCGGCGCAGCATGCTCGGCACGCCTGCCTCGAGCAGGAGCGCCTGCACGAGCTCTCCCTCGGCCTGGTTGAGCACCTGCGCGACCGTGACGAGCTCGCCCTCGGTCAGCTGTGGCTTGACCTTGCGGAAGCGCGCGTGCTGCGGGCTGACCGGCTCAAGCACCGGGCCGCGCGGATCGTCGACCACGAGCGGGAGCCGGCAGCGCTCGCAGAACCTGGCGCTCGCGGGATACCGATCGCCGCACCGCGGACACGCGAGCGCGGTCGCGGCCATCACACCACGACCAGCTCCGCCTCCGCCACCCGGCCGTCCCGGATCGTGTAGGCCTTCACCTCAGGTCCGTGGCCCGCCAGGCCGACGATCACATACAGCGCCTCGGGGTAGAAGGCGAGGTTGATGTCGGTCTGGGACGGGTACGGGGCGGTGCGGGTGTGAGAGTGGTAGATCGCGCCGAGGTCGAGGCCCGCATCCTCGATCTCCATCTGGATCCGGTACTGCTCGGCCCCGTCGATCTCGTAGCGCAGGGGGCTGGCAGCTTTGTTGACCGCGGGGTGCACGGACACCGCCTCGCCGTCGCGCGAGGCGATCATCCCGCAGCACTCGTTCGGCGCCTCGGCCTGGGCCTGTCCCACGATCTGGTCGTGAAGGGCTCGCGCGATCCGCATCCCGTGCCCACCCTACCAGGGGGCTCCCGGCGCTCGGGGTCCGTGGGCAGCCGCTGATCACCGGGTCACGTGAAGCGATCGTGTCGACCTGAGCCTGAAGGACGTCAGCGAGGTCGGCGCGGCTGCACGGAGCGGGCGGCTGGCGGTGGGCCTTCGGCAGTGCTTCAGAGCTCCAACGCATCCGCTTCCACGCCACCGGCGTCCAATCGGCTTCAACCATCTGATCGCGACCGCCGATACACCGAAATGTGATACAGGCCCAAGTGTGTTTGCACCAGCTGATCTCGCGCGACATGTACGTCGTCGACGAACGGGCGATCGCGACCGCGATCCTCGCGCGCGCGAGCGCGCACGCGGCGGTCGCCGCCGCCAGCTTCCGCAGTGATCCGAGCTGGGACGGCTACGCCCGCGGCGGCGGCGCCCCCTGGACGAGCGCGGAGCCGACCGTCAGGCCGATATCGCCCGGGTAGCGCCATAGCGCCAACGCGACCGAGTGCTGAGCCTCGCTCGCGAGGATCGACGCGGCGAGCGAAGCGGGGCCGCTCTCGCCGAGCAGCCCCAATGCGTGGTAGTAGACGCCCTCGAGCCTGGTCTCGAGCTCGGCGAGCAACGTCATCCAGTGCCGCTCGTCCAGTGGAGGCTCGAGCGCAAGCTTGATGCCGATCGCCGACAGCGCCACCTGGACCTCCGCGCGGCCCTGTAGCGGCGCCGGTGGCGTCACGCCTGGCAGGGCGGACAGCGCTCGGGCATGCGCGGTCTCCTGGCGCTGCAGCGACCGCACCAGCTCGGCGGTCGCGGGAAGGAGCATCCCGGAGGTGAGCGCGAGCCCGCCGACCGCGATCGCGAGCTCCTCGTATGCGAGCAGCCGCCGCAGCTGAGCGGCGTCGCCCGCGCCAGGCGGGGGCGCGGCGAAGCCGGCGGCGATCTGACGCCGAACCGGCGACTGACCGCCCGCCCCGGTCCCGAGCGCACTCATTGCGCCGCGCTCGGGAACGGGCCGGCGAGCGCCGAGCTCCCCTGCAGCGCTCGCAGCACCGAGACGTGCTGAGCGTCGTTGGCCATGATCGCGGCGAGCGCCCGACGCAGCTCGGGACTCGACACCCGCGGGAGCACGGTCAGGTACGCGGCGAGCTGCTGGCGCTCGACCTCGTGCAGCAGTTCGAGCAGCTGTGCGGCTCCGTGTGGCTGGCCGAGGTCATAGCGAGGCTCGGGATCGTGCGCCTTCGCACCGGTCAGCTTCACCAGCTTGCGCAGCTCGCCGGCGTGCTGCAGCTCCTGGGAGAGGAACAGCCTGGCCGCCTGCTGCTGGATGCCCGGCAGCAGCGGACCGGCGGCGGTGTAGGCCGCGATCGCCCGTTGCTCGACTGCGAGCGCCTGGTTGAGCAGTACCCCGTCGCCCGCGGTCGCGGCCGCGAGCCGGATCCGATGCGTCGCCCGGCCGACGCCGCCGCACCCGCCCAGGACCACGGCCGCCAGCCCCGCGGTTGCGCCGGCGAGCACGGACCGACGCGTCTGCTCTACCACCAGACGGTTGAGTCCAGGTTCTCGAGCTCTTCGAGCGGACGCGTGTAGATCCCGGACGACAGGTACTTCCAGCCGTCGTCGGCGACGACGAACACGACATTGCCCTCGTCGAGCTCGCCCGCGATCCGGACCGCGACACGCGCGATCGCGCCGGAGGAGACGCCGGCGAACAGCCGCTCCTCGTCGAGCAGCTAGCGCGTCCACGCGATCGCGTCGGCGTTGGTGACGAAGATCTTGCGATCCAGCAGCGACAGGTCGATGCTCGGCGGGATGAAGCCGTCCGCCAGCGACCGCAGGCCCTGAACCGGCTCGCCCTGCATCGGTTCGGCCGCGACGATCTTGACCGCGTCGCCGAGCTCCTCCTTCAGCCGGCGGCCGTTGCCCATCAGCGTCCCACCGGTACCGAGGCCGGCGACGAACGCGCTGACCTCGTCAAGCTCCTCGAGGATCTCGAGCGCGGTGCCGCCGTAGTGGGCGTCGGGGTTGGCGCGATTGCCGTACTGGTAAGGCATGTAGTAGGAGGCGTCCCGCTCGGCCATGTCGAGCGCAAGCTCGACCGCGCCGTTCGAGCCCTTCGCCCCTTCCGAGTAGACGATCTCGGCGCCGTACATCCGCAGCAGCTCCGTCCGCTCGGGCGTGACGTTGTCGGGCATCACGACCTTCAGCCGGTACCCCTTGCGGCCGCAGATCATCGCGAGCGAGATCCCGGTGTTGCCCGACGTCGGCTCGAGGATCGTCTGGTGCCGACCGATCAGCCCCTTCTCCTCGGCGTCCTCGATCAGCGCCCGGGCGACCCGGTCCTTGACCGAGCCGGTCGGGTTGCGCGACTCGAGCTTCGCCCAGATCCGCACCCCGGGCTTCGGCGACAGCCGCTTGCACTCGACCAGCGGAGTGTGGCCGATCGCCTGCACGATGTCGCCGTAGCGGCCGCCGCACGGCTTGTTCTGTAGGCGTTCGGCCGCCATGCTTCAGTAAAGATAGCGCCTGGGCGACTACCCGCCGGCCATCGCCGGCAGGATCACGAGCGTGTCCGAGGCGGACACGGCGGTGTCGAGCCCATCGAGCACGCGGACGTCCTCGTCGTTGAGGTAGACGTTGACGTAGCGGTTCAGCTCGCCGTCTGCAGCGAACAGCTGCGACTGCGTGTCGGGGTGGCTGGCGACGACGGCCTGCAGGATCTCGCCGACGGAGCTGCCGTCGGCCTCGAGCTCCTTCTGGCCGCCGACTGAGGCGCGCAGCACTGGTGGGATTCGAACGGTGGCCATGGCGCTGATGCTACCTGTGGGCTCTTCGAGCAGTCCCGCGCCGCGCGTCAGTGCGCGCCGGCGCAGAACGCCTCGTAGTCGGGGAAGACGCCCAGCTCCTCGTCGCCGATCTCATCCGGGTCGCGTGAGCAGATCGGGCAGTCGGGATCGCGCCTGACCTTCACCTCGGTGAGCGTGGCCGCGAGCGCGTCGTACATCAGCAGCCGGCCGATCAGCGGGTTGCCGACGTCGAGGATCAGCTTCACGACCTCGGTCGCCTGCAGCAGCCCCATCGTCCCGGGCAGCACGCCGAGCACGCCGTTGGCGCCACACGACGGAGCCAGCTCGGCAGGGGGCGGCGTGCGGAACAGGCACCGGTAGCAGGGGCCCGCGTAGGGCTTGAACACCGACAGCTGCCCGTCGAAGCCGAGGATCGCGGCGGACACGACCGGGATCCGCAGCCGCACCGAGGCGTCGTTCAGGAGGTAGCGCGTGGGGAAGTTGTCGAGTCCGTCGACGACCACGTCGTACCCCGGCAGTACGTCCATGATGTTCTCCGGGCCGAGCCGCAGCTTGTGCTTCTCGACCGTCACGTCGGGGTTGAGCCCGCGAATCGCCTCCTCGGCGGAGTCGACCTTGGCCACCCCGACCCGATCGGTCGTGTGGATCACCTGACGCTGGAGGTTCGAGACGTCGACGACGTCGTCGTCGACGATCCCGAGCGTGCCGACCCCGGCCGCAGCGAGGTACAGCGCCGCGGGCGACCCGAGCCCGCCCGCCCCGAGCAGCAGCACGCGCGCGTCGAGCAGCTTCTGCTGGCCCTCGATCCCGACCTCCGGGAGCAGCAGGTGACGCGAGTAGCGCTCACGCTGCTCCGCGGACATCGCGCGCGGGACCTCGACCTCGTAGCCACGGTCCTTCCACAGCGTGAACCCGCCCGTCATCGATGACACCTGGGCGTACCCGAGATCCTCGATCAGCGTTCGCGCGGCCCACGCCGAGCGGTTGCCCGATGCGCAGTACAGGACGACCGGCACCGAGCGGTCGGGAGCCACGCCCTCGATCCGCGACTCGAGGTGGCTCTTGGGGACGTGGAACGCGCCGGGGATGTGGCCGGCGGCCCACTCCTCGGCCTCGCGCACGTCGACCATGACCGCCCCGAGGGCAGCCTGGGCGCGCGCCTCGCCCGGATCGACCTGCTCGATCCGGCTCTTGATCTGGCGGAGGACTTCGGCTCCGGAGGGACTCATGCGACGAAACTCCTTAAAGGCGCTCGGGTTTCGATACTTCAGCGAGTATAGCGACCCCGGAAGGGGCGGCGATCGAACTCACGAAGCGTACGATCGAGCGCCAGTGCGCGCTCCCGTAGCCCACATCCCCGCTCCCGCGTTCCCATCGCGACTGCCCTGGGTAAATGTCGCGACGCTGCGCATGGATCAGCAGCGCGGCCGGCCGGTCCTGGTCGAGTTCTGGGACTTCTGCCGCCCCAACTCGCTGCGGACGCTGCCGTACGTGAAGGCGTGGCACGCGCGCTACGCCAGCGCCGGGTTGCGGGTCGTGGGCGTGCACGCGCCCGGCTTTCCGCCCTCCAGCGACCCCGAGGCCGTACGTGATGCGGTCGTGCGGCTCGGGATCGAGTACCCGGTGTTGATCGACACCGGGCTCGAGCTCTGGCGCGAGTACGAGAACCTCGGCTGGCCCGCCCGCTACCTGTGGGGCACCGACGGCTGCCTGTTCGAGTACCACTACGGCGAGGGCGGCTACCGCGAGACCGAGCTGGCGATCCAGGAGCTGCTGGGCGTCGAGCGCGAGCCGCTCGCGCCGCTGCGCCCCGAGGATGCGCCCGGAGCCGCACTCAGCCCGCAGACCGAGGACATCGCCGGCGCGTACTCGGGCCCCTACGAGGCGGGCGGGGTGTGGGCGGTGCTGTCGGGCCGCGGCCGGGTGCGCACGAACGGCCGCGAGCTGGCCGTCGAGCATCCGGGCGCGTACGAGCTGATCGCCCACGCGCACAGCACCGCCGGCGTGCTCGAGCTGGACGTCGGACCGGGCGTCGAGTGCCACGCGGTCTGCTTCACCCCTGGGCTAGTGGCCCTGGGGTGAAGGGGTTGACGGCGGGAGAGCGTCAGCCGCTTCCGATCGCCACGAGGTGGTAGCTGGCGCCGCCGTCGGTCGTGTAGTACAGCCGCGCGTTCGCCGCCGTCTGCCCGCCCGCGTAGCCGAGCGCAGCCCCGTGGGTGGCGTCGGTGAAGCCGAGGTACTGCCAGGTGACCCCGCTCGGCGTCGGCACCGGCGACCAGGTCGCGCCGGCGTCGGTCGTCCGGTAGAGGTCCTGATAGCCGTACACCGCGGTAGTGCCGGAGGCAGCGGCAAATGCCGCCGCGTTGGGCTGGGGCTGGAGTCCGTTGCCGCCGCCCGCCACCTCCCGGCTGCCAACCGGCGAGAACGTCGCACCGCCGTCGGTCGAGCGCCACACGCTGCTCATCATCCCGGTCGCGCACTCGGCCCAGATCGCCGGCGCCGTCGCCTGGATGTGGCAGCCGAGGGTCTGGGGCGGCGTGTGCGTCACCCAGTCCTGGCCCGCGTCGTCGGAGACGAGCAGCTGCTGGCTGCCGGATGCGCTCGTGCTCTCGAGCAGCACCTGCCCGCCGCCGACCCAGAGCCCGCCGTATGCGTTGCCGGCCTGCGTCAGCGGCGTCCAGGTGCCGCCGCCGACCGGTGCGCGGTACAGCGTGCCAGTGCCGGCCGCGGCGTGGGCGATCGCGAACACGTACCCGGCCGAGGCCTCCAGGTCGGCGACCTGACCCGGGATCGCGACCTTGTGCCAGCTCGCCCCGCCGTCGTGTGTCGCCCACAGCTCCGGGCCGTAGGCGAAGCCGTTCAGCGCATCGGCGAACCGCAGCGCCGTCACCTGGTCGGTGCGCGGCGCCGGGATCCCGACGAACGTGGCGCCGCCGTCGGAGGTGCGGACGATCGAGGTGCACGGCGGGCTCGAGCAGGGGGCCGTTCCGAGCAGCCACCAGTGAAGTTCGCCGATCGCGGTGAACCCCTCGGGCCCGAAGCCCGCCGGCACGGGTCCGCCGGCCGGCCCCGGCGTGGTCGGCGTCGTGCTCGTGCTGGTCGTGCCCGTGGCGGTCGTGCTCGTGGTGGTCGTGCTCGTCGGCGTGGTCGTCGTCGCGGCCGTGCTCGTCGACGGGGCCGTGCGGGTCGTGAGCTGTCCCGTCTGCGTCGCGGCGCTCGAGCCGTGACGCGGCGCTCGCCCGCTGCCGCCACAGCCGGCGAGCGTCAGCACGACCGCGATGACCGCGCCCGCAGCGAGCACGGTGGGCAGCCAGGGCGCTCGTTGCCGCGCGCGCTGCATCAGGTGCGCATCGATCTCGTCGAGGTGAGCTCGGGGGCGCGCTCGACGTCGAGCAGGTTCACGAGCTCGGGCGGGCGCGCACCGTCGACGACGACCGCGAAGCCGGCGCGGTAGGGACTCTGCTCGGGCCGGGGCCCGAGAAATGCCGCCTCGGTGACCCAGCAGCCGGAGTTCAGCACGCGCGCGCCGGCGGGCCCGCGCCATTCGGCCAGCTCGTCGCCGGGCAGTGGGCCGGCCCGGTGCGAGTGACCGTGGATCGCATAACGGGCGGACACGCCGAGCGCGTCGAGCACCTGGACGAACGCCCGCAGGCTCGCCCGCCGCAGCTCGACCGCCGACAGATCGCTGTGCAGCGGTCCCAGTCCGGCACGGTTGAGGACCGCGGTCGCAGACGCGACGCCGGCCCGCAGGAAGCTGCGGCGAACGCCGCCGCCACCGGCGCCGCTGCCGAGCGCCTGCCACAGCCGAATCGATCCGTCCGGCTCGGCAGCCCGGGACCCGGAGTCCTGGCGGGCCTGTGCCACCGCGTCGATCCAGGCGTAGATCGGGGCCAGCACGGCCTCGTAATCCTCGCTGCACCGCGTCGCCGCGGTCCGGCGCAGCACGCGCGCATCGGCAGCTGCGCTGAGGCGCTCGAGGATCGGCACCGTCGTGTGGTGGTCGAGATAGTGGCCATGGGTGGCGTACACGTCGTCGCGCAGCCAGATGCCCGGGTATGAGGCCCGCACGTTCGCGCCGCCCGTGGCGAGCGCCGCCGCGATCACCGCCAGCAGCTCGCCGTCGCGCCAGTCCAGCTCGGTTGCGAGCCCCAGCGGCTCGGGCGGCGGCCCGAGCTCGCGGCGGCTGCGCCACGATGACAGCAGGCTGTGGTCGTGATTGCCGGGGACGACAACCACCTCGCAGCCGGAGTCGAGCGCAGCGCCGAGCGCCGCGAGCACGGGCAGCGCATCCGCCAGCGCGTCGCGGATCGGGCGCTCGCGCAGCTCGACCACGTCGCCCAGCAGCACCAACCGGTCGACTGCGCGCGCAGCCTCCACGAGCCGCTCGCGCGCAGGCGGAGCGTGCAGGCGGGCGCGGCCGCGCCGTTCGCCCAGGTGCATGTCGGAGACGACGAGCGTGCGCATTCGCTGGCCCGATCGCCGTGGTCGCGACGGAGCGCGCAGCTACGCGCTCGCGAGCTCCTGGCGGATCTTCTTGGGGAGCATGAAACGGACGTCCTCCTCAATCACCTCGAGCTCGCGCACGTCCTCGGTGCCACGGTCGCGGAAGAACTCGACGAGCCGCCGGACGAGATCCTCGGGAGCGCTCGCGCCCGAGGTGATCCCGACGACGGCGCGTCCCTCGAGCCAGTCGTCGCGGACCTCCGATTCGTTGTCGATCAGAAAGGCCGCGGCTCCCTGCTCGCGCGCCACCTCGACCAGCCGGTTCGAGTTCGACGAGTTGCGCGAGCCGATCACGAGCACGAGATCGCACTCGCTCGCCAGCTGCTTGACGGCAGCCTGGCGGTTGGTCGTCGCGTAGCAGATGTCATCGGTGCGCGGCCCCACGATCGCGGGAAAGCGCGCACGCAGCCGCTCGATCACGGCGCGGGTCTCGTCGACGGACAAGGTCGTCTGCGAGATGTAGGCGACCTTCTCCGGATCGGCCACCTCGAGCACGTCGACGTCGGCCTCGCTCTCGATCAGCACGATGTGGTCCGGCGCCTCGCCCATCGTGCCCTCGACCTCCTCGTGGCCGTCGTGGCCGATCAGCACGATCGTGTACCCGGCGGCCGCGAACTTCCTGGCCTCGACGTGGACCTTGGTCACGAGCGGACAGGTCGCGTCGATCGTGTTCAAGCGCCGCTCCAGCGCGTTGGCGTGGACGCTCGGCGCTACGCCGTGGGCGGAGAACACGGCGGTCCCGCCGGGCGGGATCTCGGTCTCCGACTCGACGAATACGGCCCCGCGTGCGCGCAATCGCTCGACGACGTGCTTGTTGTGCACGATCTCCTTGCGGACGTAAACGGGCGCACCGTACAGGTCGAGCGCCCGCTCCACGGTCTGGACCGCGCGGTCGACGCCCGCGCAGTAGCCGCGCGGCGCGGCCAGCAGCAGCGTGTCCGGAGCATGCGCCATCGACTTCCGAGTGTAGGCGTCGGACCGCCGTTGAGGCGTACGCTAGAGACCGGGCCAAGGGTGACGAAGGGAGCCTCGGAGAATGCCGCAGCAGCACCTCGATCGGTTGACCGGAACCGACGCGTCGTTTCTGCACCAGGAGGACGCCGCAGCGCACATGCACATCGGCGGCGTGCTCGTGTTCGAGGGGCCGGCGCCCGACTTCGACGACCTGCTCGAGCACGTGCGGAGTCGGCTGCACCTCGTTCCGCGCTACCGCCAGAAGCTGGCGGTGCCGCCGCTGGGGGCCGGCAACCCGCGCTGGATCGACGACTGCACGTTCAACCTCGAGTACCACGTCCGGCACGCGGCGCTCCCCGCGCCGGGCGGCGAGCCACAGCTGCTCCAGCTCGCGTCGCGGATCGCCTCGCAGCAGCTCGACCGCTCCAAGCCGCTGTGGGAGATGTGGATGGTCGAGGGGATCGGGTCCGCGGACTCGTCGGCGGAGCGCTTCGCGCTGATCTTCAAGACCCACCACTCGCTGGTGGACGGGGTCTCGGGAGTGGACCTCGCGACCGTTCTGCTCGACCTTGCGCGCGAGGGCGATCCCGATGCACCGGCGGCCCCCCAATGGCAGCCGCAACCGCAGCCGACGACCGCCGAGCTGCTGCTCGCGACGGTACTGTCCAGCGCCGGGGTGGCCGGCGAGGTCGTGCGCCGCGCCGCGTCGGCCGCGGTCAGCCCCAGTCGCTCGCTCGACGCAGCCCGCGACGCAGTCGAAGGGCTGGGGGAGATCGTCTGGGCGGCGCTCAATCCCGCGCCCGAGACGCCACTCAACGTGCCGATCGGACCCCACCGCCGGTTCGCCGTCGTGCGCCAGCAGCTGGCCGACTACAAGGCCGTCAAGAACGCGTTCGGAGGCACCGTCAACGACGTCGTGCTCACCGTCGTCTCGGGCGCGTTAGCCGAGTGGCTGCGCTCCCGTGGGATCCGCACGGAGGGCGTCGAGATGCGAGCGCTCGTGCCCGTCTCGGTGCGCACCCACGATCAGCGCCACACGCTGGGCAATCGGCTCACGGTGATGCGCGGCCCGCTGCCCGTCTACGTCCAGGACCCGGTCAGCCGCCTGGCGATCGTCCGCGAGGCGATGGACGGCCTGAAGGAGTCCAAGCAGGCGGTCGGGGCCGCGACGCTCGCGGCGGTCAACAACCTGGCGCCACCGACGGTGCTTGCCCAGGCCTCACGGCTGCAGTTCTCGACGCGCCTGTTCAACCTGATCGTCACGAATATCCCGGGGCCGCAGTTTCCGCTGTACGTGCTGGGGCGCGCGCTCGAGGATCTCTACCCGCTCGCGTTCCTGCCCCGCAACCACGCGCTGGCGGTCGCGATCATGTCCTACGACGGACGGATCGAGTACGGACTCCTCGCCGACTTCGACGCGCTCCCCGACCTCGACGTGATCGCCGCAGGCATCGACCGCTCGCTGGATCAGCTGCGGCTCGCGGCCGGGCGGGACGGCGGCCCGAACGGTCACGACCCCTCGTTCGACTCCACCCACTCGATCGTGCCGTCGACGCGACGCCACGGGCGGCGCGGGCCGGCAGCCGACATGCGCGCCAAGCGGACGGGTGGCACGCCACGCCCGCGCTCGGACACCTGACGGCTGTAATACGCTGTGAGCACGATGGAGGGGAATCTGATCGGGCGCGAGGAAACGGCGTATCGCCTCGAACTCACCGCCGCCCAGCTGAAGGTCGTCCACACCGCACTGAAGACGCTCCGCGACGATCTCGGCCACGAGGAGGCGGACTTCAGGCAGGTCGTCGACAGCGTGCTGGCGAAGCTGCCCGAGGACCATTCGATTCGCGCGATCGACCTGTCCTCGAGCTCGCGACGCTCCTGAGTCTGCCCACCGGCGCGGGCAGGTGCCGTCCGGCTCGGCGTACCTGGACAGGGACCTGGCGCCGGCGGTCCGAGAGAATTCTCATCGCATCCGGCCAACCCCTGCCAGCCGGATCCGTTTTCATGCGTACACGGGAACCTCGGCGTCACTTGGTTCTCGTACATAAGTCCGCCCATGTCTCGGCTGGTGTAGCCGTGCCCCCCCTGAGCGGCCCACTGGCGGGCGGATGCGTGGTTGGGCGGGCCCGATGGATCGGGCCCGCCCAACCCCCTACCTGAGCCGCGACCGCCGGACCGTGCCCGCGGTCGAACCGCCGTGAAACGCGGCCCGACTGGACCTCGCTGCCCCGAGCGGCCGCCCCCGGACGCGCCCCCACCCGGGGGATGCTCCCGACGCTGCTGTCAAAGATCCAAGGTTTCAGGAATTGCACGGGGGTCGGTGCGGAACTAGCTTGATCGACGCGGGTCGATAGGCACCACAACTCGTTACGTTCCACTCTCCAAGAGGGGGAAAGATGGTTTTAGTCACAGGAAGCTGGAAGCTTGCCCTCGCAGGCCTGGCCGTGTCGCTGGCGATCTTCGGAGTGCTCTACTTCACGGTGATCCAGCCGGACAACAACGCCGCCAACAGCGCAATCAAGAGCGGCGAGCGGCAAGCACAGCAAGCCCTCAACCAGGCGCAGAAGCAGCTCTCGAAGGCGAGCTCGCAGGCGGGCGCCGCGGGCAGCCAGGCTTCCAAGTCGCTGAGTCAGGCATCGAAGCTGACCGCGTGCGTCGCAGCCGCCGGCACCGACGTCTCCAAGGTCCAGTCCTGCGAGGCGAAGTACGGCCAGTAGGCCGGCACGGCAACCGAACCAACGCTGATGAAAGGGGAACGTCGATGGGCCTCTTGGGCAAGATGAAGAGCATGACCGGGGCGGTCCCGAAGGAGCTACTCGAGAACGGCCTGCTGGGCCGGGGGATCATCGCCGCCGTCCAGCAGACGTCCGTCAGCACGGGCGTCGACTTCAACCCGTCCCACGTCTGCGTGTTCACGCTCGAGGTGGCGCTCGACGGCGTGCCGCGCTACCAGGCGACCTGCCGCCAGGCCATACTCGCGACCGTGCTGCCGCAGCTGATGACGCCCGGCGCGACGGTCGCGGTCCGGGTGGATCCGAAGGATCGCAGTCGTGTCGCGATCTCGCTGGGCGAGGAGCCGCCGGTCGTGACGATGGCGAGCTCCGGCGATGCGAACACGGGCTCGGCGGCGCGGATCCTGGAGGAGGGCGTGCCGTGCAAGGTCGTGATCGTCCAGAGCCAGCCGCTGGGGATGCGCAGTTCGACCGGCAAGGACATGTACGCCTTCCTGCTTACGGTGATGGCCGACGGGCGGCCGCCGTTCCAGATCCAGGTCGGCAATCCGGTGCCACCGGAGGCGGTGCCGCTGCTCTACCCCGGCAACACGGTCCCGGCCAAGCGGATGCCGAACGGCGACGACCGCCAGCTGGTGATCGACTGGGACGCCGCGCTGGCGCAGGCGACGACCGTGAGCGCCTGAGCTTCGGGGGAGAACTGCTCCGGGGGCCGATCGAGGGACGGTGCTGCCGCGGCGAACCGCAGCGGCGCCGTCCCTTCCCTCAGAAGCCGAGCGCGAACTTGGCGTCCTCGCTCATCCGATCCGGCGTCCAGGGCGGCGTGAACGTCATCTCGGGCTCGACCGAGGTGACGCCCTCGATCTCGCCGACGAACTCCTCGATCTGCTCGGCGACCTGTGGGCCGATCGGGCAGCCGGGCGCCGTCAGCGTGTACGTGACCTTGACCGCGCCTGACGGATCGACTTCGACACCGTAGATCAGGCCGAGCTCCACGAAGTCGAGCCCCAACTCGGGGTCGATCACCTCGCGCAGCGCGTCGTTGACTTCCTCGATGGAGATCATGGCCGGAAAGTGTAGGTAGTCGGATTGTTCCCTACCCTCGTCCGCCGAATTCTGTAGGTTGTCCCGATCGTCGAGTTCGGAGAAAGCCCGCCCGTCCTGCTCTGCGCGGGCCGCGAGGATCGCAGCACCCAGGGCTTCAGGCGCTGTGCGTTTGCACGGGCGCTGGGGGCCGAGGACGACGTCGTCGTCGATCTGAGCGGACTGGTGTTCGCGGACACGTCGCTGATGCTCGACCTCGCGATGCTTTCGCGCCGGCTGCGACGCCGCGGCCGGGCCCTGCTGCTGCGCGACGCCCAACCGCAGATCCTCGCGTTGATCGAGATCGTCGGCCTGCACCGCCTGCCGGGTGTGCGGTTCGACGGACCGACCGCAGCGCTCGCCTGATCTCGCAGCGGGTAGCCTTCCGCGGGCATGAGCCCCGGCCTCGACGCACCCTGGCCCGTCGCGTCCTTTGCCGATCTCGACCGCCGGTTGTGGGGCGTGGTCATCGGCGGACCGGATGCAGGCGTCGCGCTCGGCAGGCTGGATGGGCCGCCGGCCGTCGGATTCGAGCCTGCCGCGATCGCGACCGGCGAGAGCTCGAGCGACTGGACCGTGACCGGCGCGGGTTTCGAGCTGCGACTTTCCGTCGCCGGCGCGCCCGCCGAGCTCGTGCTCTGCCGGGTCACGGGCGCGGTCGTCGACGGCGGCGGCGCACGGGACGCAGCCGGCGAGATCGACGCCGAGGGCGCTTACTGCGCGGCGCTTGCGCGGGGCGGGCTCGACTCGGTCCGGCTCGCTGCAGGGTGGTTCGCCGCCGGCCATGCGCTCGCCCTGCTCGCCGCCCGGCCGAAGGGCGCATCGGGTCACGACCGCGACGCGATCTCGGTCGCGATCGCCGGCGACGACGCAGTGCTGCGGCTGTCCGACCCGCGCCTCTCCACCACCTATGACGGCACCGGCGCAGCCCGCCGGATGGGCGTGGAGATCTGGCTGGGAGCGGACGACGACGAGGAGCACCGTTCGCGACGGATGGCGGGCGAGCACGCAGGCCAGTCGGCCGCGACGACGATCGCCGGCGTCCGGCTGGAGGCGGTCGCCATGCGCTGCCACAGCCGGGGTGACGACGGACTTGGCGTGTACCTGCTCGCGCGCGCGGCGTGAGGTGACCCTCGGCGTCACGTGATCCGAGCGCTCGTCAGCGACTTCGGCGGAGTCCTGACATCTCCGCTGATGGACTCGTTCGTCGCCTTCCAGGACTCGTCCGGGGTGCCGCTGATGGCGCTGTACAGCTCGATCGCGCGAATTGCCGAGCGGACCGGCGTGAGTCCGCTGCACCGGCTCGAGACCGGGCAGATATCGGAGCGCGACTTCCTCGCCGAGGTCGGCGGCGAGCTCACAGCGGCGCTCGGCCGGCCTGTCGACCTCGAGGGATTCGGCGCCACCTACTTCGCGGGCCTGCGGCCGAACGAGGCGATGTTCGAGCTGCTGCGGGAGCTGCGAGACGCCGGGATCCGGCTGGCGATCTGCACGAACAACGTCCGCGAATGGGAGGCGCGGTGGCGCGCGCTGGTACCGGTGCAGGAGCTGTTCGAGCTGGTGATCGACTCGGCCTTCGTCGGGGTCCGCAAGCCCGAGCCCGAGATCTACAGGCTCACGCTCGCCCGGCTCGGGTTGCCGGCGAACGAGACCCTGTTCGTCGACGACATCGCCGGCAACTGCGAGGGGGCGCGCGCCGCCGGCATGCATGCGATCCAGTTCACCGACAACGAGCACACGATCCCCGCGATCCGCGCGGCGATCGCAGATGGACGTTGATGAGCCTGACTTGGTTGAAGAAACCGCCCGTAGCGGTACGAAAGTTCAACCAAGTCAGTTCTCGACGCCCAGACGGTCCCAGCAGTAGAGCTGCAGACACTCGCCCGCCAGCTGGCGGCAGCGCTCGGCGGACAGCCACGGCAGCACGGTGTCGAGCGCCTCGTCCTCGCCGACTCCCGCCTCGAACGCCTCCTCACCGCGAAACCCGGCGGCGATCCTCAGCGCTTCGCGCCGGTTCTCGCCGAGCGACGGGAACACCCCCATCAGGAACTCCTTGGTCGGGATCGGATGGCCCAGCTCGAGCGACGCGTGCCACGCGGCGAGCATCGACAGATCGTGCTCGTCGAGATCGGCGACCGCCTTGGCGTAGTGGGACTGCAGATCCGGTTCCGGAATCTCGTCGACCCACGCCCGCACGACCTCGCCGAGGATCTGCCGGCGAGCCTCACGCCCGACTGAGTCGGCGATCACGCGGATGGCGTTCTGCGGTTCGATGAAGCAGAGGGACATAGCGGCTCAGGCTTGCGGGGAGAGGATGCGGCAGGCACTGTAGGCTGCGCCCCGGACGGAGCCGGAGCGCTCCGAACCGCCGCACGCCCAGACGGAGCCCGCGCCGGCTACAGCCCCAGCGCGCGCCGCGCCCGCGCGACCGCGTCGGCGCCGGGCTCGACACCGGGCGGCAGGCCAAGCCCGACCCGGGTCCCGGCGCTCCAGTTGTGCAGCGCCAGATCGAGCGCCTCGAGCGGCACCGCGCAGGCCTCCGCCAGCGCCGCGGCGCGCCGCTCCAGAAGGAGCGGATCGCCGATCCCAAGCGCCCGCTTGGCGCCGACGGTCGCCTCGTTCTCGCCCCCGAACTGGAGCGTGCCGCCACGCAGTTCGTAGACCGACAGCCGGCCGAGCAGCACGAGCAGCTCGTAGCGCGCGTCGCGGTGCAGGCCGGGCAGCGAGAGCCGTTCGAATGCACGGGCGAACCGGCGCTCCGGCGTCCACGACGCCTCGCCGCCGAACGCAGCCGCCTGCGAGCCTGCACGCTCCGCCCAGCTCCTGTAGGCGGCGAGCGTCGCCGTCCCGCGCACCCGGTCGTGGGCGGTGCGCGGCCCCGTGCGCGCATCCGACAGGTCCGGAAGCTCGCCCGACGCCCAGCTCGTCTGCGTCGCGGCGATCGCGGCGAACGGATCGGGGTCGTCGAGCGGGCACACGTAGGCGATCTGGAAAGCCAGCCAGGTCCGCTCCTCGACGTCGCCGGGGGCGGCGACCTCCGCCAGGAGACCCGGCGGGTCGAGCTCGAGCTGCTCGAGCCGGCGTGCGGCAAACGCGATCTCGTCGGCCAGCCGGGCGGCGTCCGCACTCGACTTCAGCCCCGGCACCACGGCCTCGTGATAGCCGTCCTCGACGCCGCTGGCCAGCCGCCGCACCCTGACGCCGGTGCCGCCACCACCCGCCCCGCGACCGCCGCCGGTCGTCCTGCCGCCCCGCCCGCCGCCCGCCGCCGGCGACC
>DAHUYL010000110.1 GCA_027315255.1 Solirubrobacterales bacterium | reverse complement strand
AGCGCGCCCATCACCAGCAGTCCCCCGCCCATCACGAACACGCCCGTGAGCACGTCGTCGGACGCGATCCCGTTGACGCCGTTGTGGGAGGTGAACCAGGCGGGCGGCGCCCACGTGCTGAACCCGGCCCGGATGTACACGTACGTCATCGCGACGACGCCGATCGGGATCATCGCGAGCCCGACGCGCGCGACCGTCCGCCACGCGCCGGACAGCTCGAGGTACTTGAACTGCCGTGCCGCGAGCACCGCGATCAGCGCCATCGAGGCGACGGCCATCTCGTGCGAGTGCGACCCGACCAGCGCGCTCACCCAGTCGGCCGACTTCGGATAGCCGATCGACTTGCCGAACGAGTGCAGGAACCCGAGCGAGTACTTGAACTCGAGCATCCAGCCGGCGAGGTGGCCCATCACCGCGGCGATCAACATCGACGCGGTCGCGAGCGTTGCGCCCAGGAAGGGGAGCGAGCGCGACGCCGGAGCCCGCCGGCGGAACTCGAGCACGAACCCGATCAGCAGCGTGATCAGGATCTCGTCGAGCGCGAAGAACCCGACGATCTGGATCCACATCGGCACCTCGTACCCGGGCACCGCCTTGTCGAAGATCCCGCCGACGGCCGCCGGCACGGTCGCCGCCAGCGCGCCGAGCGCGATCCACACGCGCACGTGGCGCGACTGGATCTCGAACACGTGGCAGGTGGTCAGCGCGCCCAGCGAGACCATCCCGATCAGCAGCCCGTGCAGGAACATCACGTGCCAGAAGTTCGGGGTCGCGAGCGCGCTCGGCTCGCTCTGGAACGGGTTCGAGATGAGCACGCTGATCGCCCCGAACAGCAGCATCCAGCCGAGCAGGAAGAAGATGACGTTGCGGTCGGTCAGCCACGGGTATCGGGCGAGGACCGGCTCGTCGACGCGTACCTCCGGGAGTCCGGGCTGCGCGTCTGCGTCGTTCGGCACCTCGGTCATTGCACCAACCCCCTCTTCGCACTATGAGCGTTTTCTTAGAAGGGATCGTCGGGCGTCGTGCCACGCCCGGACATCGGTGCAACCCGGCACTGCACCCGCGCACGAGGTGCGGGCCGCGTGCGGGTTTTCCGCGCGACCGGGTCAGTGGCGGGCGGCACCCGCAGCCGGCGCGCAGCGGCCGGCAACGCGCCACGTGGACACGGCGAGCAGCCATCCGACCAGGAACATGCCCGTCACCGCGAGACCGACCGCAGGCGCATGAACGCGCGAACGATCCCGACCAGGCCGGCCAGATTGATCAGCCCGATCAGCACCAGGAACGAGCCGGAGATGAACGGGCCGATCAAGCTCCCGAACTCGTGAAGCGAGGAGTGACCGTTCGCGATCGCGCCCGACAACCCGCCCAGTCCGAGCGCGACCAGCAGCGCCAATGCGACCACGATCGTCGAGTGGCCGAGGGAGAAGAAGAACCCCGTCTCGAGCGGCCGCCTGCCGTCGCTGATCAGCTTTCGCGTGGCGTTGTCGATCGCCGCGATGTGATCGGCGTCGAACGCGTGACGCAGCCCGAGCGTGTACGCGGTGAGCCCGGCGCCGACCCCGATCCCGCGGGAAGCGGCCGCTGCGCCATCCGCGCCAGCCCGCAGCCGGCATCGGCGATCGGCCGCCGTGATCGCCCACCCGGGGGGCGAACTGCGCTGGGCCCTTCGGTGCGGGCGCGCTGCTGCGGCATGATCCGGGCGATGACCGAGACGCGGGAGCCCGAGCTGGCCGAGCTGTCGATCGCCGACCCGCCGGAGCGGTGGCAGGCGCTCGGCTTCGAGGTCGACGACGGCGGCAATCTCGACATCGGCGGCGTTCGAATCCGCCTCGGACAGACCGGCCACGGGATCACGTCGTGGTCGCTGCGACGCGTGAACGCGCTCGGGTCCGTCGACGGGCTGCCGACGCCGGTCCCGAAGGTCCTGCGCCCGCCGCCGTACGCGACCCACCCGAACGGCGCCACCGGCGTCGACCACGTGGTCGTGATCACCCCCGACTTCGACCGCACCGCTGCGGCCCTCGATCGCGCCGGGATGCCGCTGAAACGGACCCGCGAGCGCAGCGGCCGTGGGCGCCAGGGCTTCCGCCGCGTCGGCCCCGCCAGCATCGAGCTGGTGCACGCGCCCGAGCTGCAGGGGCCGCATGCCCGCTTCTGGGGGTTGGCCGTGGTCGTGATCAACCTCGACGAGCTCAAGCAGGAGCTCCGGGACCACCTCGGCGAGATCCACCCGGCCGTCCAGCCCGGGCGGCGGATCGCGACGCTGCACGAGTCGGCCGGACTGACCCCGGCCGTGGCGTTCATCACTCCCGAACCGGCGTAGGCGCCGCGCTAGCCTCGGTGCTCGATGGCGAGCGCCCTCGACGGCTTCAGTGAGGCGACCAGGGACTGGTTCACACGCGCGTTCGCGCAGCCGACGGCGGCGCAGTCGCTGGCTTGGCCTGCGATCGCCTCGGGCGAGCACGTGCTGCTGAGCGCCCCGACCGGGTCTGGCAAGACGCTGGCAGCGTTCCTGTGGGCGATCGACGCGTTGTCCTCGGACCGGCTCGCCGGAGCTCCGCCGGTCCGGTCCGGCGTCAGCCTCGTCTACGTCTCCCCCCTGAAGGCGCTGTCCTACGACATCGACCGCAACCTGCGCGTGCCGCTGCGCGGGATCGGCGCGCCGCTGACGGTCGCGGTCCGGACGGGCGACACCCCCCAGCGCGAGCGCGCGGCGATGCTGCGCGAGCCGCCCGACATCCTGATCACAACCCCCGAGTCGCTGTACCTGATGCTGACCGGCCAGGCGCAGCGCCTGTTCGAGGCCACGCGCTGGTGCATCGTCGACGAGGTCCACGCGGTCGCCTCGACCAAGCGCGGCGCGCACCTGGCGCTGACGCTCGAGCGACTCAGCGCCGCCGCCGCCCAAGAGCCCCAGCGGATCGGGCTGTCGGCGACGCAGAACCCGCTCGAGGAGGTCGGTCGCTTCCTCGTCGGAGGCAAACGCGACTGCCGGATCGTCGATGCCGGCGTGCGCAAGCCGCTCGACCTGAAGATCCACGTCCCGGTCGAGTCGATGGTCGAGCCAGACGCGACCGAATCGCCCGACTTCGACCCGCTTGCGGGCGGCACCGAGGCCACCCGCCGTTCGATCTGGCCGGCGATCTATCCCGAGTTGCTCGCGCTCGTCCGTGAGCACCGCTCGACGATCATCTTCGTCAACAACCGCCGCAGCGCCGAGCGCCTCGCGCTGCGGCTGAACGAGCTGGCCGACGCCGCCATCGCCCGCGCCCACCACGGCTCGCTCGCGCGCGAGGAGCGGACCGTGATCGAGGAGCTGCTCAAGGCCGGCGAGCTGCCGTGCCTGGTCGCGACCTCCTCGCTCGAGCTGGGGATCGACATGGGCGCGGTCGACCTGGTGATCCAGGTCGAGTCGCCGAAGTCGGTCGCCCGCGGGCTGCAGCGGATCGGCCGCGCGGGCCACAACGTCGGCGATGTCAGCCGCGGGCGGATCTTCCCGAAGTTCCGCGCCGACCTGCTCGAGTGCGCGGTCGTCGCCCGCCGGATGCGCGATGGCGCGATCGAGACCACGGTCGTCCCCCGCAACCCGCTCGACGTGCTCGCCCAGCAGATCGTCGCGATCGCCGCCGCCGCCCCCGACGAGGAGCCGGTCGCCGTCGACGACCTGTTCGAGCTGGTCGCCCGCACCTACACGTACGCGGAGCTGACCCGCCCCGTGTTCGAGAACGTGCTCGACATGCTCGACGGCCGCTATCCCTCCTCCGAGTTCGCCGAGCTCCGCCCGCGGATCGTGTGGGACCGGATCGCCGGTACGCTCCGCGCCCGGCCCGGCGCCCGCCAGCTGGCGGTCACCAACGCCGGCACGATCCCCGACCGAGGCCTCTACGCCGTGACCCTGCCCGACGGCCGGCGCGTCGGCGAGCTCGACGAGGAGATGGTGTACGAGGCCCGGCCCGGCCAGACGTTCCTGCTCGGCGCCTCGACCTGGCGGATCGAGGAGATCGGCCGCGACCGCGTGATCGTCACGCCCGCGCCCGGCCTCCCCGGCGCGGTCCCGTTCTGGAAGGGCGACGGCGTCGGGCGCCCGCGCGAGCTGGGCGAGGCGATCGGCGCGTTCGCGCGCTGGGCGGTCGACCAGCCGCCGGAGGTCCTTGCGGCCGAGTACGACCTCGACGAGCGGGCGGCCCGCAACCTCGTCGAGTTCCTCGCCGAGCAGCGCGACGCGACGCGCGTGATCCCGTCCGACCGCGCGATCGTGATCGAGCGCTTCCGCGACGAGATCGGCGACTGGCGCTTGTGCGTGCTGTCGCCGTTCGGCGGCCGTGTCCACGCCGCCTGGGGGCTCGCGCTGTCGGCCCGGATCCGCGAGCAGCTGGGGCTCGAGTCCGACGCGATCACCTCAGACGACGGGATCATCGTCCACCTGCCTGACGCCGAGGCGCCCCCGGGCGCGGAGATCGTGCTGATCGAGCCCGACGAGCTCGAGGAGCTGGTCGTCGCCGAGCTGTCGGCGTCGGCGCTGTTCGGCGCCCGCTTCCGCGAGAACGCCGCGCGGGCGCTGTTGATCCCGCGCGCGCGCCCGGGCAAGCGCACGCCGCTCTGGCAGCAGCGGCTGAGGTCGCAGTCGCTGCTCGAGGTGGCGCGCAAATACGGCGACTTCCCGATCGTGCTCGAGACGTTCCGCGAGTGCCTGCGCGACGTGCTCGACCTGCCCGGGCTGACCGAGCTGCTGACCCGCCTGCACCGCCGCGAGATCTCGCTGGTCGAGGTCGAGACGCCGACCGCCTCTCCATTCGCCTCCTCGCTGCTGTTCGACTACGTCGCCACCTACATGTACGAGGGCGACACCCCGAACGCCGAGCGCCGGGCGGCGGCGCTGTCGCTCGACCGCGACCTGCTGCGCGAGCTGCTCGGCCAGGAGGAGCTGCGCGATCTGATCGACCCGACTGCGCTCGCGAGCGTCGAGGCCGACCTCCAATGGCTCTCCGAGCACCGCCGCGTCGCGACCCGCGACGGCGTGCACGACATGCTGCGAGCGCTCGGCGACCTGACCGGGGCCGAGGTCGCGGCGCGCACGCTCGACGGCGTCGATGCGAGCGCCCTGCTCGAGGCGCTCGCCGGCGAGCGCCGCGCGGTGCGGGTGCGGCTCGGCGGCGAGCAGCGCTGGATCTGTGCCGCCGACGCCGGCCTGTACCGCGACGCGCTCGGCGCGTCGCCGCCCGGTGGGCTGCCGGAGGCGTTCCTCGAGGACGTGCCCGGCGCGCTCTCGCAGGTCGTGCGCCGCTACGCCGCGACCCATGGGCCGTTCACGACCCACGAGCTGCGGGCGCGCTACGGGGTGGACTGCTCCGCCGCGCTGGCCGTGCTCGAGCGCGACGGCGAACTCGTCCGCGGCGAGCTGCGCCCCGGGGGCTCCGAGCGCGAGTGGTGCCACCCGGAGGTGCTACGGCGGCTGCGGCGGGCGTCGCTGGCGGCGCTGCGCAAGGAGGTCGAGCCGGTCGACCAGCGCGCACTCGCGCGCTTCCTGCCCGGCTGGCAGGGAGTCGACCGCCACCAGCCGGCAGGCGCGGGCGTCGACCGCCTGCGCGACGTGCTCGTCCCGCTCCAGGGGCTGGCGTTGCCCGCCGAGGTGTGGGAGCGCGAGGTGCTGCCGCGGCGGATCGGCGCGTACTCGCCCGCGTGGCTCGACCAGCTGTGCGCCGCCGGGGAGGCCGTCTGGCTCGGCGCGGGCGCGCTCGGCCGCAACTCCGGGCGCGTCGCGCTCTACTTCCGCGAGGACCTGACCCTGCTGGGCCCGCCGGCCGGCAAGGGCGCAGCCGTCTCGGACACCGAGGCGCACGCCCACATCCGCGCGCGCCTCGAGCGCGGCGCGTGCTTCTTCACGGACCTGCTCGTCGAGCTGGGCCAGGTCTCGACCGAGGAGCTCCAGGAGGCGCTGTGGGACCTCGTGTGGGCGGGAGAGGTGACCAACGACGCGTTCGCGCCGCTGCGCGCGCCGCACCTGTCGCTCGCTCGCCCGGCGGCGCTGCGCTCCGGTGCCGGCCGGCGGCCTGGACGGTTCGCGGCGAGATTCGGTGCCGCCCGCCCGGGGGCGCACCCGCAGGTTCAGGGACGCTGGTCGCTGACCGCCCAGCTGCTCGCCGGCGCCTCCGTCGATCCCGCCGCCCGACGCCGCGCGCAGGCCGAGCTGCTGCTCGAGCGCTACGGCGTGCTGACCCGCGAGCAGGTGCTGGCCGAGGGCATCCCCGGCGGCTTCAGCGCGATCTATCCCGAGCTGACTCAGCTCGAGACGCTCGGGATCGCGCGCCGCGGCTACTTCGTAGAGGGGCTCGGCGGCGCCCAGTTCGCACTGCCCGGGGCGGTCGAGCGGCTGCGCGAGCAGCGCACCGGCGAGGAGCCGCCGGTCGTGCTCTCGGCGATCGACCCGGCGCAGCCGTACGGCGCGGCGCTGCGCTGGCCGGTCGATCAGGGGGAGGCCGACCGGGTCGCGACCGGCCGGGCACCGGCACGCCAAGCCGGTGCCCAAGTGGTGTCGGTCGGTGGCGAGCCGATCGTCTACCTCGAGCGCGGCGGGCGCGCAGTGCAGACGCTGGTCGCGCCCGGGGACCCGCGCCTGCGCCCGGCGCTCGCGGCGCTGGTGCAGGGCGTCCGTGCCGGGCGGATCCGCCGGGTCGCGCTCGAGACGGTCGACGGCCGGCCGGCGCTCGGATCCGAGCTCGGGGCGATGCTCGTCGAGCTCGGCTTCCAGGAAGGGCCGCGGCGGCTGACCCTCAGTGCCTGAGGGCGACACGATCATGTGGGCCGCGACGCGGATGCGCCCGGTGCTCGAGGGGCACGTGCCGGACGAGATCGTCACGCCGCAGCTGCGACACCGCCACGATCGCTGGCCCGAGCGGCTGCGCGGCCGCGCCGTGCGCAGGATCGACACGCACGGCAAGCACCTGTTCATCGGCTTCGAGGGCGGGCTCGTGCTCCACTCCCACCTCGGGATGGTCGGCTCGTGGAGCGTCGCCGGCGAGCGGCGCAGCTGGCCGGGGGCATGGCTCTTGCTGCACCGCGGCGAGCGCTGGGTCGCCGAGCTGCGCGGCCCGCGGCTCGAGCTCCTGACCGACGGCCGGCGGCGCTTCGACCAGCGGCTCGCGGAGCTCGGGCCCGACATCCTCGCCGACGAGCTCGACGCCGACCGGTTCCTGGCACGGCTGCGCGCCGACGATCAGACGCGGAGCTTCGGCGAGGCGCTCGCCGACCAGCGCAATCTGGCCGGGATCGGCAACATCTGGAAATCGGAAGCCTGCTGGGAGGCCGGCGTCGACCCGTTCCGCCGCCTCGGTGACGTGTCGAACGCCGAGGCGACGCGCGCGGTCGAGGCCGTGCGTCCGCGGATGCTGCGCTCCGGCACCAAGGGCCCGCGATCGGTCCGGCTGAACGTCTACGCGAAGGCCGGCCGGGCCTGCCCTCGGTGCGGCGCGGCCGTGCTCGCGCACGGGCTGGGCGATGAGAACCGCATCACCTACTGGTGCCCGCGATGCCAGCGGTGATCCGGCGGGTCGGCCACAAGGGCGCCGACCAGATCGTCCCGGGCAACACGCTCGAGAGCTTCGACGCGGCAGTCGCGACCGGAGTCGACATGATCGAGTTCGACGTCGTCCCCGCGCCGCCCGATGTGGACATGTCCGTTCGCGCGGCGGAGTCGGCGGGTCGCGCCGGCCGCTTCCGCGAGTCCGAGCTGCTGCTCGCGCACGACTGGCACGACGCCCGCGCGCGGCCGGCGCAGACGCTGGCCGCCGGCCTCGACCATCTCGCCGGCAAGGCGTTCGCCGATATCGAACTCGACGTCGATCTCAAGTTACCGGGCTACGAGCTCGGCGTGCTCGCGGCGCTGCGCGAGCGGGGGCTGCTGTCGCGCGCGCTGATCTCGAGCCAGTACCGCTCCAGCCTCGCGCTGATCCGCCGCACCGAGCCGGCGGTGCGGCTCGGCTGGTCGGTGCCGAAGCTGCGCCGCGACCCGTTCCGCCATCGCGTGCTGTGGTCATTCGCGGCGACCCTGCTCGCCGGCGCTCGTGCGGTGCTGCCGGTGCGGGCGGCGGCGGCGATCCGCCGTGGCCACTGCGACGCGGTGATGGCGCACTGGCGGCTCGTAACGCCGCGGCTCGTGCGCGCGGTCGCGGGCGCCGGCGGCGAGCTGTACGTCTGGACCGTCGACGAGCTGCCGCTGATGCGGTCCCTGCACGCGCTCGGCGTCACCGGCGTGATCACCAACGACCCGCGCCTGTTCGCCGCGCTTGCCTGAGCGCGATCGCCTCCACGATCCGGGCAACGAGCAGGAGCGGCCGATCCATCATCTCCCACGTGACCCGGATCACCTCGAGCCCGTGCTCGCGGAGGTACATGTCCTTCTCGCGGTCCCGTTTGAACGCCGCCGGACCCGAGTGCCAGGTGTAGCTGTCCACCTCGACCACCACGCGGGCCTTGCGCCACAGGAAGTCGACCTCGTAGCGCCCGATCCTCGCGTTGCGCTCGGCGTCGGCAACCCCGGCGTCGCGCAGGATGCCGAGCATCCGCTCCTCGGCCTGACTGCGGGTGATCCCGTGGCCCCGGCCCGGCTCGAGCAGCTCCAGCAGCGCGTTCCCGCCGCGGCGGCCAGGAGTGCGGGCGACGACCTCCCGGATCTTCGTCGGGTTGACGAGGTTGCGGTGCAGCGCCTCGTCGAGGGCGCGTTCGAGCGGCCGGCCGTCGAGGCTGTCGGCGAGGTCGCGCAGCGTCCAGGCCGGGCTCGTGACCGGCAGGCCGCGGTGCAGCACCACATCGGCGCGGGTGATCGACGCGCTGCGGTGGACGCGGACCCCCGGCCTGCTCCTCGGTTGCACCGGTACGGGCACGACGACGTCGACGTGCGCGGGCGCCGCCGGCCGGATCTCCCACAGGAAGGCCGCCGACTCGAGTCCGAGCGCACCGTGCTCGCCGGCGGCCAGCAGCGCCGCCGTCTCGTCGCCGAGCTCGACCGCGCGCGGGGGGCCGGCTCCGTACACGCCGCGGAATATGCGGCACAGCTGACCCCGGGCGACTCGCGTCTTGATCATCGCCGCGGTCGACCCCACCGCCTCCAGCTGGGCGCGGCTGATGCGCTGGTTCTGCGCGCCCAGTACGGCTGCGATCCGCGCATCGGGGCCGTCCGCAACGACCACAAGTTCACGACCCCCCACGATTCTGACCCGGACTGTGCCGAAGGGGCGATATATCCGCCGTTTCGGCACACCGAGAGCTCGCGGGAGCGGGGTGTGTGACGCTGTGGTCCTCGCTGGCGCCATCGCGCCGTCAGGATCGCCGATCCGCCCCGGCCCTGCCGAAACCCGTACGGATTCCGCACACAGTCGCGGCGCGGCCGGCGGTCAGAGGCGCAGCGCGCAGGTTGCGGCGCTGTACCCGGGCGGCGACGAGTCCTTCACGTCGTGGTGTCCGCCCGTCGTCTGCCGCGTGACGGTTCCGAGCACCCTGCCGGCGCGCGACCACGTGAACGCGACCGTCGCCTCGAGCCGCACGGGCGGACTGAAGCCGAACGCGGCGCCGCCCTGGATCGTCCCGCTGGTCGTCGCCCCGAGCGGGACCTGCTTGCTCAGGTGCGGTACCGGCTCGAACCGGTGCGTGCTCGCCGAGTAGTACGAGAAGCGGATCGCCAGCGCCAGCTGCGCTGCGAACCCGAGCGCCGGCATCTGGCCGCGGATCCCGATCAGCCCGCGCTCGCGGCTGGTGCCGCAGATGTTGACCGTCGCCCACAGGTTCGGCGAGCGCTCCGCGGACGCGACCGCACGCCGGATCTGAGCCGGCGTCGGATTGCCGGGGGACGCGGCGGCCTGCGCTTCGATCGCGACCGGCGTCGCCACAGTCGCGGCAGCCGCAATCGCGGCCGTGACGAGCGCCTTCATACGCGGGACGATAACCGGGTTGTGATGGATCGCCGTAGGCAGCGTAGTGAGGGCATGGCACCGATCGCGCCAGTGGCGGCAGGCGACCAGGGAACCGCTTGGGGACGCTTCGAAGCGCTGTATCGCGCGAGCCGCGACGATGTCTACGCGTACGTGATGACGCTGCTGCGCGACGCAGCGGCCGCCGAGGACGTGACCGCGCTCGCGTTCGAGCGGGCGTTCCGCCGCCGCCGGACGTTCGACCGCCACCGCGGCGAGGAGCGCGCCTGGCTGTTCGGGATCGCCCGCAACGCCGCTCTCGACGAGCTGCGCCGCCGCCGTCGCGTGGCCGCGCTGGTCGTCGAGCCCGAAGCGGCCGCGGTCGAAGAGCCGGTCGAGGAGGACGACATCATCCTGCGGCGCACGGCGGTCCGCGCCGCCCTGCAGACGCTGTCCGCCCGCGACCGCGAGCTGCTCGCACTCAAGTTCCATGCGGGGTTGAGCAATGCCGAGCTCGCGAAGGCGCTCGGCGTCAGCGAGTCGAACGCGGGCACGATCCTGCACCGCACCGTCCAGAAGCTGAGGAAGGCAGTCAATGCGCCATTCTGACGAGCTCCCGCTCGATCCCGAGGTGCTCGCCGAGCTCGAGGCGATCGACGCCACGCTGGCCGGCCGGATCGTCGATCCGGTCCACAGCGAGCTGGCGGAGCTGACGATCATGCTCGCCGCCGACCGCCCGCCGGTCCCCGACGAGGTGGCCCGCCGGCTCGACGCCCGTCTCGCGAGCGCCCTCGCCCCCGCTGCGCGTCGCCCGCGGCCCGCGCGGCGCCGGCGCATCGTGTTCGGCTCGGCGATGGGCGGCAGCCTCGCCGCCGCCGCGGCGGCAGTGGCTGCCGTCGCCGTGCTGTCGAGCGGGCCCGCCGGTCCGGCCGGTACCACGATCAACCGCCCGCTCGCGGCGAACGGCACGACCGCCAGGAGCCTTGCCAGCACGCCGGCCGCGCACGCGCCCGCAACGGGTGTCACGGCAGGCCCCACGTCGGCGGCCGGTAGCTCGGGCGCCCGCTCCGCCGCCGGGCCCGCGGCCGGGCCTGGGGCTGAGGCTGGAGCTGGGGCCGGGGCCGGGGCGTCGTCAGGGTCGGCCCCACCGGCGCTCGACCTCGGCGTCGCCGCGCCCACCGCACCAGCCCCCGTCCCCAACGGGCGCAAGGTGATCCAGTCGGCGCAGCTCCAGCTCGCGGCGGCGAACGACCGCGTGGCGACGGTCGCCGAGGAGGTGTTCACCGTCGTCGGCCAGGTGAACGGGATCGTCCAGTCGTCCTCGGTCACCTCCGCGAGCGCCAACGGCGGCTACGCGACGTTCGCGCTCAGCATCCCGAGCGGCAACCTCCAGCAGGCGATGACGCTGCTGTCGAACCTCCGCTACGCGACCGTCGCCTCGCGCACCGACGCCACCCAGGACGTCAACAACCGCTACAACGCGGACGTGCGCGCGCTCCAGGATGCGAGGGCCCTGCGTACGGCGCTGCTCAAGCAGCTTGCCACCGCCTACACCGAGGCGGAGATCCAGAGCCTGTACGCGCGGATCCACGATGCCGAGGCGTCGATCTCGAGCGACGAGGCGACGCTCCACGGCCTCGAGCACCAGATCGGCTTCAGCTCGCTGTCGGTGCAGATCAACGGCGGCCCCGTCTACGAGGCGCCGCCGGCGACCGGCTCGAGCACCGGCTCCGGTGGCTTCACGCTCGGCCGGGCCGCCCACGACGCGCTGCGGGTGCTGACGGTCGCGGCCGGAGGCGTGCTGATCGGACTCGCCGCGCTGGCACCGGTCGCGCTGCTCCTCGCACTGATCGGATGGTTCGCCTACGCGATCCGCCGCCGGCGGCGCGAGCACGCGCTCGACGCGGCCTGATCCGTGTAACCCCGCCGAGCAGCGGGAGCCCATGTGCTATGAACATCGAGTGCCCGCGACCGTCGAAGACACGCTCGCGCTGCTGCGCCAGGTGCCGCTGTTCGAGCAGCTGACCGAGGACGACATCGTCCACATCGCGGATGTCGCCGTCCCGCGGAGCTACGAGGCGCGCGAGGTCGTGTTCCGGGAAGGGGACGAGAGCGACACCTTGTTCATCGTCCGCACCGGTCGCGCGCGAGCCGTCCGCGAGCATCCCCACGGCCGCGCGATCACGCTCGCGACCTTCGGGCCGGGTGACATCTTCGGGGAGCTCGCGGTACTCGACGGTGAGCGCCGCTCGGCGACGATCGAGGCGGTCGATCCGACCGAGGCGACCGCGATCGTCGGGCATGACGTGCGCCGGCTGTTGCGCGAGCGCCCTGCGATCGCCGCGGCGATGCTCGGCGCGCTCGCCTCCCGGCTGCGCGAGACGACCGAGCGCCTGGCGCGGCAATCGTTCCAGACGGTGCAGAGCCGGGTCGCGGGCGTGCTCGTCGACCTGACCGAGGGCGAGCTCGGCGCGAGCCCGGCGGGCGGGGTCGTGATCGCTTCGACGCAGGCGCACGTCGCGCAGCTGGCCGGCACCTCGCGCGAGTCCGCGAGCCGCTTTCTGGCGGTGCTCGAGCGCGCCGGGATCATCACGCAGGGGCGCGGGCGGCTCGTCGTGCACGACCCTGCGGCGCTGGAGCGCTACGTCTATTAGCGCCGCCGCGCCACAGGAGCTCTCAGCCGGGGGCGTCGTCGTCCGCGACGGCCGGCTCGTCGTGGTCGTGCCGGTCAAGCGGTCGGCCGCCGGCGAACGGGTGCTCGGCCTGCCGAAGGGTCACCTCGACGGCGGCGAGACGGCGCTCGAGGCCGCCGTTCGCGAGGTGCGCGAGGAGGCGGGGGTGACCGGCGAGCTGGTCGCGCCGCTCGGGGCGATCGACTACACATATGAGCGTCGGGGCCGCCGGATCGACAAGCGAGTCGAGTTCTTCCTGTTCGAATACGGCGCCGGGAACCCAGCGAACCACGACCACGAGATCGAGGAGGCCCGCTGGATGCCGCTGGAAGAGGCGCTCCACGCGCTCACCTACCCGGCCGAGCGCGAGATCGTCGAACGTGCGTTGTCGCGTTTGGCTCGGGATGTGTAGGCTGAGCCGGTGCGTGTCCTGAACTTCTATTCCTCGGTGTTTGCCGACCAGCTCCGGCGCGGCCGCAAGACGGCGACGATCCGTCTCGGCGACAAGTCCCACAAGTACCGGAAGAACGACTGCGTGCTCGTGACGATCGGCTACCAGCACTCGCCGCGGGAGAAGATCTTCCAGGCCGTGATCGACCAGGTCGAGGTCAAGCGCGTGCAGGATCTCTCGCCCCGCGACATCGAGCACGACAACCCCGAGTTCCGGCGCGTCGACGAGATGGTCCACTTCCTCGAGCAGATCTACGGGCGGAAGGTCGCGATGGACGACATCGTCACGGTCGTGCGCTTCTCGCAGATCATCGAGAACCCGCCCGAGCTCCGCGACCGCCTGCACGGGCTCGCCGGCGCCCAGAACTGAGGCTGGCGAGGTTAGGGCCCCGGTGGGGCCTCAACCTCGCCAGCGTGCGCCCGATCCGCTCGGCGAAGCGCGCTCAGGGGACCGGGATCACGAACGTCACCGTCGTCAGCCGCCCGGGCGCGACGGTTGCGTGGCGTGTCTGCAGCACGCGCCGGCGGGCGTGGGCGCCGTCCTCGAGCAGCGCGAACCCGTAGCTTCCCGGCAGGAGCTCGACCGGCGCGGCCCGTCCGCGATGGAGGCGCACCGTCGCCGCGGCACGGCCACCGCGGGCAGTCGTGATCTCGACCTCGTCGGCCGATACGCAGCTGCCGGCGGCCGGACCGCAGCTGCGCAGCGCCGACACCCGGCAGCGTCCCGGGGCGGGGCCGCCGCAAAGCTTCAGCTCCGCCACCACGCGCGCGGGCCGCGGCTCGGGCACGAGCGCCTCGAGGCTCGCGATCACGTGGGCGTCGCGGCCGAGTCGTGACACCGCGCCGTTGCTCAGCTCGTTGCAACCGCCCGTGTCGATCGTGACCGAGTCGGTCGCGCCGGATGGGTAGCCGAACTCGGCGATCAGGTCGCGCCCGAAGCCGGCCGGGCACGAGAACATGACGCCCGATGGCGCCGGCTTGATCGCGTCGAGCTGCGCCGCCAGGCTCCTGACGGTCGCGCCGTCGACGATTAGCCGCTGGGCCTCGAGCGCGAACGCGGGGGCCGGCGTGGGATCCGGCGGCGGTTCGACCATGCCTGTGTAGCGGCACACCAGCAGCGTCGTCGCCCCGGCCGGCACCAGCACGCCACCAGCGCCGACGCGAAGGGTGCGGAGGGGTGGGCCGGCGCCGGCGCCGGCGCCGGAGTCGCTCGCCGAACAGCGGAGCACAGTCCGCGTGGTGGGTGCGGCCACGGCGGTCCCGGCGACCACGGCTGCCGTGACCGCCGCTGCCGTGACCACGGCAGCGCGGAGCGTCGCCAGCACCGGCCGGACCAGCGCGGTCACCGGCTTGCAGCTGCACACGGGCATCCGCTCGTACTACGCGCGGGCGCCGTCGCCGTCACGCGTTCGAGGTCAGTCCGTCGCCGGCAGCAGGTCCAGCAACTCGCCTGCGCGGATTCGCCCCCTGGGATCGGCTTGGCAGCCGCGCGCGGAGCCGCCTGGCACTCGGTAAATGAGAGTGCCAGGATCAGCTTGCGGTGGACCGCCGGATCCGGCTATCATTGCGCCGTTGGCACTCTCGGCTGAAGAGTGCCAGGGGACGGAACATCAAAACATCCCGGAGGTTTCATCGATGAAGCTCAAGCCCCTTGGCGATCGACTGATCGTGCGGGCGATCGAGGAGGAGGAGACGACGGCCAGCGGCATCGTCCTCCCCGATACCGCGAAGGAGAAGCCCCAGAAGGGCAAGGTCCTCGCCGTCGGCGACGGCAAGGTCAACGAGGACACCGGCAAGCGCACCCCGCTCGACGTGGCCGAAGGCGACGAGGTCCTCTACAGCAAGTACGGCGGGACGGAGATCAAGGTCGACGGCGAAGAGCTGCTCGTCCTCCGCGAGTCCGACGTGCTGGCCAAGGTCCAGTCGTAGCTCAACTCCCAGGAGAACCAGGAAACACACATGGCACACAAGGAACTGAAGTACGACGCGGAGGCCCGCAAGGCGCTCGAGCTGGGCGTCGACGCGGTAGCGAACGCGGTCAAGGTGACGCTCGGCCCGAAGGGCCGCTACGTCGTCCTCGACAAGAAGTTCGGCGCGCCGACGATCACCAACGACGGCGTCACGATCGCCCGTGAGATCGAGGTCGAGGACGTCTTCCAGAATCAGGGCGCGCAGCTCGTCCGCGAGGTCGCGACCGCGACCAACGACGTCGCCGGCGACGGCACCACCACGGCGACCGTGCTCGCGCAGGCGATCGTCCGTCAGGGCCTGAAGAACGTGGCGGCCGGCGCCAACCCGCTGGCGCTCAAGCGCGGCATCGAGAAGGCCGTGGAGCAGGTCGTCGCCAACATCGCGTCGCAGTCCAAGGAGATCTCGGGCAAGGAGCAGATCGCCCGGGTGGCGACGATCTCGGCCGGCGACGAGGAGATCGGCGACGTGATCGCCGACGCGATCGACAAGGTCGGCAAGGACGGCGTCGTCAACGTCGAGGAGGGCCAGACGTTCGGCATGGACCTCGAGTTCCCCGAGGGCATGCAGTTCGACAAGGGCTACATCTCGCCCTACATGGTCACCGACCAGGATCGGATGGAGGCAGTCCTGGAGGACCCCTACATCCTGATCGCCAACCAGAAGATCGGCTCGGTCCGGGACGTGCTGCCGGTGCTCGAGCAGGTGATCCAGTCGGGCAAGCCGCTGCTGATCATCGCCGAGGACGTCGAGGGCGAGTCGCTCGCGACGCTCGTGGTCAACAAGCTCCGTGGCACGTTCACGGGGGTTGCGGTCAAGGCGCCGGGCTTCGGCGATCGCCGCAAGCGGATGCTCGAGGACATCGCGATCCTCACCGGCGGCGAGGTGATCACCGAGGAGATGGGCCTCAAGCTGGAGAACACCCAGACGAGCCAGCTCGGCCGCGCCCGCCGCGTGGTCGTCGCCAAGGACACGACGACGATCGTCGACGGCAACGGTGACGGGAGCGCGATCAAGGGCCGCATCAACCAGATCAAGAACGAGATCGAGAACACCGACTCCGACTTCGACCGTGAGAAGCTCCAGGAGCGCCTCGCGAAGCTGTCGGGCGGCGTCGCGGTCGTCAAGGTCGGCGCTGCGACCGAGACCGAGATGAAGGAGAAGAAGCACCGCGTCGAGGACGCGCTGCAGGCCACCCGCGCGGCCCTCGAGGAGGGCATCGTGCCGGGCGGCGGTGTCGCGCTGCTGGTCGCCCAGAAGGCGCTCGACATCGACGCGATCGAGGACGCCGACGAGAAGACCGGTGCGCGGATCGTGTTCCGCGCGCTCGAGGAGCCGATGCGTCAGATCGCCGAGAACGCCGGGCTCGAGGGCTCGGTCGTCGTCAACGACGTCCGCAAGGCGAAGAAGGACCACGGCCTGAACGCCGCCAACGGCGAGATCGTGAACCTGATCGCCGAGGGCATCATCGACCCCGCGATGGTGACGCGTTCGGCGCTGCAGAACGCCGCGTCGATCGCCAAGAACATCCTCACGACCGAGGCGATCGTCGCCGAGGTGCCGGAGAGGGAGTCGGGCGGTGGCGGTGGCGGTGGCATGCCCGACATGTCGGGGATGATGTAGGCCCGCGAGGGCTACGCTTCAACGCCAACAGGCGAGTGTCTCGGAGGGCCCGGCCTTCAGTGCCGGGCCCTCCGTCGTTCGTGACGGCCGGCGGTCCGGAGTCGCGGCCGGCAGGTCGTCGTCGGCGCGACCCGGTATGTTCCAGGGTGGGATCGAGGGGTCCATCTGAACCAGTGGGCGCAGCTCCGGGGAACACGCGAGGATGATCGGAACGGCCGTCGTGCTGTCGCTCGCGCTCGTGCTCGCGAGCGCCGCCGCAGTCAAGCTGAGGGAGTCGGTCAGTCCGCTGGCGATCGGTGAGCTGGCGCTGGCCGGCATCGCCATCGTCATCCCGGGGGCGGCCGCCGGGATCCTGCTCGCGATCGTGTACGCGACTTTCGCCGCGGCGCACGTCCGCCGCTGGCGGGCGGGACTCGACGGGTGTGAGTGCTTCGGCGCCGACTCGCCCCGGGGAGCGTCGGCGCTGCGCGCGACGACGCTCACAGCGGCGTCTGCGATCTGCTCGCTCGTCGTGGGGCTGACGGGCGCTCCGAGCATCGTCAAGCTCGGCGGCGCCGCTCCCGGCCGAGCTTCGCTCACGGTGCTCGCCGCCGTCATCGGCGCGTCGCTCTGGCGCGTCCTCTTCAGCCTCGAGGCCGGAGCCGCCGACCGGATCGCGGTGTCGCTCGCGCGCGGCTCGGCGCTCGCGCTCGAGCGCGGGTTCACGCGCCGCACCGCCCTCCAGCGGATCGCGCTCGTCGGCTCGGCGCTGGCGGTGGCGCCGCTGCGCTACCTGCTCTACCCGGGTACGGCGCTCGCCGCGATCATGCCGTCCGACTGCACTGACGGGCTCTGCACCGACGGCTGGACGGCGTTCTGCTGCCAGATCACCGGCGGCCTCAACAGCTGCCCCGAGGGCACGTTCGCCGGCGGCTGGTGGATGTGCACCGACTACGCCGGCAGCCAGCTGTGCGCCGGGCACGGGCTGCGCTACTACGTCGACTGCAACGCGCTCCCGGGTGCCGAGTTCCCGGGCGGATGCCAGTGTGCGGGCGGGACCTGTTCCGAGCGGCGGGTGGCGTGCAACGTCTTCCGCTACGGCCAGTGCAACGCCCACGTCGCCGGGGTCACGGCGGTCGTCTGCCGGATGGTGCTGTGCGAGAACCCGAGCACGGTTCCGGCACTCGGATGCAGCGCGTCGCTGGCAGTCGAGAACGCGGTCTGCGCCCAGGACGCGGCCTGTCTGATTCCCGATGCACTCGAGCTTGCCGGTGCCGGTGGGGTGTAGCGGATGACCGCGTCGACGATCGCGATCCTGGTCGAGGGCGCAGTGCTGGTGGTTGCGGCGCTGTTCATCGTCGCGCTCCTGCGAAGTCACGCCGAGATCCTGCGGCGACTCGGCGCGCTCGAGGGGCGCGGCACCGTGGCGGGAGCGGCTGCGTCGGCTCCGGCGGGCGGCCCGGTCCGCGACATCGTCGGCCAGACGCTCGACGGGGATGCCGTCAAGATCGCGCTCGGCGCGGCTTCGCCCACGACCCTGCTCGCGTTCCTCAGCAGCGGTTGCACGGCCTGCGAGCCGCTGTGGTCCGGCCTGCACGAGCCGGCCGAGCTCCGCCTGGACGCCCGGCTCGTGGTCGTCACCAAGGGTCCCGAGCGAGAACGGCTGGCGCGGCTGCTCGAGCTCGCCCCGCGCGGCGTCGAGCTCGTCATGTCGACCGAGGCCTGGGAGGAGATGGCCGTCCCAGCGACACCGCATTTCGTGCTGGTCGGCGGTGGGGAGGGCGTGATCGGGCGAGGCAGCGCCGGCAGCTGGGAGCAGATCACCGCGCTCCTGCGCGACGCGCGCGATGACAGCGCACTGCACGGGGCGCGGACGACCGCCGAGCGCGCCGCGCGCGCCGACCGGGCGCTGGCGGTCTCCGGGATCGCCGCCGGGCACCCGAGCCTGTATCCGTCCCGGCAGCCGGAGGAGCGTCCGTGAGCCAGCTCGTGTTCTTCCTGATCGGGGGCCTGATCGCCGTCCACGGCGCGGTTCGTGCCGCCTGGTCTCCATGCGGCCAGTCGATGCTCGCGAGCCTCACTCCGGTCGCCGAACGCGCGCGCGGATCTTCCTGGCGGGTGACCGTGACCGCAGTCGCAGTCGGGGCGATCGGTGCCGGCGCGGCCGGCGGCACGTTGCTTGGCACGGTCGGCGCGCTGCTGCCCGGCAGCGGCTGGCGCACGCCGATGGTGGCTGCGGTGCTGGTCGTGGCGCTGGTCATCGACGGAACCCCGCTGCGCCGGCGGATGCCGCTGACCCGGCGCCAGGTGAACGAGGACTGGATGACCCGCTACCGGGGTTGGGTCTACGGGTTCGGATTCGGCGCCCAGCTGGGCCTCGGGTTCATCACGCTGGTCGCTTGCGCGGCGATCTACGCGACCTTCGCCGTCGAGCTGCTGAGCGCCAGCGCGCTCACCGGCGCGGCCGTCGGTGCCGTGTTCGGCGCGAGCAAGGCGCTCACGCTGCTGCCGACGCGATTCGCGCGGGATCCCGAGTCGCTGCGCGCGGTGCACCGGCGGCTGCTGAGGCTCGAGCCGCGCGCGCGGCGCGCGGTCGTCGCAGCGGAGCTGGTGGCGCTGGCGGCCGTCGTGTCCGTGCTGGCGTGAGGCTCACCGGTCACGGGCTCGCAGTCGAGCTGCCGCCGGGGTGGGAGGGCCGGATCACGCGGCGTCACCAGGCCGGCCCGGTGCTGCACGTCGCGACGTTCCCGCTGCTCCCCTCGGACGGGGACTACGGCGGGGCTGCCACCGGACGCATGCGCCCGGGCGACGCGTTCGCGGCGCTGCTCGAGTTCAGCGATCCGGACCGGATCCGGCCCGGCGTCGGCCTGTTCGGGCCGCTGGGCCAGCCCGCCCCGCGGCCGCACGAGTTCTCGCCCAGCCAGCTTCAGGTGACCCGGCCGCGCCAGCTCGGGTGGCAGCGGTTCTTCACGGCCGACGGCCGGACCAGCTGCCTGTATGCGGTCGTCCAGCCGGCCGCCGGCGGGATCGACCCGCTCGTGCATGCGCTCGATCGGGTGCTCGCCACGATCGAGCGCTCAGCGCCGGCGTCGGCGTAGTCGTCGTCGGGGTGGTCGTGGTCGGCGTGGTCGTGGTCGGCACCGTCGTGGTCGGCACCGTCGTCGTCGGCACCGTCGTGGTCGGCACCGTCGTGGTCGATACCGGGATCGTCACGGTCGCGGCGGTCGTCGCGCTCAGCCCATCGGCATCGACCACGCGCAGGTGGACCCGGTAGCGGCCAGGTCGGCTGTAGACGCGCACCGGCTTGCGCAGCGTCGAGGTGTTCCGGTGACGCGAAGCGGGATCGCCGAACGACCATGCGCGACGGACGATCCGGCCGTTGCCCCGGCCCGGCCGCGAGGTGTCCCTGAAGCTGACCGCGCCGCTCGCGCCGTGCACGGTTGCGGTGAACGACGCTCGCGGTGCGCCCGGCAAGCCGCCCGACACGTTGCCGGCGTAGATCGCCGCGTCGTGACTCGACTCCAGCGGACACGGGGTGGTGTCGGAGCGTGCCGCGTTGACATAGGTGGCCCCGACCGTCGTCGCGAACCTGATCCCGCCGATCAGCGTCGATCTCTCGACCACCAGCGTGATCCGGTAGGGCGCCCGGCTGCCCAGCGGGTAGACGCGGCGCCGGCACCGGAGCGCCACGTAGAAGACGCCGGTTCCGGCGTAGCTTCCAGGCCCGGTCCGCGACAGCGTCAGCGCGCTGTGGAAGCCGTCACTGCGCTGGCGCACGAGCACCAGCGACTGGCACGAGTCTCTCCGGCAGCGGCGCGGCCGGATCGCCCACGCGCGTGTGAGGATCTGGCCGGGGCTCTCGCCGTTCACGTTCACCGCCTCGGTGACGACCGCGAGCATCGTGAACGTCCCGATCACGCGCGCGTCGCCGCGACCGCCCGCGCGCGCCGCCGGCGCCTGCGTCAAGAGCAGCCCGACCAGCGCCAGCACGACCGCCCCGAGCGCGCTGATTCCCGAGGGTCCGGCCCGGGTGCCGGACCCTCGTCGCCCGGGGACCGGTCGCATCGCGCGAAGTGTACGGCGGGTTTCCACCGATCAAGCAGGCAGCCGCGCGGTCGATCTCTAATTCATGGAGCGTGGTTCATCGTCCGGCGCGACGCTGCCCGGTGTCTCAGATCCAGCGCCGTCCACCGACGCGCCGGAGGGGCTCGTCGACGGCCGGCGGGCGCGGCTGCTCGTCGCCTGCCACGCGCGGCTGCACGAACTGATCGGTGAGGGCGCACCGCTCGGCGAGGTCCTGAACGAACTGACGCTCGGAATCGAGCGCTGCGAGCCATCGGTGATGCCCTGCGTGGTGCTGCTCGACCGTGACTCGAGCACGCTTCATCCCGGAGCCGGCCCGTCGCTACCGCCTGAGTGGCTCGCCGCGATCGACGGCGTCGTGATCGGTCCGAACGTCGGCAGCTGCGGCTCCGCCGCGTGGTCGGGCGAGCTCGTCGTCAGCGAGGACATGGCGAGCGATCCCAGGTGGCAGCCGGTCCGCGAGCTCGCGGCCAGGTGCGGGATCCGCCACTGCTGGTCGATGCCGATCGTCGGCACCGACGGCGCCGTGCTCGGCACGTTCGCGCTGTACGGCGCGGCGCCGCGGTGGCCCGAGCCCGAGCACCTCGAGCTGCTGCGCGACGGAGCGCGCCTGGCCGGGATCGCGATCGAGCGGCGTAACGCGATGCAGAAGCTGATCCACGACGCCCGTCACGACGCGCTCACGGGGCTGCCCAACCGGCGGGCGATCTTCGACCAGCTCGAAGCGGCGTTGCGCCGCGTCGCGCCGGGCGCAGCCGCCGCGGTCCTGTTCGTCGATCTCGACGGTCTCAAGGTCCTGAACGACTCGCTGGGGCACGATCGCGCCGACGAGATGATCCGCGAGGTCGGCGATCGGCTGCGCGCGTCCCTGCGGGGCCGCGACTTCGTCGGACGGTTCGGCGGCGATGAGTTCGTGATCATCCTCGAGGACCTGACCGGACGCTCCCTGGCCGAGGACGTCGCCGACCGGGTGCTCGACACCGTCTCCAGGCCGCTGCAGAGCATCGGTGGCGCGGGCGTCACCGCCAGCGTCGGGGTGACGTTGATCGAGGACGAGGCGGTCGACGTCGCCGAAGCGATCCGCCAGGCCGACTGCGCGATGTACGCCGCCAAGCGTGCGGGTCGCAACGACTGTCGCTTCTACGAAGGCGCCACCCCGGCGCGCGCGAGTCGCCGGTTGCTGATCGGGCGCGGGCTGCACGACGCGGAGCTGCGCGGTCAGACGACGCTTGCATTCCAGCCCGTCTTCGAGCTCGCCGAGGGGACGCCCGGCGGCGCTGCGATCGTAGGCGTCGAGGCGCTGGTGCGCTGGCACCACCCCGAGCTGGGCGATCTCGCCCCGGCGGAGTTCATCCCGCTGGCCGAGGAGACGGGCGCGATCGTTCCGCTCGGTGCCTGGGTGCTGCGCGAGAGCTGCGAGGAGATCCGCCGCCTGATCGACCTGACCGGCCGCCAGCTCGAGCTGTCGGTGAACGTGTCGGCGCGCCAGCTGGGCCGCCCGGGGTTCGCCACGTCGGTGCGCCAGACGCTGGCGCATGCGCGCGTCGCCGCCTCGTCGCTGACGCTCGAGATCGCAGAGGACCGCCTGATCGATCCCGACAGTGTCACCGCGCTCCAGCTAGCCGAACTGGAGCGCGCGGGCATCGGCCTCGTGATCGACGACTTCGGCTCCGGACACTCGTCGCTCGGCCTGCTCGGGCGGTGCGCGCTCCGGGGGCTCAAGCTCGATCGCGGTTTCGTCTCCGACATCTCGGCCGCCGGTGCCAGTCGCGCGATCGTCGCCGGCGTGGTCACGATCGCCGAGGGGCTCGGAGGCGTGGTCACCGCCAAGGGGGTCGAGACCGAGGCGCAACTCGAGGCGCTGCGCGAGCTCGGATGTCACCGCGTCCAGGGGTTCCTGCTCGCGCGTCCGCTCCCGGCGGCGGAGCTTCCGTTGCTCCTCGGCTGAGCCGCCGCCCTCGGATCGCTCCGCGATCACCGCATGGGCCGACGTCGAGCGGGCGGTCCCGGAATTCGCCGCGCGGGTGCGGGCGCTACCTCATCGCGCGTACGGCTCGAGCAGCGCGAACTGGGCCGGGCTGAGCCGCTCGGAGGCGCTCGCCCACTGGTGCCAGAACGGGTACGGGAGCGGCGGTCGGCTGACCTGCTCCAGCCGCGCGCGCTCCTCCTCGCTCAGCTCCAGCGACGCTGCGGCGAGGTTGTCGGCGAGCTGCTCCTCCGTGCGGGCTCCGACGATGACGGTGCTCACCGCCGGGCGTCCGAGCAGCCACGCCAGCGCGACCTGCGCAGGCGATACGCCGTGCCCATCAGCGATCTCGACCAGCACCTCGATCGTGTCGTACAGCTTGTCCTCGTCGTAGATCGGCGGCTCGGACCACTCGCTCGCGTGGCGAGCGCCGTCGGGCAAATCCCGGCCGCGTCGGTACTTGCCAGACAGCCAGCCGCCCGCGAGCGGGCTCCAGATCAGCAGGCCGAGCCCCTGGTCGAGCGCTGACGGGACGATCTCGAACTCGGCCGAGCGCTCCTGCAGCGACATGTACACCTGCTGGCTGACGAACTCGACCAGCCCGCGCAGCCGTGCGATCCCGAGCGCCTTCATCACCTGCCAGCCACCGAAGTTGGAGCAGCCCGCGTAGCGGATCTTGCCCGCGCGGACGAGGTCGTCGAGCGCGCCGAGCGTCTCCTCCAGCGGCGTCTGGCCGTCCCATTCGTGCACCTGGTAGAGGTCGATGTGATCGGTCTTCAGCCGCCGCAGGCTCGCCTCGCAGGCGCGGATCAGGTGGTGGCGGGACAGGCCGCCGTCGTTCGGTCCCGGACCCATCTCGAACCGCGCCTTGGTCGCCACCAGCACCTGGTCGCGGCGGCCGGCGAGCGCCTCGCCGACGAGCTCCTCGGAGGCGCCGTCGGAGTAGATGTCGGCCGTGTCGATCAGATTCACGCCGGCGTCGATCGCCATGTCGATCTGACGCCGGGCGCCCGCCAGATCGATCTCCCCGACGTTGCGGAACTGACCGCGGCCGCCGAACGTCATCGTCCCGAGCGTCAGGCTCGAGACGCGCAGCCCGCTGCGGCCCAGTTGGCGGTAGTCCATGTCTTGCCTCCTTGTCGATTCGAGCAACGGAGCTTACGGCTCGACCTGCACCCGGCGCAGCACGAGCAGCGCGTGATCGGCGAGCTCGACTTGCGTGTGCGCGGCGAACGTCGCGCTCCCGGGTTGCGCCGCCGGGTCGGCGGTCGCCAGCTCGAGTGTCCAGAGCGCGCCCATCCGTTGCCGTGGCAGTGTGAAGGTGACCTCCTCGTCACACGCGTTGAACAGCAGCAGGAAGCTGTCGTCGATCACCGTCTCGCCGCGCGGCCCGGGGCTGGGGATCGCTGCGCCGTTCAGGAACAGGCCGACGGCGGGCGGACCGCCTTCCCAGTCGCGGCGGGTCATCCGCAGCCCGTCGGGCCGGAACCACCACGCATCGGGGAGCGTCGAGTCGCCGGCCGCCAGGCCCTCGAGGAAGCTCTCGCGGCGGAACACCGGATGCGCGCGGCGCAGGGCGATCAGCCGCATCGTGAATGCCCGCAGCTCCTGCGCCTCGAGCTCGAGCTTCCAGTCGTACCAGGAGATCTCGTTGTCCTGACACCAGGCGTTGTTGTTGCCCTGCTGCGTGCGCCCGAACTCGTCACCCCCGAGCAGCATCGGGGTCCCCTGCGACAGCAGCAGCGTCGCCATGAAGTTGCGCTGCTGGCGCCCGCGCAGCGCGCGGATCTCGGGATCGTCGGTCTCGCCCTCGACGCCGCAGTTCCACGAGCGGTTGTCGCCCGAGCCGTCGCGTCCGCCCTCGAGGTTGGCGTCGTTGTGCTTCTCGTCGTAGGTGACGAGGTCGCGCAGCGTGAAGCCGTCGTGGCAGGTTACGAAGTTGATCGACGCGAACGGCTCGCGCCCATCGGACTTGTACAGGTCGGACGACCCCGACAACCGGCGCGCGAACTCGCCACAGTTCGCCTTGCCGCGCCAGAAGTCACGCATCGTGTCACGGTAGATCCCGTTCCACTCCGACCACAGGATCGGGAAGTTACCGACCTGATACCCGCCGGGACCGACGTCCCAGGGCTCGGCGATCAGCTTCACCTGTGACAGCAGGGGGTCCTGGTGGATCACGTCGAAGAACGCCGACCGGCGGTCGACGTCGAAGAACTCGCGCGCCAGCGCCGACGCGAGGTCGAACCGGAACCCGTCGACGTGGCACGCGCTCACCCAGTAACGCAGCGAGTCCATGATCAGTCGCAGCACACTCGGGTGGATCGGGTTGAGCGAGTTGCCGGTTCCGGTGAAGTCCATGTAGTACCGCGGGTCGTCGGGGTTCAAGCGGTAGTAGGAGGCGTTGTCGATCCCCTTGAACGACAGCATCGGCCCGAGGTGGTTGCCCTCGGCCGTGTGGTTGTAGACGACGTCGAGGATCACCTCGATGCCCGCACGGTGCAGCGCCTTGACCATGCCCTTGAACTCCCGCACCTGCTCGCCGAGGCGGCCGGTGGCGGCGTACTCGGAGTGGGGTGCGAGGTACCCGATCGTGCTGTATCCCCAGTGGTTCGTGAGCCCGAGCGGGTGCAGGAACGGCTCGTCGCAGATGTGGTGGATCGGCAGCAGCTCGACGGCCGTCACCCCGAGCTCCGACAGGTAGGCGATCGCCGGCTCGGAGGCGAGCCCCGCGTAGGTGCCGCGCAGGTCCTCGCGCACGTCCGGGTGGGTCATCGTGAAGCCGCGGACGTGGGTCTCGTAGATGACCGTGTCGGCGAACGGGACGCCCGGCGGACGGTCGCCCTCCCAGAAGAATGCGTCGTCGATCACGACCGACTTGGGGATCGCGGCGGCGTCGTCCTCGTCGTCGGGCTCGAGGTCGGCGTCGTCGGCCCCCGTCGGCACGTACGGCAGCACGTTCGTGTCCTCGCCCCAGTTCACGGGTCCTTCGATCGCCTTCGCGTAGGGGTCGATCAGCAGCTTGGCCGGGTTGAGGCGGTGCCCCTCCTGCGGCGCGTAGCGGCCGTGGACGCGAAAGCCGTAGCGCTGCCCGGGCCCGATGTCGGGCACGTAGCCGTGCCAGTTGAAGGCCCGGCGGCTGTTCAGCGGCACGCGGGTCTCCGAGCCGTCCTCGTCGAACAGGCACAGCTCGACGCCCTCGGCGTGCTCGGAGAACACCGAGAAGTTGGTGCCGCCCCCGTCCCATGTCGCGCCCAGCGGGAACGGTCTGCCGGGCCACACCTCCATCAGGCAACGATAACCGGACGCCTCCGCGCGGGGCTTGCCGGGGCGGGGGGCTTGTGGCTCCCCCGCCCCGGGCCGGCGGATCCGCCGGCCGCTCGGCACCGGCCGCCGCGGGGCTCCCGCTCAGGCGGGAAAGGGCGCCCGCCCGGCCTGCGCGCCCAGCAGCCGGTAGCTGCCTGCGAACACGATCGGCGCGGTCAGCCCCGTCAGCGTCGCGAGCATCCACGGGCTGCTCGCGTCCGTGCCGGCCCCGAGCACGTGCAGCAGCGCCAGCGCGTAGGTCACGATCGCAAACCGGTGCAGCTTGCGCCACGTGCGCGTCCCGATCCGCTTGCGCACGTAGAAGCTCGCGCCGATCACCACGGCCAGCCAGCCGGCGATGATCCCGATGCCGGTGAACAGCGACCGGTAGCCGAGCACGAACGGGATCGTGATCCCGGCGAGCCCGGGGCGGAGATAGCTGTCGAGCAGCAGCAGCCCGGCGTGCGCCGCGATCAGGCCGAGCGTGACGAGCGTCGCCGCCTCGTGGAAGCGGCGCAGCTTCGCGCGTGTCGCAGGCCGCCCGGCCATCCGGCCCGACATCGCCAGGCCGACCGCGACCGACACGCCCAGCAGGATCATCGCGATCGTGCCGAACGAGCGGCTCGCGATCCAGAACAGCTGATGGGAGGCCATTGCGCTAGTTGTCTGGAGTGGCGACGGACGTGCGCGTCACGATCGGGGTCGCGGTGCCGGCAGACGCGGAGCCCGCGCCCGTGGCCGGGACCGTTTGCGTCACGACCCGGCCCGAGGCCGTGGTCACGATTCGGGTCTGTGTACCGCCCGAGCCGCTGACGGCCGTGATCGCGGCGGCCGGTCTCGGTTGCAGCGCCTGTCCGTACAGCGCTGCGAACGGGATCGACGCGGCGACGATCGCGGCGATCGCGACGCTCAGCACGGTGCGGTAGAGGGACGGGCGTCGGCGCCGTGGCTGCGGCGTGCGTGCGTCCGGTTTGGGTTCCATGCCGGTTCTCCTTCGGTTTCACTCGTGCCGCCGGGGCGGCACTCGGTAGCTGAAGCCAGCTTGCTCGGCGCCGTCAAGAGCGCGGTAAGGACCGCGCCAGAGCCCGTTTACCCGGGCGCGCTGGTCATCCGGCGACTGGCGAGGAGTCAGCGGCTGAGCTGGGCTCGAACGAGACAGGCCCGATCACCTCGACCTCACCCGAGTCGTGCACGACCACCCCGCCGTGCTCGGCCAGCACCTCGCGGGCCCCGCTTGCGCCGAGCAGCAGCGCCGTCTTCGACAGGGTCTCGGCGGCGAGCGCCGTCTCGGCCACGGCGGTCGCCCCGATCAGTCCACTCCAGGCCGGCTCGCCCGTGCTCGGGTCGAGCAGGTGGTGGGCGAAGCTCCCGTCCGGCCTGCGCCAGATCCGAACGTTCAGGCCCGAGGTGGCGATGCCGCCGCGACTCACCGCGATCTGACCGATCGACGCCTGCGTCAGCGGATGCTCGACCTCGATCACGTACGGCCGCAGCTGGGCTCCGATGCCGCCGACGGCGATGTCGCCGCCGCAATCGACGACGAACCGCGAGTAGCCGGCCAGGTGCACCGCGACCGCGTCTGCGCACAGTCCCTTGCCCGTTCCACCCGTGTCGATCGCGATGCCCGGCGGCCGCTCGACCACGCCGGCCGCGTCGTCGATCGACACCTGCTGCCAGCGGCGAGCCGGGTCGGGCCGGGCCGCCGTCCGCGGCGGCGCGTGCTTCAGCGCGTCCGTCAACGAGGCCGGCGCCACGCCGTCGAGCGAGTGGTCGTAGCCGCTGCGCACCAGCGCCGTCAGCACCGTCGGGTCGATCAGTCCGCCGCTGCGCTGCGCCGCCCAGAGTCCGGCTGCGACGGCGGCTCGCAGCAGGCCGCTCGCCGGAACGACCCGACCGGGATCGCCGTTGAGCGCCGACAGCTCGCTGTCTGGGATGAACCTCGACAGGCGCCGGCCGAAGTCGAGCACGTATGCCTTCTCCCGGTCGGCCGCCTCCAGCGCCGGCGGCGCCGTCCGCAGTAGCCGGTCGCCGATCAGCATCCGGATCTCGCTGCCCATCGCCTGGAACGTGTAGTCGAGCTCGTCCGCCATGAATCGGCCTCGAATCTTCCCGATCCGGCGCCAACCCGTGGGCAAGCGCGCGGAAAGCGTTGGCAAGGTTCGCAGTTTCCTTACCGCGATCCCACCACCCTCTTACTCGGGCCGGCGAAGCTGCGATCCATGGACGACGGGATCGTGATCGTCGGCGGCGGGCTCGCCGGCCAGCGCTGTGCCGAGACGCTGCGGCGCGAAGGCTACGACGGACCGGTGCGGGTCGTCTGCTCCGAGCCACGTCGACCCTACGATCGTCCGCCGCTCTCGAAGGGGCTGCTCGCCGGCAGGCACGAGGTCGGCTCGCTGGCGTTCCGGGCGCCCGACTGGTACGCGCGCAACAGCGTCGAGCTGCTGCTCGGCGTCGCCGCGACGGGCCTTCGCGCGGCGGAGCGCAAGGTCGAGCTGTCCGACGGCAGCAGCCTGGCGTACGAGCAGCTGCTGATCGCCACCGGCGGCCGCCCGCGGCCGCTGCCGACCCTGACCGGCTACGACAACGTCTCGGTGCTGCGCACGCTCGACGACGCGCTCGTCCTGCGCGACGTGCTGGGCCGCCGCGGCGAGCGGCTCGCGCTCGTGGGTGCGGGCTTCGTCGGGCTCGAGATCGCCTCGACCGCTCGCGCGCTCGGACTCGAGGTGACGATCGTCGAGGCTGCCCCGTCGCCGCTTCACGGCGTCCTCGGTCCGATCCTCGGGAGCTGGTTCGCGCGGCTCCACGAGGACGAAGGCGTGACCGTGCTGAGCGGTCGGACGATCGAGCGGCTGGAGGCTGGCCGCGGCGCCGTACGTGCCCTGCACCTGTCCGATGGCCACGTCGTGGCCGCGGATCACGTCGTGGTCGGCGTCGGCACCGACGCCGATGTCGGCTGGCTCGCCGGCAGCGGGATCGAGACGACGGCCGGGGTCCCCGTCGATGCCGACGGCCGCAGCCGGCTCCCGCGGGTGTTCGCCGCGGGCGACGCCGCCGCGACCTTCGATCCGTCGCTCCGCAGGCACCTTCCCGGCTCGCACTGGGAGGCGGCTGCGCGCCAGGCTGCGCGCGCAGCGCGGACGATGCTCGGGCTCGAGCCGGTGCCGGCGCCCGCGCCGAGCTTCTGGACCGACCAGTACGGACTGCGGATCCAGTACGTCGGTCGTAGCAGCGCCACGGACTCCATCGCGATCGACGGCGAGCTCGGCAGCCGCAACTTCGCCGCGACGTTCAGCCGCGCCGAGCGCGCCGTCGCGGTGCTGCTCGTCGATCGCCCCCGCAACCTTCCCGCCGCCCGTCAACTGATCGAGAGAGGAACACCATGAACTACCTTGCCGAAGTCGACGTCGACGCCTGTGCCGCCCACGGAGACTGCGTGGACGTCGCACCCGACGTGTTCGCGCTCGACGACGTCGCCCGCGTCATCGGCACCGCCTCGGACGAGCTGCTGATCGAGGCCGCCGAGTCCTGCCCGAGCGCCGCGATCAGGATCGTCGATCGCCGCTCGGGCGATCAGGTCTTCCCCTGATCGGGCCAGGGGTCGCTCCTGTCCGATCGCGACCACAACTCCGCACACCCCCACCCCGGGAAGGGGGTTGCCACATTCGGGCGCCGTCACGACCCGAAACCGGCGACCCCTGCCTCCGGGAGGGGGTGTGCGGGTTTGTGGTCGTTCCGGCGGCCGTCACCCATACGGCTGGGCGATCAGCGCGTCGATCCCGGGGGTGCTGAGCACGGTCTCGTCCTCGCGGATCAGCACGGCGTCGTACCCGCCGGCCAGCTGGGCGCACCACTCGGCGCCGCGCTGCGCTCCCATCGCGAACACCGCCGTCGCGTACGCGTCGGCGCTCGCCAGCCCCGGTCCGACGATCGTCACCGAGAGCAACCCGGCGCCGTCGGTGCGCGCCCCGTGCGGGTCGACGATGTGCCGGCCGCGCGCGTATGCCGCGGACGTCGCGATCGCCTGGTCGGTCAGCGCGAGCGTCATCGCGACGCCGTCCGGTTCGAGCGGATTCTGGATCCCCACGCGCCAGCGTCCGGATCCGTCAGGATCGCCGGCGAGCTGGATGTCACCGCCGGCGTTGACGGCGTAGTTGCGCGCGCCGGCACGCCGGACCATGCGGGCCGCCTCGGCGACGGCCCAGCCCTTCACGTAGCCCGACGGGTCGATCGAATCGGGTCCGCCTCGGCCGGCCTCCGGCGCACCGCCCGGCGTCGCGTACGGCGCGCGGATGTCGAAGTAGCCGTCGGTCTCGCGGCGCAGCTCCTCGCAGCGCCCGAGCACCCTTCGGATCCAGGGGTGCGCCGCCTCGAGGGGAAGCTCGCCTCGGTTCAGGCGGCTGATCGCGCTGTCACTGCGGTAGGTCGAGAACGTGCTGTCGACCCAGCGGAACCACTCGAACACGTCGTCGAGCACCGAGTCGTCGAACGCCGCGTCGCAGATGTCGACGATGATCGGCATTCCCATCACGAACTCCAGGCGGTGCGTGCTGCGCTCGGGGAGAGCCATGAACTCTCCCCGAGTCGCGGTGGTCGGTGATGACGGCACGTGCATCGGCTAGGCGAGATGCGCCTTGTGCATCGCGGACGCCAGCGACTTCTCGAACGCGACCGTCGTCATCGTCGCGCCCGACAGGTTGTGGAGCTTGAAGCTCTGCGATTGCAGTGCCTGCTGGCGCAGGATCGTGACCGCCGCCTTGTTGATGAACGCCGATCGAGGCCGTTCGGCGGGATACACCGATGAGATGTTCGTGATGTGCTTGCCGCTGACGGTGATCGTGACGGTGACCGTGCCCCATTTCATCGTCGACCCGGCACCGGTGTAGCTGCCGGAGGCGGCCAGCGCGTCGGTGGGTGCGGCGAGTGAGGCGGCGAGCCCCAGGCTCGCCATGGCTGTCGGGAGGAACTTGTGCACTCGTGCTCCTTCTCGTGTGTGTGTTGTGGGGTTACGTTTCATGCCGCGAGCGCGAAGCGCTCGAAGTGAATCTGGGCGGCTGGCACGCCGGCGGCGACGAGGTTGCGCCGCGTGATGTCCATCATCACCGGCGGCCCGCACAGGAACACGTCGTTGTCGGCCAGCGCCGGCACCAGCTCGAGCAGGTGCTCCCTCGTCAGGTAACGCGCGGCGATCGGGTCGCGGTGATCGCCGATCAGGTGGTGGACGGACGCGCCCAGACGCCGCCCGAGGTGCTCGAGCTCGTCGCGCAGCACGCAGTCGTGCTCGTGCACCACGCGATGGATGAAGGTGATCTCGCCCGGCTCCCCGTGGAGGTTCTCGAGGATCGCCCGCAGCGGGGTCACGCCGATGCCGCCGGCGATCAGCGTGACGCGCCGGCGTGTGCGCCGGTCGGCCACGAACCTGCCGAACGGGCCCTCGGCCAGCACGCTTGCTCCCGGCCTGATGTCGGCGAGCTCGGCGGTGTAGTGGCCGGCAGCCTTGACGGTGATGCGCAGCATGTCGCCGGACGGCGCCGCCGACAGCGAGAACGGGTGCGATTGCCACCACCGCCCGGGCGTCAGGAAGCGCCACAGCATGAACTGGCCGGGGTGGGCGTGAAGTGCCGCCAGGTTGCGCCCGCGGATCAGGATCGACACCGTGTCGGGCGACTCGCGCACAACCTCGCTGACGCGCAGCCGGTGACGTCCCGCGCGGACGATCGGCCGGACGACGCGATAGGCGATCAGCAGAGCGGCGGTGGCGACGTACAGCGCGATCCACCACGTCGCCTGGCTCGGCGCCGCGCTGAAGTCATTCCCGGTCGGGATCTGGTGCAGGTAGCCGAGTGCGATCGCCGCGTATGCGGTGAAGTGGACGGCGTACCACGCCTCGTAGGGGAGCCGGCGGCGGACGATCGCGATCGAGCTGAAGACGAGCCCGACCATCATCCCGGTGGCGACCGTCGCGGCGATCATCCCCGGATAGCTCGACAGCAGCCGTGCGAACTCGCGCCCGAAGCCGACCTGATCCATCGCGGCGTACCCCAGCGTGATCAGCACCGTGTGCGCCAGCACCAGGTAGAGGCACAGCTTGCCGTTGACCCGGTGCCAGACGGTGAGGCGATCGAACCCGACCCGCCGTTCGAGCGGCGGGAGGCGAGCCAGCAGCAGCACCTGAACGAGTGCGAGATACGCGCCGAGCAGGCCGGTGAGGCGCCCGATGCTGGTCCACAGAGCGCCGGTGCTCGCCACTGCGCTGATGCCGCCGCCACGCAACCACAACCACACCAGCACGACCCCGTTGACCGCCACGCCACCGCCCAACAGCAGCGCGAAGGCGCGTGCTCCGATGCCCTGTGTCGGAACTTGCCGGCGGGCTGCGATCGCATGAGCTTCGGTTGCCACGCGACGAGTATTTCCGGACGTGCGTAAACAGCCCGACTCGCACGAGTAAAGAAACGGTCATTTCGCGCCGGGACCCAGAGGCTGTGTCGCCGAGATTTTGCCAAGGCCTTGCCTGCGGATGGGGTCCGGCTGGGACAGGCAGGGTCACGCTTGCCGCTCACAGACAACGGAGGCCCATTGACATGCCCTCAGTCCGCTCAAGGATGGTCGGAACGCTGGCGGTGGCGCTGGCGACGGCCGCAGTCACCTCACCACTTCCCGATGCGCTAGCGGCAACGACCACGCCGGCGACAGGCGCACGCTCGAAGCCCCACGCGGTTGCGCGCGTCGCGCGCACGACAAAGGCGGTGACCACTCGTTCGAGCACGTGCCCGGCGTTCTTGAAAGGTCACTGCCCGCCCTCGACTTCGAGCGGCAAGCACCCGCGCACGCGCACGAGCGGCAGTGGCGAGCGCGACGACCGCGGCAGCGGCGAGCGCAACGACCGCGGCAGCGGCGATTGAGCTCCGGCGGGCCCGGTGGCGGGGCCCCTCGCCGCGCGGGCGCTCAGCTCAGTCGTCGGGGCCGTGGTTGCGCGAGCCGCCATTCTGAGAGCCGTCGCCGCCGTCACCCGAACCGGAGCCGTGGTGCGCCGCACCGCTGGTCGCGGTCCGAGCCGGCGGCGTCGCCGAGGTGTCCTGCGCCGTGGGGGTCGTCGTGGCGGCCAGGCTGGGCGGCGACGTGGAGCTCGTCGACACGGTTGGGGTCGGGACGGCCCGGGTCGAGACGGTCTGGGTGGAGACGGGCGCGGCCGGGGCCGCAGCCGCGGGCGCCGGCTGGGTGACCGCCGGCTGCGAGGGACGGTAGACCGTCACGGTGACGGTCCTCGTCGGTGGCGGCGCCGGGCGCGTGCGCCGGCGGACCGCGACGGCCGTCCCAGCGGATTCGCGATGGTCGGCGCTTCCCGCCGGGTCGGCATGGCCGGGATCGGCAGTGCTGCTCGATGGTGGCGGTGCGAGCGCCTGGATCGCCGCCGCCGGCTGGGAGGGAAGCCCGATGTGCTCGCCGGCGAGGCGGCCCACGGACCAGGTCAGCCCGGCGGTGACGACGATCCCGAGCAGGGCGGCGAGGGCCCACAGCGCTCCGCGATACCTCATCGCGGTTGCACGGTAGCCAGGGCTCGGCTAAGCACGGGCAAAGTCCGCCGCTCTCGGCTCGCCGGCGGGCGTGGCCGGCGGCAGCGTCAGCGTCGCGACGGTGCCCCCGCCCGGCCGTGGCTCGAGCTGGACCTCGCCACCCCAGGCGCGGGCGAGCTCGCGCGCGATCGGCAGCCCCAGGCCGTGACCGGAAGCCCCGGACCGGCCTGCGCTGCCACGATGGAAGCGCTCGAACACGGCCTCTCGCTCGTCCGCCTCGATCCCGGCGCCCCGGTCGCTGACGACGAGCCGACCGTCGAGCGCCGCAAGCGACACGGAGCTGCCTCGCGGCGAGTAGCGCAGCGCGTTCTCGATCAGCGCGTCGAGCGCGCGGTCGGCGTCCGCACGCGCGGCGAACACCGTGCCGGCGCGGGGCCTCGAATCGCACTCGAGGCCGATTCCGCGCTGTCCCGCCTCCGCCCGCCAGCGCGTACGCGCAGCGGCGACGAGCTCGCCCAGGTCGATCGACGTCCCCGCCAGCTGCCGCTCGCCCGCCTGGCTCAGCGCCAGGAGCTCCGCGACCGTCGCCGACAGCCGATCGACCTCGCTCAGCCCCTCATCGAGCTCGGCTTCGACGGCTGCGTCGTGGGCGAGCTCACGGGCCGCCTCGAGCCGCAGTCGCAGCCCGGTCAGCGGCGTTCGGAGCTGGTGCGAGGCGTCGGCGACGAACCTGCGCTGCGCGCCCAGCAGCAGCGCCATGCGGCTCGTCATCTCGTTGAACGAGCGCGACAGCGAGCGCTGCTCGGAGCTGCCCTCGATCGTCGCGCGCGCGCTCAGGTCGCCCTGCGCCACCCGGTGGGCGACCGCCTCGAGGCGGCGCAGCGGCCGGCCGATCTGGGCAGCGAGCACGCTCCCGAACACGAGCCCGATCGCGAGCACGGTCAGACCGACCGCCCCCAGCGCGAGCTCGACCCGGCTGACCGCCGAGCTCACCGCGCCGACGCTCTGCGTGACCCTGACGGCGCCGGCGACGGCGCCGTTGTGGATGATCGGGACGGCGGTGGCGAGGATCGCCTGGCCGAGCGTGTGCGAGTCGCGCTGCACCTGGTCTGCGCGACCCGCGAGCGCCTGCCCCAGCTCCGGCCGGCTCCGGTAGTTGGTGCCGACCTCGCCGGGCACGGCGCTGTCGACCAGCACGATCCCGCGCGCGTCGACGATCAGCACGCGCCCGCGCAGCGACGCCGAAGCGGTCTTCACGAGTGAGCGCAGCTCGGGCCGGCTCGCCGCTGAGAGCAGGTCGCCGGCGGTCGCGGCGATCAGGTCGGCCTGCGAGCGCGCCTGGGTCAGGACCTCCTCGTTGACCCTGGTTCGCAGGCTGACCGCCAGTGGCACGCCGAACGCGACGATCGCCAGCACCAGCATGTACGCCATGGCCGCCAGCAGGCGGGCCCTCAGGCTCATCACCGGGCGGGTGATTGCCGGGGGCCGGAGTCCCCGGGCTGTTGCGGCTGCAGCACGAACCCGACGCCCCGGACGGTGCGGATGTAGACCGGCTGCTCGGCCGGGTCGTCGAGCTTGCGCCGCAGCCACCCGATGTGCACGTCGAGCGTCTTCGTCGAGCCGAACCAGTTCTCGTCCCAGACCTCTGACATCAGCGTCTCGCGGGTCACCACCGAGCCTGCCTCCCGCGCCAGCCGGACGAGCAGGTCGAACTCCTTGCGGGTGAGGTCGAGCTCGCTCTCCCCGCGCCACGCGCGCCGCGCGCCGGTGTCGATCCGCAGGTCCTGGACGACCAGCTGGCGAGGGTAGTCGCCGCCGAGGCGCCCGCGGCGCAGGACCGCCGTGATCCGGGCGATCACCTCCTGCACCGCGAACGGCTTGACGACGTAGTCGTCGGCGCCGAGCTCGAGTCCCAGGACCCGGTCGGCGAGCGCGCCGCTGGCGGTGAGCATGATGATCGGGACCTCCGACTCGGCGCGGATCCGCCGGCAGACGACCCGGCCGTCGAGGTCGGGAAGCCCGAGATCGAGCAGCACGACGTCGGGCTGCCGGTCACGGGTGAGCGCGATCGCGTCCTCGCCCGTCGCCGCGAGCTCGGCGCGGAAGCCCGCTCGCCGCAGCGCGCTGGCGAACGGCTCGGCGATCGAGCGCTCGTCCTCGACGAGCAGCACGAGCGGACCCGGATCGGGCTCGCTGCGATCGATTGGGATGGCAGAGCTCATGATTCTCGGCACGGCGAGTGTCGCCGCCCGGGGTAAGAACCCGGTTCTCGGCTGGTTAGAGTCCTTTTCGCTGCCAAGGTTGGCGAGTTGGGCGCGCGCGATGCCGCCGCACGCCGGCCCCGGATCAGGATCCCTCTGGGACCAGCCACACGGCCGCCAGCGGCGGCAGCGTCACGAGCGCCGAATACGGCTGGTTGTGCCATGGAGCCGGCTCGGCGAGCACGCCGCCCCAGTTCCCGACGTTGCCGCCGCCGTAGAAGCGCGAGTCGGTGTTGAGCGCCTCGTGCCAGCGTCCGGATCGCGGCAATCCGAGACGGTAGCGCTCGCGCGGCACCGGCGCGAGGTTCAGCACGCAGACGAGCAGGCGGTCGCCGTCGCGCGTGCGGCGGGCGTACGCGAGCACGTTCGAGTCGGCGTCGTTGGGCTCGATCCAGAAGAACCCGGCTGCGTCCGAGTCGAGCGCCCACAGCGCCGGCTCGGCCCGGTACGCGCGGTTGAGGTCGCGGACGAGCGACTGGATGCCCGCATGCTCGGGCGACTCGAGCAGGTGCCAGTGCAGCGAGCCCTCGTGACTCCATTCGTCCTTCTGGGCGAACTCCTGGCCCATGAACAGCAGCTTCTTGCCCGGGTGCGACCACATGTACCCGTACAGCGCCCGCAGGTTCGCGAGCCGCTGCCAGTGATCGCCCGCCATCTTCTGGTACAGCGAACCCTTGCCGTGCACGACCTCGTCGTGGGACAGCGGCAGGATGAAGTTCTCGCTGAACGCATACAGCAGGCTGAACGTCAGCTCGTGATGGTGGTAGCGGCGGTAGATCGGGTCGTTCTTGAAGTACTCGAGCGTGTCGTGCATCCAGCCCATGTTCCACTTGAAGCCGAATCCGAGCCCGCCGAGATAGGTCGGGCGCGACACGCCCGGCCACGCCGTCGACTCCTCCGCCGCGGAGATGATCCCGGGCTCGCGGCCGTGGGTCACCTCGTTCAGCTCCTGCAGGAAGCCGATCGCCTCGAGGTCCTCGCGGCCGCCGAACTGGTTGGGGATCCACGCGCCCTCGCCGCGCGAGTAGTCGAGGTACAGCATCGACGCGACCGCGTCGACCCGGATCCCGTCGACGTGGTACTCGCGCAGCCAGAACAGCGCGTTCGCGATCAGGAAGTTGCGGACCTCGTGGCGTCCGAAGTTGAACACCAGCGTGCCCCAGTCGGGATGGGCGCCGCGACGCGGGTCGGCGTGCTCGTACAGCGCGGTGCCGTCGAACCGCGCGAGCGCGAAGTCGTCCCGCGGGAAGTGCGCGGGCACCCAGTCGAGGATCACCCCGAGTCCCTGCTCGTGCAGCCGCTGCACGAACGCCCGCAGCTCGTCGGGGCTGCCGTAGCGGGGGGTGGGGGCGTAGTAGCCCGTCACCTGATAGCCCCACGAGCCGCTGAACGGATGCGCCATCACCGGCAACAGCTCCACGTGCGTGAACCCCAGGTCCTTGACGTACGCCGACAGCTCGTCCGCCAGCTCGGGGTACGTCAGCGGCCGGTTGCCCTCGAGCGTGTTCAGCCGCCACGAGCCGAGGTGGACCTCGTAGATCGAGATCGGCTGATCGTGCGGCAGCTGCTCGCGCCGGTGCTCGCCCCAGGCCCCCTCCACCGCGCTCCATCGGTGCTGCGAGCGGGTCACCTTCGAGGCGGTCCGCGGCGGCACCTCGGTCTCCTGCGCGTACGGGTCGGCCTTCAGCCGGATCTCGCCGGCCTGGGTGAGGATCTCGTACTTGTAGCAGGCGCCCTGCACCACCTCGGGCAGGAACAGCTCCCAGATCCCGCTCGAGCCGAGCGAGCGCATCGGATGCAGGCGCCCGTCCCAGCTGTTGAAGTCGCCGACGACCGACACGGACCTGGCCGACGGCGCCCACACCGCGAACGCCGTCCCTGTCACCGGCGGCAGCTCGCCGAGGCGGTGCTCGCGCACGTGCGAGCCGAGCAGCTCGTACAGCCGCTCGTGTCGGCCCTCGCCGATCAGGTGCAGGTCGAGCTCGCCGAGCGTCGGCGTGAACGCGTACGGGTCGAGCAGCTCGAACGTGCCGCTCCTCCCGTAATCGATCCGCAGCCGGTATTCCAGCGGCAGCGAGGCCCCCTCGACCGTCGCCTCGAACACGCCGCCGGGGTGGATCTGCTCCATCGCGACCTCGGTCTCGGGCCCGGTCGGGCCGTCCGCTGTCGGCACCCCGGCCGACAGCGGCGCCGACAGCAGGATCGTCACCGCCTGTGCGGCCGGGCGGTGGACGCGGATCAGCACGCCCGGCGGGTCGGACTGCACCGGATGTGCGCCGAGCACCGAGTGCGGGTCGGCGTGCTCGCGCCGCACGATCGCCTCGAGCGCATGCGTGGCGACGCTCATCCGGCCGACTCCAGGATCCGCTCGATCCCGGCGACCGGGATCGACACCCAGTCCGGCCGGTTGTCGAGCTCGTAGCGCAGCTCGTAGATCGCCTTCTCGAGCTCGAAGATCGCGAGCATGCTGGCGATCGCCGACTCGCCGGCGGGCAGCAGCGTGTTGTCGACCTCGGCGAAGTAGCGCTCGAGGAAGCAGTTGCGCGCCTGCTGCTCGAACCCGGCCGGGGCGGCCTGCCCGCGCTGCAGGACGACCGCCGAGACCGCATACGCGAACGAGCGCAGCATGCTCGCGACGTCGCGCAGCGGCGAGCGCTTCTGGCGGCGCTCGGGGAGCGACCGTGCCGGCTCGCCCTCGAAGTCGAGGATCACCCAGCCGCGCGGCGTCGCCATCGTCTGGCCCAGGTGGTAATCGCCGTGGATCCGGATCTCGCGGCCGCCGATCCCGATCTGGGAGCGCGCCGCAAGCCGCTCGCGCACGTCCGCGCCGCGGCCCGCGATCGGCTCGAGCCGCGGGTCGTCGGGCAGCCGCAGGAAGATCCGCTCGATGTCCTCGTCGATCGTCGCGGTCAACAGCGCCGTCGACTCCGTGCTCGGCTCCTGCGGCGAGAACGCGGGGTCGGCCGAGTCGGACGCGAGCAAGGTGTGCATCTGCGCGGTCGCGACGCCCAGCGCGGCCACGCGCTCGAGGAACACGTCCGGCTGCGACGGGATCTCGGCCACCGCCAGCGCCCAGCCGTCGGTCGCGTCGGGGAGGAACTCCTGGGCGACTCCGAGCGTGCCGGCGAGCGCCGCGCCCTCGTACTCGTAGAAGCCGTGCAGCGGCGCGATGTTCGGGAAGCCGTGCATCGTCAGGAAGCGCAGCAGCTCCAGCTCGGGGTTGATCCCCGCCTGGACCCTGCGGAACACCTTCAGCACGACCTGCTCGCCGAACACGAGCGACGAGTTCGACTGCTCGACTCCCAGCTCGCGCACCGACGCGTCCGCGGCGACCGGCTCGGCCCCTTCCGCCAGGCGGAAGCTGAAGCGGCCCCCGGCCGTCTCGAGGTCCTCACCGGATTGGATCCGCGCGAGCAGCTCGAGTGCACGCGCGGGCACCGTCAGCGCGTCGAACTCGACAGCCCCGCCGGCGATCGCCATCGGCAGCTGGTACAGCTCGTGCGCCCCCGTCGGGAACCGCACCTGCGCCAGCGCCAGCACCAGCTCGTCGCTCAGCTCCACCTCTTCGATCAGCTCGACCCCGGTGATCGTGCGGGTCTTCGACGCGTACCAGCGCTGCTCGCAGATCCACCCACGCAGCGCCTCGAGGTCGAGCAGCTTCGGGTCCAGCACGGGGTCAGGCATCGTGTTCAGCGTTCCCTTCCTCGACCAGTGCGAACCAGAAGTATCCGCGGCGGGCGAGCGTCAACAGGTACGGGAGCTCGCCGATCGGCGGGAATCGCGAGTTGCCGAACAATTCGACAGGGTAGCGGCCGGCGAATCGTGCCAGGTCGAGCTCGACCGGCTGGGCGGACCGCGCGAGATTGTGGACGCACAGCACGAGGTCCCCCTCGAACTGCCGCAGCAGCGCGAAGATCCGCGGGTTCGACGTCGGCACCGGCTCGTAGCTGCCGAACCCGAAGACCGGGTGCTCCTTGCGCAGCGCGATGAACCGGTGCAGCCAGCGCAGCAGCGAGTTCGGCGTGCGCAGCTCGGCCTCCACGTTGACCGCCTGGAAGCCGTACACCGGGTCCATCAACGGCGGTGCGTACAGCGCCGCGAAGTCCGCGCGGCTGAAGCCGCCGTTGCGGTCCCCCGTCCACTGCATCGGCGTGCGGACGCCGTCTCGGTCCCCGAGGAACACGTTGTCGCCCATCGCGATCTCGTCACCGTAGTACAGGACGGGGGAGCCCGGCAGGCTGAACAGGATCGCGGTCATCAGCTCGATCTCGTCGCGGCCGTTGTCGAGCAGCGGCGCGAGCCGCCGGCGGATCCCGAGGTTGAGCTTCATCCGGGGGTCCTTGGCGTACTCGGCGTACATGTAGTCGCGCTCGTCGTCGGTCACCATCTCGAGTGTCAGCTCGTCGTGGTTGCGCAGGAACAATCCCCACTGGCAGGTTTCAGGGATCGCCGGCGTGCGCTCGAGGATCTCGTAGATCGGGGTGGCCTGCTCGCGCCGGATCGCCATGAACATCCGCGACATCACCGGGAAGTGGAACGCCATCTGGCACTCGTTCCCATCCGGCCCGAAGTACTCGACGACGTCGGCGGGCCACTGGTTGGCTTCCGCCAGCAGCACCCGATCGGGGTAGTTCTCCTCGACCTCGCGGCGGATCCGCTGCAGGTATGCGTGCGTCTCGGGCAGGTTCTCGCAGTTCGTTCCGTCGCGCTCGAACAGGTACGGGACGGCGTCGAGCCGGAAGCCGTCGAGCCCGAGGTCGAGCCAGAAGCGCAGCACGTCCAGCATCGCCTCCTGGACCTCGGGGTTGTCGTAGTTGAGGTCGGCCTGATGGGAGAAGAACCGGTGCCAGTAGTACTGGCCCGCGACGGGGTCGAAGGTCCAGTTCGACGACTCCGTGTCGAGGAAGATGATCCTCGCCTCCTGATAGCGCTCGGTCGTGTCCGACCACACATACCAGTCGCGCCTCGGGTTCTCCGGACTCGAGCGCGACTCCTGGAACCACGGGTGGTCGGTCGAGGTGTGGTTCATGACCAGGTCGGCGATCACGCGGATCCGCCGTGCGTGCGCCGCGTCGATCAGGTTGTGCACGTCCTCGACGGTGCCGTAGTCGGGGTGGACCCGGTAGTAGTCGGAGATGTCGTAGCCGCCGTCACGCAGGGGCGAGTCGTAGAACGGCAGCAGCCAGATGCAGTCGATCCCGAGCCACTGCAGGTAGTCGAGCTTCTCGGTCAGGCCGCGGAAGTCCCCGGAGCCGTCGCCGTTGGCGTCGAAGAAGCCGCGGATGTGGATCTCGTAGAAGATCGCGCGCTTGAACCAGAGCGGCTCGGCCTGGAACCACTGGCGTGTCTGCGCCGCCCCGGGCGCACCCTCCTCACCGCCCGCCCGCGCGGCGTGCGATCCGGGTAGCGGCAGCCCGGCGCCGCGAAACTGGATCGCGGCGAACTCCTCAGTCGACTGATACGACATCCGGGTCTGGTCCGGTGGGGTCGACCAGCTCGTCCGGGCGCATCACGCGCAGCAGGTGGGCCTGGCGCATCCCCGGCTCGAGCCGCACGTAGTTACGCCCGATCCGCCACTCGAACAGCTCGTCGCCGAGGAGATCGCGGACGGTGAACACGGGCGCGAGCCCGAGCTGGGCGGGCACGATCGTGAGGCCCTCCTGGACGTGGTGGGGGTCGAGGTTGACGATGGTCAGCAGCGTGTTACCCGCGGTCTGCTTCGCGTATGCGATCAGTGCCTCGTTCTCGGTCTGAAGGAACGTGACGTTCGACAGCTCCTGCAGCGCCGGGTTCTGGCGCCGAGCCCGGTTGAGCGCTGCGACCATCGGCAACAGCTCGCCGTCGAGCGCACGAGCCTTCAGCTCGTACTTCTCGGAGTGCAGGTACTCCTCGGAGCCCTCGTGCGCCGGCACGTTCTCGATGCTCTCGAAGCCGGAGTAGATCCCGTACGAGGGGCTGAGCGTCCCAGCGAGCACGAGCCGGGCCTCGAACGCCGGCCGGCCGCCGTGCTGGAGGTAGGCGTGCAGGATGTCGGGCGTGTTGGTGAAGAAGTTCGGCCGGAAGTACTCCTGCTCGCCGGAGTAGGCCAGCTCGGAGACGTATTCGACGAGCTCCCAGCGCGCGTTCTTCCAGGTGAAGTACGTGTAGGACTGGGTGAAGCCGACCTTCGCCAGGTGGCGCATCACCGCCCGCCGGGTGAACGCCTCCGCCAGGAAGATCACGTCGCGGTCGACGGCGTGGACCTGCTCGATCAGCCACGCCCAGAAGGGGGTCGGCTTGGTGTGCGGGTTGTCGACCCGGAACGCCTTGACGCCGCAGTCGACCCAGTGCAGCACGATCGCGCGCAGCGCGTCCCACAGCTCGCGCCACGCCGGCGAGTCGAAGTTCACGTTGTAGATGTCGATGTAGCGCTTCGGCGGGTTCTCCGCGTACTTGATCGTGCCGTCGGGGCGGTGGTTGAACCACTCCGGGTGCTCCTTCAGCCACGGGTGGTCGGCCGAGCAGTTGATCGCGAGGTCGAGTGCGATGTCGATTCCGAGCTCGCTCGCGGCCTTCGTCAGCGAGCGCAGATCGTCGATCGTGCCCAGCTCCGGGTGGATCGCCTCGTGGCCGCCGTGCTCGTCGCCGATCGCGTACGGGGATCCGGGGTCGCCGGGCGCGGCGGTCGGGGCGTTGTCGGCGCCCTTGCGGTTGGTGTGGCCGATCGGATGGATCGGCGGCAGGTAGACGACGTCGAAGCCGAGCTCCGCCAGCCGCGGCAGCTGCGCCTCGACGCCCTTCAGTCCGCCCCAGGAGCGGGGGAACAGCTCGTACCAGGTCGAGAACCGCGCCCGGACCCTGTCGACCTCGAGCGCGAGCGGCTCGAGTGTGGCGGCGTCGTCGCGCGACTGCTCGCGCCTGATCGCCTCGTAGACGTCCTCCGACAGCGCCGCGCGGTGCCGCTCGGCCTCGTTCGCGTCCACGTCCTCGAGCTTCTCGAGCGCCTGCTCGAGCAGGTCGATGTCGCGCTTCGTACGGGCTCGGTCGACCGCCTCGCGCAGCAGCAGCACCCCCTCCGACAGCTCGCCGGCGAGGTCGTGCTGGCGGGCTGCGACCTTGCGCTGCAGCTCGTCGCGCCACGTGCCGAAGCGATCGCTCCACGCCTCGAACGCGTACAGCCAGCGGCCGGGGCGGTCGACGGCGAAGCTCGCGGCCCAGCGCACCCCGCCGAGGTGCTCGTCGATCCGGCGCAGCTCGGTTTCGCGCCAGCGTCGTGACTCGGGGGGCCGGTACTTGACGACGGCGCGCAGCAGGTCGTGACCGTCGCGGAAGACGTCGACCGAGACCGCGACGGTGTCGCCGACGACGCGCTTGACCGGGTAGGCGCCGCCGTCGACGACGGGCGCCGGGTACTGGATCACGATCCGCTGCGGCGGATCGTCGGCGCCGCGGGGCCGCCGCGCACGCGCAGCGGCCGCAGTTCGATAGGAAACGGGCGTGGACATCCTCAGTTGAAAGCTAACCGGCTGGCAGCGTTGGGTAAACACCAGCATGTGAACATCCAGCGATCGGGGGACTGGCCGCGGGCGAGCGGGGTGCAGCTGCATCTCAGCTCGCTGCCCGGTGGCCGGCTCGGGCGTGAGGCCTACCGGTTCGTCGACTGGCTGGCGGCGGCGGGCCAGTCGTGGTGGCAGCTGCTGCCGCTGGGACCGCCCGATCGCGCGCGCTCGCCCTACCGGTCGGGGTCGGCGTTCGCCGCCTGGCCCGGGTTCCTGGAGTCGCCGCGGGCGCCGGTCGGCACCGCTGAGGCGCACGCCTTTCGCGAGCGCGAGTCGGCCTGGATCGAGGACTGGACCCGGTTCGCCGGGCGTGGCGCACTCGCCGACCAGGTCCGCTTCGACCGCGAATGGACCGCGCTGCGCGACTACGCGCACGCCCGCGGCGTGCGGCTGCTCGGCGACGTCGCGATCTACGTCGCTCCCGGCAGCGCGGATCACCGCGCCCACCCGGAGCTGTTCCAGCGCGGCGCCGTCGCGGGAGTCCCGCCCGATGCGTTCTCGGATCGCGGGCAGCTGTGGGGCAACCCGCTGTACGACTGGACCGCGATGCGCCGCGACGGCTTCCGCTGGTGGACCGGGCGCGTGCGCCGCACGCTCCAGCTGTTCGACGCCGCCAGGCTCGATCACTTCCGCGGGTTCGTCTCCTACTGGGCGGTGCCGGTCGGCGACCGGGACGCGCGCCGGGGCGCCTGGAAGCGCGGGCCGGGGCGGGCGCTGTTCGACGCACTCGGTGCGGGGCCGGCGCCCGGTGTGGGCGCCGGCCCTGGGGGTTCCCCAGCTCCGCCGTCGGAACCTGCGCTCGCGGCCGTGACCGCGCGCCGGCTGCCGCTGGTCGCCGAGGACCTGGGTGTGATCACCCCGCCGGTCGTGGCGCTGCGCGACCAGTTCGGGCTGCCGGGGATGCTCGTGCTCCAGTTCGGCTTCGACCGGCGTGCCCCCCGCAGCCCGCACCGGCCGCCGAACCACACCGAGCACCGGTTCGTCTACACCGGCACGCACGACCACGACACCGCCCGGGGCTTCTACGAATCGGCGCCGCCGCGGATCCGCGCCGAGGTCGACGCGCAGCTGCGCGCGGCTCAGGTTGCCGAGCCCGAGCCGTGGTGGGCGTTGATCCGCCTGGCGCTCACGTCGCCCGCCCGTGTCTGCATGCTCCAGGCCCAGGACGTCCTCGGTCTGGGAAGCGACGCCCGGATGAACAACCCCGTCCGTCGCGGTGGCAACTGGCGCTGGCAGCTCGAGCCCGGGGCGCTCACGGACCCGCTCGCCCGGCGTCTGCGGGACGCCACCGCGGCGGCCGGTCGATTGCCCCCGGCCGCCGGCGCGTAGTTCCGAACCGGCCGACGTCGGTCCGTCACCGATGTGGCGTCCGCCAGGACGTGAGACGGTTGTCGCGGAGGACGGTCCTTGAGCGTCAATCCGGCACCGCTGCACCACCGCAGGAGACCGCTGCACCACCGCAGGACACCGCTGCATCGCCTGCGTGCGCCGGCGGTCGTCGCCGTCGGTCTGCTCGCCACGATCGTGATCGTGCTGGCGGCAGCCGGCGACCTCAGCGACTCCGGGCCGCCGGCCGGCACCGGCTCGGGGCAGGCCGCCACGCAGACGCGAACCGTCGCGCCGTTCACCGGCGTGGAGCTCGCCGGGGCGAACAACGTCACCGTGCGCGTCGGCCCGCGCCAGTCCGTCGTCGTCCACGCCGACACCAACCTGCTCGGGCGCGTCACGACGACGGTCCGCTCGAAGATCCTCGAGATCGGCACGGCGCCCGGGAACCTCAGCGCGCGGACGCCGATGTTCGTCGAGGTGACCGTCCCCGCGATCGACCGGATCGTGCTGCACGGCTCGGGCAACCTCGCCGTCACGGGGATCGACGCGCGAACGCTCGCGATCGAGCTGCCCGGCAGCGGCACGATCAGCGCCAGCGGGACGACCGCGCGGCTCGCTGTGGCGCTCGACGGCTCGGGCACCGTGCTGCTCGGACAGTTGAGCGCCGGCGACGTCGCGGCCGCGCTGCGCGGCGACGGCACGATCACGCTGCTCGCCACGCGCAGCCTCGATGCCTCCGTCTCGGGCACCGGCACGATCCTGTTCAGCGGACATCCGGCCCACCTCGCCACGAGCGTCACCGGCCAGGGCGCGGTCGTCCCGACCGGCTAGTGCCCGGCTGGGGCGCGTGACGTCACTGCACGAGCGCGATCGACGGGTACGTCAGCTCGACGTTCGTCACCTCTGGCCCGTAGTACCAGTAGTTCCGCGGGCTCGTCGGGCAGGTGTCGCCGGTGTAGCCGTTCTGGCCCGTGCAGGTCGTGCTCTGGAAGATCAGCGTCGTCGACGAGGACTTGGCGACGAACGGCACCGTCACGACCTGGAAGGTCGCCGTCTCGGTGTCGGACGCGCACTGATTCGTGTGGGAGAAGTCCTGCGCCGCCAGCAGCGGGCCGTTGACGTCGTTCTCGTTGATCTGGACGTAGCCGGTGAACGTGTCGTAGACGCAGCTCTCACCCGCGGGGTTTCCGGTCAGCAGGAACGACAGCTCGTACTGCGCGCCGGCCGTGGTAGCGACCGTCTGGTACATCCCGCCGACCGAGTCGCCGTTGAGGTCCACGACCTCGTTGGTGATCGGGTTTCCGTTCTGGTCGATGCAGCCGCCGCCGACGGCGCCGTTGCAGTCCTGCAGGTTGACGGAGCTGCACTCGAAGGTGTTGGTGCTGTCGTTGTATCCGGTGTAGATCGACCAGGGCCCGGTCCCGATCGTCGGACCGGAGAACGCCCACGAGTACTGCGAGTTCCCGTTGCAGGACGACGTCGCGTAGTACTCACAGAAGTCGTCGGTGCCGTTGCCGCAGCCGGCCGGGCTGATGTTCCCGTCGACGACCTGCGTCGTGTTCGACTGAACCTGCGCGACCGCACTGGCCCCGACGCCGTCGCTGCCGACGCCCAGGACGTTGCCGAACAGCAGGTTGACCCGGTTGTTGACCTGCGCCTCGGCCTCGTTACCGCCGCTGTTCGTCAGCTGGGAGATCGTGGAGGTCCCGCCGCCGTCGTTGGCGCCTGCAAGCGTCGATCCGGCGGTCGTGATCGTGCTCCCGACGGTCGTCGTCTCCATCGCCTGCGCGGCGGCGAGCGCGCCCGCGTCGGCCGCAACCTGAGCCTGGTGCCGCGCGACCCAGATCCGGCTCATGTCGATCGCCAGCGCCGCACAGGCGAAGATCGCGAACAGGCAGAAGATCGTGATCACGAGCGCCTGCCCGCCCTCCCGATCGAACTCGCGGCGACGCAGGCGCGCACCCATACCACCATTTATCGGCAAATCACCGAGCTCGTTGACCTAGACCTTCGCCCAGCCCCAGGCGCAAACGCCCAACCACCCAGCAGCCGCACCAGCCCCGACCCCCCGAGAGCGTTGCGTGGGGAGGAGGTCCCCGAGCCAGGCCCCACGCTGACCGCGTCTACCGCGCCCGCCCGCGCTTGCGCCGCCGCCGCTCCGCCGGCGACAGCTTGCGCGACCTCGGCGGCGTCTTCGACCCGCTGCGCCTGTCGCCGCCCACACCGGCGGTCGCCGTCCGAACCCGTGCGTGACGCTTGGAATCGGCCCAGATGAAGTACGCGATCGCCGACAGCACGACGACCGCGCCGATCGCGATCAGGATCGCGTCGGTCCCGCTGATGCCGCCCGAGGCGCTGCTCGTCGTCGTGACGTTGACGACGCTCGGGCTCGTCGCCGTGGTCGTCGCCGGAGGCGTGTACGGCACGCCGGGCGAGAACGGGGAGGTTCCGCCGGGGAGCGCGACGCTCGTGCTCCCGGCGGCGAGCGCTGCTGCCGGCAGCCAGCCGAGCGGCGCCGCGGTGGCGACCAGGAGGGCTGCAAGCTGGCGGCGCGCGCGCACTACTTCTCCTGGGCGAGCGGCTGCTCCATCGCCGGGGTCGAGGGCGCCTGACGGTAGGGCTCCTCGTTCTCCTGGTGCTCCTCGTGGTAGACGCTCTCGGCGTTGACGGCCCAGATGTCGTGCTCGGTGCCGAGCAGGATGTTGTCGACCGCGCGCATCGCGGTCAGCATCGAATGGTCGGAGTTGTTGTAGCGGTGCAGCCCGTTGCGTCCGACCTGCTGGAGGTTGGCGATCGTCTCGAGCCAGCCGCGGATCGTCGCGACCCGCTGCTTGTACTCGGCGTCGTAGATCGGATAGGCCTTGTGGACGCGGGCGACGAAGCCGAACCTGACGTTGTCGGCGCGGGCCAGATGGAGCTTCTCGATCTCGCGGCTGGCCATCGCGACGAGGTCGTCGTCGGACATCGTCCACAGATCGTCGCCCTCGAAGCAGAAGTACTCCATCCCGATCGACGCGTCGTCCGAGCCCTTCGGCACCATCCACGGGCTCCAGGACCTGAAGTTCTGGATCCGCAGGACGCGCACGCCGGGCTGGTGGATGTAGATACAGTTGTCGTCGAACATGTCGGCGCCCTCGATCACCAGCAGCACCGTCAGGAACTCGCGGTAGCGAAGCCCGCGGGCCGCGTCGCGGACCGCCCCGGGCGCCTCCGGCGCGGCGATCCCGACGGTCGTGCGCAGCGGCAGCGAGGAGATCACGTGCGACGGCGTCAGCCGCTCGCCACCAGCCACGACCTCGACCACGCGCCCGCCTTCGATCACCAGCCGCGTGACCGGCGCGCTCAGCCGGACCTCGCCCCCCTGCGCGCGGATGTCGGCGGTCATCTGCTCCCACATCTGCCCGGGGCCGTAACGCGGGTAGTTGAACTCGGAGATCAACGACTTGATCTTGTTGCCCTCGTTGCCGAGGAACGCGGCCTTGGCGGCCGCGAAGAACGACAGGCCCTTGATCCGCTGGGCGGCCCACTCGGCCCGGATCTCGGTGGCCGGGACGCCCCACAGCTTCTCCGTGTAGGTCTTGAAGAAGTGGTTGTACAGGCGCCGGCCGAACCGGTTCGAGACCCAGTCCTCGAACGACTCCTCCCTGCGCTTGGGCTTGAGCGCGGCCCAGGTGTACGACAGCAGGCAGCGCGCCAGTTCGACGGGGCCGAGCTTCCTGATCACGTCCATCCCCTGGAGCGGGTACTCGAGGAACTTGTCGTTCCAGTAGATCCGGCTCTTCCGCGGGCGCTTGAGGAACTCCTCCTCCATGATCTCGTGCCAGAGGTCGTCGACCTCCTTGACCTTGGTGAAGAAGCGATGACCGCCGAGGTCGAAGCGGTAGCCGTCGCGGACCTCGGTGCGGGCGATCCCACCGACCTGGTCGGTCGCTTCGAGCACGATCACCGGCTTGCCCTGCTTGGCCAGCAGGTAGCCGGCGGTCAGGCCCGCCGGCCCACCGCCCAGCACGACCACCGGCCGCTCGGGCGTGATCTCGGCGCCGCGTGCGGGCATGGCTGTCAGACTGGGCTCGGGCAAGGTCAGGACACCTTCTTGTAGAGGATGGCGAGGTCGGCGACGCAGCAGGCCCCCACGAAGTTGTGTGGCGCCCACGCCTCTGGGACGAGTTGCTTGTCGGAGCCAAGGATGGCACCCCATTGCGCCGCGCGCCGTCTCACCAGCAAGGTCCACGGCGCCCCCCAGTTCGCCGCGCCGAGCGTCATCGGCCGGATGTAGAGCACCTGCTGCCCCGGCTGCACGGTCGCGAGCAGCTTCGGGATCGCCGTCTGCGGGTTGGTGTGGCGCAGCCGCGTCAGCGCGTTGATCCAGTTCATGAACGTCGGGTCCTTCAGCACCCTGCTCTCGGAGGTGTTCGTGAACCGCAGCCCGGCCGGCAGGTAGTAGTAGGCGAGCGGCGTCTGCTCGGGCTGACCGACGATCACGAGGTCGCCGCGGTGCAGGTGCGGCGCCATCTCGCCGCCGACGTCCTGCATGTTGCTCTTGAGCATCGGCGCGTACACGTCGGGAGCGAGCAGGAACGCGACCGATATCACCACGCAGACGAGGCCGATCAACCCGGCGCGCGCGAGCCCCATCGCGCCGAGCAGCAGGATCCCCGGGACGATCGGCGCGAAGTAGCGCGGCACCCACGCCGGCGTGATCCGCGACGCGATCCACGCCAGCGCCAGGGTCACCGTCACGACGATCACCATCGCCCACATCGCCCGCGCATCGCGCGTTCCGCGGCCGCGGCCGGTGACCAGCCCGGACAGTCCGATGACCGTGCCGGTGACCAGCGCGACCGTGATGCGGTCGCCGCCCAGCACGTTGCGCGACAGCTGGATCGGCGCACCGAAGTTGGGCGCCGTATCCCACGGTGCGGCGGTGTGGGTCGTCTGGAACAGGAACGTGGGCAGCCACGGCAGGAACAGCGCCCCTGCCCCGACGTAGGCGAGGAGGCCGTCGCGGATCAGGTGCTCGCGCGTCTGCTCGCTGCCCGTCCGGTAGAGGACGGCGAGCGCAAGCAGCGACGCGGCGCCGAAGAACAGCGACCACGCGTGCGTGTACAGCATCAGCGCCTGGGACACCGAGAACAGCACCACGTAGCGACGTCGTCGGTAGACGAACGCGTGCAGGAAGCCGGCGGTGGCGAGCAGCCCGAGCAGCGCCATCAGCACGTACATCCGCGTCTCCTGCCCGTAGATCGTGATGAACGAGTTCGTCGCGAACAGGACGGCGGCCATCAGCCCGGCGCGCCTGCCGAACAGGCTCCAGCCGGCCCACAGGCCGACCGGCACGGTCAGCATCCCGATCAGCACCGTCAGCGAATGGGTTGCCATCTCGCCGTTGCCGAACCACGACATCCAGACGTGGAGGAGCATGTAGAAGAGGGGCGGGGACCCGTCCATCCGCAGCACGCCGGGAATCGCCGTCAGCGGGTGCGAGGCGATCCCGACCGTGATCGCCTCGTCCATCCAGTACTGGCCGCTGAGCGCGCGCGTTCGGATGTACAGCGAGAAGCCGCAGAGGACGACCATGAAGGCTCCGACCCATGCCCACTCGGGTACGTGGGCGACCCACGCCGGGCGCCGCGAGGCCCACGCGGGGAGCGGCAGGTCGAGCCCGTCGAACGCGTACTCGGGTCGCTTTGGCGCGGTGATCGCCATCAGCTCTGATACGCCTGCGGCGGGTCGTTGGGCTGCGGGCGGCAGTCCTCGAAGAAGTACATCTCCTTCGTGATGCGGAACAGGTAATGCGCGCCCTGCGCCTGCCACGCTTTGATCGTCGCCACCAGTGGCAGCAGTGGCTGGTGGCGGTTCCCGGTGTCGCGATCCTGGAAGATCACGTTCGGCCAGGGACCGCCGACCGGGAGCGCCACGTTCTGCGCGTTGACGTTCGGCTGGTCGAGTATGTCGATCGTCCGCGTGTTGAAGTACCAGGCGACCATCGGGACCTGGAAGCCCTCGACCATCACGCGGCCGGCGCCGCAGTGCTCGAGCGCCTTGACGCCGCCGGCCTTGTCGATCAGCGCGACCAGGTCCTTGCGCAGCGTCGCCTGGAAGACGAGCGAGTGGTGGGTCTTGGTGATGTCGATCAGGTTCGGGGCGACCCAGTTGGGGCCGAATGCGTACACGACCGCCGCCAGTGCGCTGGCGCCGAGCAGCGCGGGACGCGGCCCCAGCCGCTCGCGCAGCCGCGGCACCAGCCTTCGGGCCCAGCGCGCCAGCTCGATCGCCCCCCAGCCGAATCCCGCCGCGCCGCAGATGTCGATGAAGCCGGAGCCGATCACCAGGTAGCGGTCGTTGCCGGAGAAGCCGGCCTGCGTCTCGAGCGCGATCAGGATCCACCAGCCGTAGCCGAACAGCCCGCAGGTGGCGAGCGCGAGCAGCGCGCGCTGGCGGCGACCGGCCGGCCGCCAGCTCGGCAGCGCTCGCAGCGGGGTACCCCGGCAGGCCCGGGCGAGCACCCAGCCGGCGGCCGCGATCACGACGATCGCCGCCACCGCGACGCGGTGCAGCACGAGCGTCCAGGCATGCTTGGCGAGCTCGGTGCAGAACGGGCAGGCGGCGAACGCCGGGCTGTTCTTGCGGGGGTGCTGGGCGCGCGCGACGCCGCTGAACCACGACCCGCCACCCCACTTCTGCGGCACGAACCAGAGGAACAGGGTCAGCAGCGCGAGCCCGATCACGAGCCGGCGCGAGCCCGGGTCGCGCCACATCAGCCACAGCCCGTACGAACCCCAGAACAGCCAGATCTCGGGCCGGTCCAGAGCCGCCAGGAAGGCGATCGCGAACGCCTGGCGCGGGTGACCGTCGAGGTGGCGCTCGACCCCGATCAGCAGCGCGGCGGTCGCGAACCCCTCCGAATAACCGAGCGCGCTGTTGGACAGCAGGTTGCCCGACAGCGCCAGCCCCACGAATCCGATCACGCCGGCGATCGCCGCCGGGGCGAAGTCGATCAACCGCGCGACGACCGCCCGCCGGTCGACCCGTTCGTCCAGCTCGGCGAGCTCGGCCCGCAACCACCACGTCAGCCGTGCCGCCAGCTTGAACGTCATCAGGGTCGCGACGACGGCTCCGGCGCGAGCCACGACGAGCCACAGGTTCGGCTGCGCCGAGCCGAACAGCGCGAGCACGGTCGTGAAGATGACCGGCAGCGGCTTCCACGTCGGTCCCCCGGGCGTGTGCAGGCCGCCGTGAAGGATCTCGCGCCCCCACACCAGCCACGACCACGGGTCGTAGCTCGGGGTCGAGGGAATCGACAGCGACAGCGCCGCGATCAGGATTGCGACGCCGATGATCCACGCGTAGACGCGACCACCCTCGAACACGCCCCGGGCGAAATGGCCTGGCGGCCGGTGCTGCTCGGCGCCGCGGCTGGGCGCTGTCGGCTCTGCGGTGGGTACGGACACGTGGGTTCTCCTGACCGCCACACCTCAGGTGCAGTTCGGATGCCGGCGGTGCGGGCGCGTGCACAGCCGCGCTGCCTGACAGCGCGGAAGCCGGGTCATTCTAGAGGGATTGGCCGCTCGGGCGGCGGGGTGGCGTGGGCGATCAGCCGGTCACGCCGAGCGCCACGCACGTCTCGATCGTCTTGAGCTTCCCCGCCGGCTCGGCGTTGGGGTACAGCAGCGCGGCGCCGATCACCTCCGCACCCGGGGCGGTGTCGTTGATCTGCGCACCCTGGGCCATGCCCGGCGTCGGCTCGAACACGACGTTCGGGCCGACCCCCGGCTTACCGACCTGGATCGCCGGCAGCGCCCCGCTGCCCGCGTAGTACTGGCGGATCGGGAAGTGGTGCTGCCGCAGGCAGCGGACGTGCTTGACGCGCGGGTCGTTGAACTTGGCGTGGTTGCCGGGTGCGAGGTCGATTCTCGCGGTCCCCGCCAGTGGCTTGGCGGTGATCCCGCAGGCGCCGCACGCGACGGCGGTCAGCCCGCAGGCGATCAGGATCTTGGCGAGTCGCATCGCGGCGCAGCGTAGAGGAATCACTAGCCTCTGCGCGCGTGATCGCGTTCGCCGTGCTGACTGGCCCGCTTCCGCGGCTCGGCGTGATCGCCGTCGCGGCGCTGGCGGCCGCGGTCCTGCTCGCCCGCGAGGACTCCTCCCGAGCCTGGGCGATGCTCGCAGCGCTCGTGCTCGCGCCGGTGCTGCTGCTGGCCGACATCTGGCGCTCCCCCCAGCTCGACGTGATCCACCGTCATCCGCCCGTCGCAGCCGTGGCCGCCGCACTCGGGGTCGTGCTGGTCGCGGCGCTCGCGGTCGCGATCGCACGACGTCCGCGGCTGCTCGGGCCGCTGACGGTCGTGGCGCTCCCGTTCAGGATCCCGATCTCCGTCGGCGGCCACACCTACAACCTGCTGGTTCCGTTGTACGTGGTGATCGCGGCGGCGGCGCTCGCGTGGCTGGTGCCGGTCCTGTCCGGCCGCCGCGCCGCTCCCGCGCCTCGCCGCGGGCTCGGTTTCGACGACGGCGCCGCCGGCCCGGTGGCCGGCGGCGCCGGGATTCACCGCTTCGAGCAGCTGCTCGCCGCGTTCCTGGTGCTGTACGCGCTCCAGGCGAGCTACTCCGTCGACTTCCAGTCGGCACTGCGCAACACCGTGTTCTTCTACGTGCCGTTCGCGCTGTTGCAGCGGCAGTTGCGCGAGCTGAGCTGGGATCGCGAGCTGCTCACCCGCTGCCTGGTGGCGACGGCGGCGCTCGCGGTCGTGTTCGCGTGCCTCGGCTTCGTCGAGGAGGCGACGAAGTCGATCCTGCTCAACCCGAAGCTGATCGCGACCAACTCGAATCACCCGTACTTCACCGTCAACTCGGTCTTCTTCGACCCCGACATCTTCGGACGCTACCTGGCGCTCGTGATGATCCTGCTGGTCGCGGTGCTGCTGTACGAGCCGAGCCGTCGGCGGCAGCTGGCCGCTACTGCCGTCCTGGCGGTGCTGTGGGGAGGGCTCGTGCTGACGCTGTCGCGGTCGAGCCTGGGAGCGCTGCTCGTCGGGATGGCGACGCTGGCGGCGCTGCGCTGGCGGATGCGCCCGGTGCTGATCGCGGCCGCCGCCGTGCTCGTGCTCGGGGGCGCCGCGGTCGCGATCTCGCCGAAGACGTTCGGCCTCAACCAGGGGCTCAACAATGCCTCCAGCGGTCGCGCCAACCTGATCACCGGCGGCCTGCGCATGTTCGGCGACGAGTGGCTGTACGGCTACGGCTCGGGCGGCTTCTCGGTCGAGTACAAGCATCAGAACCCGGCGATCTCGAGCTCGCTGTCGGACTCTCATACGATCCCGATCACGGTCGCCGCCGAGCAGGGGCTGCTCGGGCTGATCGTCTACCTGGCGCTCGTCCTCACGGCCCTGCGGACGGTGTTCGACTCGAGCGGCGCGCTGCCGGCCCGGGCCGCGATCGCCGCGGCCTTCCTCGCGCTCGTGATGCACACGATGCTGTATGCCGACTTCCTCGAGGATCCCGTCACCTGGACCCTGCTCGGAGTCGGGAGTGCGCTCGCGACCCAGCACGCGCGCGAGCGCTACACGGCCGCGCGCGAGCTGCGCCGCCGGCGACGCACGCCCGCCCCTGCGTGATCAGGCGGTAGCCAGCTTCAGCAACGTCTGGTGCAGCTGCCCGCGCTCCTCGGCGCTCAGCAGCGACAGCAGCTCCTCCTGCGCGTCGGCGGCGAGCCGGCGCCCGTCGGCGAGCGTGGCACGGCCGGCGGGGGTGATCGCCAGCGCGTGTGCCCGGCGATCGGACGGGTGCGGGCGGCGCTCGACCAGGCCGGCCGCCTCGAGCGCGTCGATCGTCGCCACCATCGAGCTCGGGTCGATCCCGACGCAGCGCCCGAGCGCCTGCTGCGTGATCGGCCCCTCGGCGTCGAGCACGCTGAGCGCGCCCCACATCCTGAAGTTGAGGCCGACGTCCGCCAGCCTGGCCGCGAACCGCCTGCGCGCCTTGCCGCCGACGCGACTCAGGAGAAAGCCGGTGTGGCCTGCGAGCACCGGGTGCATCCCCGGCATGTCCCGGTCGCTGTCGCCGGGCGGCGGAACTCCGGGAATCACCGCCCCAGTCTATTCAGGCAGTGCGCACCGCCAATCGTTCGTAACACAAATACTACGCGCTACAAACATCAGAGCGGCGTCGTGTAAGCGCCCGCGATCCCGCCGTCGACGAGCAGCGCCTGGGCGGTCATGAACGACGAGTCGTCGCTGGCCAGGAACAGCGCCGCCGCGGCGATCTCCTCGGCACGGCCGAAGCGGCCCATCGGCACGTGCACGAGCCGGCGGGCTGCCTGCTCCGGGTCCTTGGCGTACAGCTCGCGCAGCAGCGGCGTGTCGACCGGCCCCGGGCACAGCGCGTTCACCCGCACGCCGCGGCGCGCGAACTCGACTCCCAGCTCGCGGCTCAGCGCCAGCACGCCGCCCTTCGACGCCGTGTAGGAGATCTGCGACGTGGCGGCGCCGAGCACCGCCACGAACGAGGCGGTGTTGATCACCGACCCTCCTGCGCCCTCGAGCAGGTGCGGGATCCCGTGCTTGCAGCACAGGAACACGCTGCGCAGGTTCGCGGCCTGCACCCGCTCCCACGCCTCGAGTGAGGTGTCGAGCACCGAGGCGTCGTCCGTCGGCGAGATCCCGGCGTTGTTGAACAGCACGTCGATCCGGCCGAGCTCGGAGCGGATCCGCCCGTACAGCTCGGCGACCGCTGCCTCGTCGGTCAGGTCGGCGCTCAACGCGAGCGCGCCGACCTCGTGCTGGCGCAGGTCGACGCCGACCACGCGGGCGCCCTCGGCGGCGAAGCGCTCCGCCGTCGCGCGACCGATCCCACCGGCCGCGCCGGTGATCACGCACACCTTCTCGGACAAGCGACTCAATCTCGGGCTCCAGTTGCGTAGTAGACGGACTTGACCTCGGTGTAGGCATCGAGCGCGTGCGGGCCGAGCTCGCGCCCGTAGCCGGACTGCTTGAAGCCCCCGAACGGCGTCGTGACCCGCACCGAGCTGTTGGAGTTGATCGATAGCACGCCCGTGTCGATCGCGCGGGCGACCCGCAGCGCCCGTGCCCCGTCGCCCGTCCAGATCGACCCCGACAGCCCGTAGATCGTGTCGTTGGCCATCGCGATCGCGTCGGCCTCGTCGGCGAACGGGATCACGCACGCGACCGGCCCGAAGATCTCCTCGCGCACCGCCCGCGCATCCGGGGCGATCGGGTACAGGACCGTCGGCGGGAACCAGTAGCCGGGGCCGTCGGGCGCCGAGCCGCGGAACGCGACGGGCGCACCGTCCGGGACGAACGAGGCGACGGTCTCGCGCTGAGCGGCCGAGATCAGCGGCCCCATCTCGGTGCGCTCGTCGAGCGGATCGCCGACCCGCAACGACTTGACGGCCCGCTCGAGCAGTTCCATGAAGCGTTCGACGGCCGGCTCCTGCACGAAGATCCGCGACCGCGCGCAGCAGTCCTGCCCGGCGTTGTCGAACACCGAGCCGGGGACGCTCGCCGCCGCCAGCTCCAGATCGGCGTCGGCGAAGATCACGTTCGGCGACTTGCCCCCCAGCTCGAGCGTCACCCGCTTGATCGTCTGCGCCGCGCCCGCCGCGATCGAGCGGCCGACCTCGGTCGAGCCCGTGAACGCGATCTTGGCCACGTCCGGGTGCTCGACGAGCCGGGCGCCGCACGTGCGCCCGGGCCCGGCCACGACGTTGACGATGCCCGGACCGAGCACGGCGTCGGCCAGCGCGCCGAACCGGAGCGCCGTCAGCGGCGTCAGCTCCGCCGGCTTGAGCACGACCGTGTTACCGGCCGCGAGCGCCGGCCCGAGCTTCCAGCAGGCGATCGCCAGCGGGAAGTTCCACGGCGTGATCAGCCCGACGACGCCGAGCGGCTCGCGGAACGTGAACGCCTGACCGCCGGCGACCGGGATCGTGTCTCCCAGCAGCCGCTCCGGCGCGGCCGCGTAGTAGCGGATCGTCTCGATCGCCATCCCGACCTCGCCGCGCGCCGAGGCGATCGGCTTGCCGGCATTGCGTGCCTCCAGAACCGACAGCGACTCGTGCTCGGCCTCCATCGCGGCCACGAGCGAGCGCAGTCGCGCCGCCCGCTCGCCCGGGGCGAGGGCCCGCCACCCCGGGAACGCCGCCCGCGCAGCCGCGACGGCGGCGTCGACCTCCTCGACGCCGGCCCGCGGGATCTCCTCGAGCACGCCTTCGGTGGCGGGCTCGACGACCGTCAGCGTTCCGCTCATTCGCGGATCATGGTGCCGCGCCGATGCCGTGCGGAATCGGCGCCGCGTCGGGTTCTTCGATCGTCCGGATCGGCCCCTTGAACCAGTTCTTCGCCGACACCGCGTACCAGACGCTCACCCCGACGATCACGGCGAGCGTGACCGGGAGCGCGTAGTTGACGGCGTTGAGGCTGAACGCGCTGTTCCACGGGACGCCGCCCGGCGAGAACGGGAGCGAGAAGATCACGACGCACACCAGCACCCACACGACCGCGATCATGTTGACCCACTTGTACTTGGCGCCGAGCGTCCATGGTCCCGTCACGAACCTGTCGCCCATCCGCCAGCGCAGGTACGTCGGGATCACGTACGCGATGTAGAGGCCGATCACCGAGATCGAGGTGACCGCCAGGAACGCCACCGGGACGTTTGCGGAGTTCGGGAAGTACGCCGGGATCGTGATGATGAACGCGAACACGACCACGAACACCACCGACCAGGTCGGCGTGCGGTTCTTGCCCAGCCGCCGCCACAGGTTGTGACCGGGGATCGCGCCGTCGCGCGAGAACGCGAACGTCATCCGCGAGCCGCTGGTCACGCACGCCATCCCGCAGAACAGCTGCCCTACGGTCGAGATCAGGATGACCACCTTCAGCGCCGTCGAGCTGAGCGCGCTCTGGAAGATCGCGATCGCGGGATAGCCGGTCGCGGTTGTGAGGATCGCGTGCTCCTTGCTCTTCTGGAACGCGAACGTGATCGCGAGCAGCACGATCCAGCCGATCACGGCCGAGTAGAAGACCGAGCGCCAGACCCCCTTGGGCGCCGACTCGTCGGCGCCGTGCGTCTCCTCGGAGATGTGAGCCGAGGCGTCGTAGCCGGTGATCGTGTACATCGTCAAAAGGAAGCCGAGCGGCAGCACGTACCACCAGAACATCCCGTGGCCGAAGCCCGAATTGTTGATCGTGTGGCCGAACACCGTCGAGAAGCTCGCGTGGTGCGCGGGGCCGAAGATCAGGATCGCGACGATCACGGCGACGCCGAGCACGTGCCACCAGACCGAGACGTTCGTGAACAGCGACACGAGGTGGCTCGAGAAGACGTTGATCAGCCCGTGCACGATCAGGATCACCGCGAACATCGCGAACTCGACGTGGGCCAGGTAGTGGCCGTTGCTCGAGGCGAAGTTGAAGATGAAGTCGACGTTCATGAAGCCGAGCAGGAGCGTCAGGAACACGGCGCTGACGTAGACGACCGAGGCCACGACGGCGACCAGGCCGATCAGGTTGAACCAGCCGGTGAACCATCCCCAGCCTGGCCCACCGAGCTTCGACGCCCAGTAGTAGATGCCGCCGGACGTCGGCATCGCCGACGCGAGCTCGGACATCGAGAAGGCGACGCAGAGGATCAGGCAGCTGATCACCGGCCACGCGATCGAGATCGCGATCGGGCCGCCGTTGTTGAGCGCCTGCCCGTAGGTCGTGAAGCACCCGGCCAGGACCGAGATGATCGAGAACGAGATCGCGAAGTTGGAGAAGCTGCTCCAGCCTCGCCGGAGCTCCTGCTTGTACCCCAGCTCAGCAAGCCGCTGCTCGTCTTTCGAAAGTGTCCCGGTTGCAGCTGCGGTTGTGCTGCCTACGCTCATGCCGGCCCTCCTCGAAGGGTGTCCCTAAAGGTGTTGTGGTCCGTCCTTAGCGGCGGAATACTTCCGGCTGATCGTCACAAAGTCAAGCCGACCCCGGCATCAACCCCGCGAGCACGTGCTCGGTCCCCCGCAGGTGGTCGACCATCGCGCGCGCGGCGCCGGCCTCGTCGTGCTTGCGCAGCGCCGTCAGCAGCCGCCGGTGCTGGGCGTTGGCGGAGGCGAGCACCTCGGGCGGGTGCGCGATCAGCGCGATCAGCCCGGTCATCGCCCCCTGCACCTCGGTCATCGCGGTGACGAGCGCGGGGTTGCCGGTCGTCTCGGCGAGCCCGACGTGGAAGCGCACGTCCGCCTGGCGGTACGCGCCGAAGTCGTCGAGCATTCCCTCGAGCGCGCTCGCCACCTCCTCGAGCGCGTCGAGCGCGACGCCGCCCGCACGGTCGGCCGCGAGCACCGCGACACCTACCTCGACAGCCATCCGCCGGTCGCAGGTCGAGCGCCAGGCGCGCACGACGGCCGGTTCCGGCGGCCGGGCCGGCGGCAGCGGGTCGGCCACGAACGTCCCGCCGCGACGGCCGCGCACCGCGTGCACGTGGCCGCTCTGGGCCAGCGCCACGAGCGCCTGGCGCAGCGTCGAGCGCGCGATCCCGAGCTTGTGGCACAGCTCGCGCTCGGCCGGCAGCTTCGTCCCCGGCGGAAGCAGCCCCAGCCTGATCGCGGTGCCGAGCCGGTCGACCGTCTCCTCGAACGCGGTCAGCGAGCGGACCGGCGCGAACACCGTGTCGAGCGAAGCCGCCTGCTCGAGCGAGGTCGCGATCGTGACCTGCTCGGAGCTCTCCCCGAGTGTCGCGGCGCCGCTCATAGTCGCTCGAACCCTCTGAAGCGCTCCCAGTCGGTGACGGCCGCATCGAACGCCTGAAGCTCGACGTCGGCGGCGTTCACGTAGTGGGCGACGACGGCCTCGCCGAACGCCGCCCGCGCGACCTCCGAGCCCGCGAACAGCGCGCGCGCGTCGCGCAGCGTCGTCGGCAGCCGTGGCTTGTCGGCTGCCAGATACGCATTGCCGACGTACTCGGGCTCGAGCGCGAGCTCGCGCTCGACGCCGTGCAGCCCCGCCGCGATCAGCGCGCTGAGCGCCAGGTACGGGTTCAGGTCGGATCCTCCGGCCCTGTTCTCGAATCGCAGCCCCGGCCCCTCGCCGACGACGCGCAGCGAGCACGTGCGGTTGTCGCGTCCCCACGCGACCGTGGTCGGCGCGAACGACCCGAGCGCGTAGCGCTTGTAGGAGTTGACGTTGGGCGCGAGGAACAGGGTCAGCTCCCGCAGGCACGCGAGCTGCCCGGCGCGGAACGACTCGAACATCGCGCGGTCGCGCGCGAACAGGCCCGCGGTGGGTGGGGTCCCATTCTCCGCCAGCGAGAAGTGGATGTGGCAGGAGCTGCCCTCACGCTCGTTGTACTTCGCCATGAAGCTGATCGACATGCCCTCCTGGGCGGCGATCTCCTTGGCGGCGTTCTTGTAGATCGAGTGCTCGTCGGCGCAGCGCAGCGCATCCGAGTAGCGGAAGTTGATCTCGTGCTGGCCGTAATTGCACTCGCCCTTGGAGTTCTCGACCTGCAGCCCGGCCTCTGCCATCGCGTTGCGGATCCGCCGGATCAGCGGCTCCACCCGGGCGGTCCCGAGCAGCGAGTAGTCGACGTTGTAGAGGTTGGCCGGAACCAGGTCGCGGTAGGCATTCGCCCACGCCTCCTCGTAGGAGTCGCGGAACACGAGGAACTCGAGCTCGGTCGAGGCATTGGCGCTCCAGCCGCGCTCGGCCAGCCGTGCGAGCTGGCGGCGCAGGATCTGGCGCGGCGAGGCGACCACCTCGCGCCCGTCGGCCCACTCCAGGTCGGCCAGGCACATCGCCGTCGCCGGCTGCCACGGCACGAGTCGCAGCGTCGCCAGGTCCGGCCGCATCGCGAAGTCGCCGTAGCCGAGCTCCCACGAGGACATCTCGTAGCCCGACACCGTGTTCATCTCGACGTCGACCGCCAGCAGGTAGTTGCAGCCCTCGGCGCCGTGGTGGGCGACCTCGTCCAGGAAGTGCGTCGCGGTCAGCCGCTTGCCCTGGAGGCGGCCCTGCATGTCGGTGATCGCGAGCAGCACGGTGTCGATCTCACCGGCGGCAACCCTCGACTCGAGCTCACTCAGCTCCATCAGCCCCTCCTTCTCCTGATTCTCACGTCCGGCTCGGACGGCATCGGCCGAACGAGAAGGTATAGGAGCCGGCCCTTACGCGCTAGGTTTTCCGACTCGAGTGCTCGAGCTGACCGCGATCCTCGCCCGCCTGGAGCCGCTGCTCGGCCCTCGCCGCGGCACGCCGCAGCCGCTCGACGGCGGCATCACGAACCGCAACTACCGCGTCACGTTCGGTGAGCGCGACTGCGTCGTGCGTCTCCCCGGCAAGGACACCGCGCTGCTAGGGATCGACCGGGAGGCGGAGCGGCTGGCGGCGCAGGCGGCGTCGCGCCTCGGCATCGGGCCGGAGCTGCTCCACGCCGACGCGGACTGCTCGGTCACCGCGTTCGCGCTGACCGCCACGCGGGTCGATCCGCTCGCGCTGAAGCGCGACCCGGCGCCGTTCGCCCGCGCGCTGCGTGCCTTCCACGACAGCGCGCTGGCGCTGCCCGCGCGGTTCTGGGTGCCGGACTTGCTCGACCGCTACGCCGAGCTGCTCGCGCGGCGCGACCGGACCCCGCCGCCCGCCTTCGAACGGGCCCGCGTCCTGGTCCAGCGGGTCGCGCGGAGGCTGCCGCTCGACGACCCCGTCCCATGTCACAACGACCTGCTGAACGGGAACCTGTTGATCGACGCGAGCGGCGAGGCGCTGCTCGTCGACTGGGAGTACGCCGGGATCGGTCACCGGCTGTTCGACCTCGCCAACCTCGCGGTCAACAACGAGTTCGACGAGGACGCCGACGCGCGGCTGCTCGCGGCCTACTACGGAGCGCCGGCCACACAAGGCCGGCGCGCCGCTCTCACATTGATGAAGCTCGTCTCCGACGCTCGGGAGGCCGCCTGGGGCGTCGTGCAGCAGGCCATCTCCGAACTCGACGTTGACTTCGGAGGCTACGCCACAGAGCACTTCGAGCGGCTCGAGCGGGCCGCCGCAAACCCGCGACTGAAGGAGTACCTCGAGCATGCCGCGACCGCGTGAGCTACCGGGCCGGGCCAGGATCGTGATCATCGGCGGGGGTGTCGGCGGCGCCTCGATCGCCTACCACCTCGCGCAGGCCGGCGAGCGCGATGTCGTGCTGCTCGACCGCGACGAGCTGACGAGCGGCTCGACCTTCCACTCGGCCGGGCTCGTCGGCCAGCTGCGCTCGAGCGTTGCGCTGACGACGCTGATGATGGACTCGGTCGAGCTCTACCGCACGCTCGACTGCGGCTGGGTCCAGTGCGGCGGGATCCGGCTCGCATGCACGCCCGAGCGCGAGCAGGAGGTGCTGCGCCAGGTCGCGTGGGCGCGGACGTTCGGGCTGGCGCTCGAGCTGATCTCGCCCGAGGAGGCCCGGGAGCTGTTCCCGCTGATGGTCACCGACGGCGTCCGCTGCGCCTCCTACCTGCCGACCGACGGCTACCTCGACCCGTCGCTGTTGACCTACGCACTTGTCGACGGCGCCCGCGCCGGCGGCTGCCGCACGTTCACGCACACGCGCGTGATCGGGATCGACGTCAGCGGCGGACGCGTCACCGGGGTGCAGACCGAGCACGGCCCGATCGAGGCGGAGGTCGTCGTCAACGCCGGGGGCATGTTCGCCGCCGAGCTCGGGCGCCTCGCGGGCGTGCGCGTCCCGATCGTGCCGTTCGCGCACGAGTACCTCGTCACCCAGCCGTTCCGCGAGGATCGCGGGGCGGGCGGGCCGATATCTCACCTGCCGACGCTGCGCGACCCCGACCTGCTGATCTACTTCCGCGAGGAGGGCGCCGGCCTCGTGATGGGTGGCTACGAGCGCCACAGCGCGCCGTGGTCGCTCGACGGCCACGACGTCGACCGGATCCCGACGGACTTCAACGGCCGCCTGCTCGAGGAGGATTGGCCTCGCTTCGAGGAGATCGCCGAGAACTCGCGCAAGCGCGTGCCGCTGATGGAGGACGTCAAGGTCACGCGGCTGATCAACGGCCCCGAGGCGTTCACGCCCGACAACGAGTTCTGCCTCGGCGAGACCGAGCTCCGCGGCTTCTACGTCGCCGCGGGGTTCTGCGCCCACGGGCTCGCGGGCGCCGGCGGGCTCGGCAAGCTGATGGCCGCGTGGATCCTCGCCGGGGAGCCGCCGAGCGACGTCTGGGAGATGGACATCCGCCGCTTCGGGCCGCAGTATCGGTCCCCGTCGTACACGCTGAAGCGCTGCAAGGAGGTCTACGAGACCTACTACGACATCCGCTACCCCGGGCACGAACGCCAGGCGGGGCGGCCGCTGCGGGTCTCGAGCGCGTACGCCTGGCACGCCGAGCATCAGGCGGTGTTCGGCGAGAAGTCGGGCTGGGAGCGGGTCAACTGGTACGAATCGAACGCGCCCGCCGGCGACCCGGAGCTGCGCCCGCGCGGCTGGGCCGGGATGCACTTCTCGCCGGCGATCGGCGCCGAGCACCGGGCCACGCGCGAGGCGGCCGGCTTGTTCGACGAGTCCTCGTTCGCCAAGCTCGAGGTGTCGGGTCCCGGCGCCGCCGCGCTGCTCGAGCGGCTGTGCGACAACCGCGTCGCGCGCGGCGTCGGCCAGATCGCCTACACGCAGATGCTGAACAGCCGCGGCGGGATCGAGTGCGACTTCACGGTCACGCGACTCGCCGAGGACCGCTTCCTGATCGTCACCGGCACCGCCTTCGGCCAGCACGACCGCGCCTGGATCGCGCGCCAGGTGCCGGCCGACGGGTCCGTGACGCTGACCGACGCGACCTCGCGCTGGGCGTGCTTCGGGCTGTGGGGCCCGCGCGCGTTCGACGTGCTCGCGCCGCTCACGCCCGACCCGCTCGACTTCGGCTACATGCGCGCGCGCGAACTTGCGCTCGCCGACGTCCCGGTGCTGGCGCTGCGGGTCACGTACGTCGGCGAGCTCGGCTGGGAGCTGTACTGCCCGACCGAGTACGGGCTGTCGCTGTGGCGGGCGCTGTGGGTGTCGGGCAGGCCGCACGGCCTCGTTGCGGGTGGCTACCGCGCGATCGACTCGCTGCGGCTCGAGAAGGGCTACCGCGTCTGGGGCGCCGACATCACCCCGGACGAGACGCCGTACGAGGCCGGGCTCGAGTTCTGCGTCGCCGACGGCAAGCAGGGAGGATTCGTCGGGGATACGGCCTTGGGTGGCCGCATCCCCGCCAGGCGGCTGCGCTGCCTGGTGCTCGAGGATCCCCGCTCGGTTGCGCTCGGCAACGAGCCGGTGCGGGTCGGCGGCTCTGGCGACGTTGCCGGGCGGGTCACCAGCGGCGGCTACGGGTACACGGTCGGGCGCTCGATCGCGTACGCCTACCTGCCGGCGTCGGTCGACGTCGGCGCCGCCGTGGAGGTCGACATCTTCGGCCGCTGGGTGGCGGGCGAGGTCGCGGCCGAGCCGCTCTACGACCCCGCCGGCGATCGGGTCCGGACGCGGCTCGGAGCCGCCGCCCGAGCCGCGACCGGGTAGCCTGCCGGACCGATGTCCGTCACGGTTGTCGGCTCGATCGCGTTCGACGCGGTCAAGACCCCCTTCGGCGCGCGCGAGCGGATGCTCGGCGGCGCAGCCGTGCACTTCGCGCTGGCGGCTTCGTTCTTCGACGAGGTCCGCGTCGTCGGGCCGGTCGGCGACGACTTCGGCGAACCCGAGCTCGCGGTCCTGCGCGCGCGCGTGGTGCAGACCGACGACATCGAGCACGTCGCCGGCGGGCGCACGTTCTTCTGGCGGGGCGAGTACGGCTGGGACCTGAACGATCGCGAGACGCTGGACACGCAGCTGAACGTGTTCGCCGACTTCGCACCGAAGCTGTCGCCCGCCTCGCGCGACTGCGACATCCTGTTCCTGGCCAACATCCAGCCCGATCTGCAGCGCCAGGTACGCGCACAGTGCGAGCGGGCGCGGTTCGTCGCGCTCGACTCGATGAACCTGTGGATCGAGATCGCTCGCGATTCGCTGATGTCGGCGATCGCCGAGGTCGACTGCCTGATGCTCAACGACGCCGAGCTGCGCCAGCTGACCGAGGAGCCGAACCTCGTGCGGGCGGCGCGGAGGATCCGGGAGTGGGGCCCGCGCGTCGTGGTCGCCAAGCAGGGCGAGTACGGCGCCGCGATGATCACCGAGGATGGGTTCTTCGCGCTGCCGGCGTATCCGCTCGAGACCGTCATCGACCCGACCGGGGCCGGCGACAGCTTCGCCGGCGGGTTCGTCGGCTTCCTCGCCGCGCACCCCGACGAGCCGCTCGACCACGAGCTGCTCTGCCGCGCGATGGCGTACGGCACCGCGCTGGCGTCCTACAACGTCGAGGAGTTCGGCACCGAGCGCGTGGCCCGGCTTCGCCCGGACGAGATTGCCGGCCGAGTCGCCGAGCTCGCTCGGATCACGAGCTTCGTGACCAAGCCGGTCGCGCTGCGCCGCTGAGCCCTCGATCCGCCCGGCTGGCACACTGCGCCGATGCGCACGTCGGTGCTGTCGGACGGGACGATCCTGCGGCTCGTCGAGGACGGCCACATCAAGATCGAGCCGTGGGATCCGGGGCTCGTGCAGCCGGCCAGCGTCGACCTGCGGCTCGGCGACTCGTTCCGGGTGTTCCACAACCACCGCACCTCGGCGATCGACCTGCGCCACCCGCCGGCCAACCTGACCGAGGAGGTCGTCGTCCCCGCGGAGGAGCCGTTCGTGATCCACCCGGGCGAGTTCTGCCTTGGCACCACGCTCGAATGGATCGAGCTGCCCGACGACATCGTGGCCAGAATCGAGGGAAAGTCGAGTCTGGGGCGACTCGGGCTGATCGTCCACGCGACCGCCGGCTTCTGCGATCCCGGCTGGCGGGGTGCGCTGACGCTCGAGCTCAACAACCTGACCCGGGTGCCGATCAAGCTCTACCCCGGGCTGCCCGTCGCGCAGCTGTCGTTCATGACGCTCGATCGGCCGGCGCGGCGGCCGTACGGGAGCCCCGGCCTCGGGAGCCACTACCAGGGCCAGCGCGCGGCGACCGAGAGCCGCTACGAGGGCGGGCCGGCGCCGGGCTGATCGGCCGCCGGCCCACGCGTATTAGTCTTGGACTGAGACCCGGCTGAGAGGAAACGCATGACCACTGAGACGACCGCGCAGGTGGAGGAGCCCGGCGTAGCCGGATCGAGCACGCTGACGATCACCGACAACCGCACCGGCCGCACGTACGAAGTGCCGATCGAGGACGGCACGATTCGCTCGACCGAGCTGCGCAAGATCAAGCTCGACGAGTCCGACTTCGGGCTGATGACGTACGACCCGGCGTACATGAACACCGCTTCGTGCCGCTCCGCGGTGACCTACATCGACGGCGATCGCGGGATCCTCGAGTACCGCGGCTTCCCGATCGAGCAGCTGGCCGAGCGCTCGAGCTACCTCGAGGTGGCCTACCTGCTGATCCACGGCGAGCTGCCGACGCAGACCCAGCTCGACGAGTGGACCTACCTGATCACGAACCACACGTTCGTGCACGAGAACATCAAGGACTTCATGAAGGGCTTCCGCTACGACGCCCACCCGATGGGGATGCTGCTCGCGTCGGTCGGCGCGCTCTCGACCTTCTATCCGGAGGCCGCGCAGATAAAGGACACCCAGCTCCGCTACAACCAGGTGATCCGCCTGATCGCGAAGATGCCGACGCTGGCGGCGTTCTCCTACCGGCACACTCGCGGGATGCCGTACGTGTACCCGGACAACGACCTCAGCTACGCGGGCAACTTCCTCGGGATGCTCTACAAGATGACCGAGCTGAAGTACCGGCCCGACCCGCGACTCGAGCACGCGCTCGACGTCCTCTTCATCCTCCACGCCGACCACGAGCAGAACTGCTCGACGAGCGCGGTGCGCAGCGTCGGCTCCTCGCAGGTCGACCCCTACTCGGCGGTCGCCGCCGGGATCGCGGCGCTGTACGGGCCGCTGCACGGCGGTGCCAACGAGGCGGTGCTGCGGATGCTGCGCCGGATCGAGTCGACCCACAACGTCTCCGACTTCATCGAAGGCGTGAAGGCCGGCAACGAGCGGCTGATGGGCTTCGGCCACCGCGTCTACAAGAACTTCGACCCGCGCGCGAAGATCATCAAGCGCGCCGTCGAGCAGGTGTTCGAGGTGACCGGCAAGAACCCGCTGCTGCACGTGGCGATGGAGCTCGAGCAGATCGCGCTCGAGGACGAGTACTTCATCAAGCGCAAGCTCTACCCGAACGTCGACTTCTACTCCGGGCTGATCTACGAGGCGCTCGGGATGCCCGTCGAGATGTTCCCGGTCCTGTTCGCGATCGGCCGCACCAGTGGCTGGATCGCCCAGTGGCTCGAGATGATCGACGATCCGGAGCAGAAGATCGCCCGTCCCCGCCAGATCTACACGGGCGGTCGCGGGCTCGAGTACGTGCCGATCGCGGACCGCTGAGCCGTCCGAGCTGCGATCCCTGAATCGCGCGTGCGTCGCGCGACGGTAGTCGTGCTGTGTGCGCTGGCGAGCGCGCTCGCCTGCGCGTCGTGCGGTGGCGGCGGCCGGACCCCGCCCGCTTCGGTGCCGGCGCAGGCCACCGTGCCGACGGTCGCGTCGGTCTCCAAGCTGACGCCCCTGCCGCCGCCCTTGGTCCCGGTGCGCGCTCCGGCCCCCCCGCCGAACCACATCCCCACGTGGGCGTACGTCGATTCCTGTGACGGCGTCGGCCGGCAGCAGACCGGGCTCGTTCGTCAGTGGGTCACCTATGCGGAGACGAAGTGCGCCGAGGTCCATCCGATCGCGCCGATGATCTGTCGCGCACATGGGATCTCCTACTGCACCTCGATCTCCTACATCGACCCGAACCTCGATTGGAGCGAGGCGAGCCTCGGCCTCTTGGTTCCGCGCTGCATCCGTCAGCCCAACCGGGCGTGCGCGAACGAGAGCTGGTTCGTGCACGACGCGCGCACGGGTCGCCGGTTGACGTGGACCGCCCCGAGTCTCGGCTCGGCGTACCTGCTCAACGGGGCCAACCCCTCCTACGACGCGTTCGTCGCCCGGTACGCGAGGCGCGCGCTCGCCGCCTTCGACGGGTTGATGGTCGACAACGTCAGCGCGAGCACGGCCGAGCAGCTCTACGGCTCCGGCGACCCGGTCTACACCACGAGCGCCGAGCTGCGCAGCAACGCCGCCGTGCAGCAGGCTCACATGCGCCTCGCCGAGGAGCTCGGACCGTCGTTCCTGCAGATCGACAACGGCATCAACATGAACCCCTACACGCTCCCGTCGTTCGCGCTGCTGAATCACCCGAAGACGGTCGTCGGGCTCGTCGCCGAGAGCTTCCCCGAGCTGACGACCGGACTGGCGAGCTGGTACAGCACCGGCCTGGACGACATCGCCTACCTCGACGACACCCCGAGCCTGGCTCGCAACTTCATCGTCCTGCTCGGCTACAACCTGGTCGGCAGCGCGACCGCCCGGCGCGTCCAGGAGGCGACCGTGATGCTCGGGTTCGAGCCCGGCAAGATCGTCGACTGGGCCGACCTGGCGATGACCAAGCCGGGCCTGGCCGTCTGGCCGGAGGAGGGGCTGTACTTCGAGCAGCCGCTCGAGAGCATGCAGGAGCCGTCGGGTCCGCGTTGCCTGAACGGGCTGGGCGGCCCCTGCGCGCACGGGCACGCGGACCTGCGCGTGGCGCTCGGAGCAGGCCGGGTCGAGCAGGCGGGAGGCGCCGGCGTCTACCGCCGCGAGTTCGGCCGCTGCTTCCTCCGAAGCGTGCCGATCGGCGGCTGCGCCGCGATCATGAACGACACG
>DAHUYL010000097.1 GCA_027315255.1 Solirubrobacterales bacterium | reverse complement strand
GGCGGGCCGGTCGCGGCGACCGCCCCCGCGACGAGGCCGGCCGCGGGAAGGAACGCGCGCGCAACCGCCGCTGCCGCCGCGACCGCGAGGAGCGCGGCGTGGCCGGCGCGGGACGTCCACCACCGGCGGGCGAAGCGCGTCGCGGCGCCGGGAAGGTAGTGCTCGCGCTGCGCGACCCGCAGCCAGCGGAGCGCGCCCGGGACCGACGCACCCGCGCAGGCGACGAGCGCGGCGAGCTCGGCGGCCAGCGTCACGGCCGGTGCCGCAGCACCGCGTCGCGCAGCGCGTCCGGTGCTTCGGTCGGCGTCAGATGGCCGACTCCGGGCAGCACGACGAGCGTGGCCGCGCCGAGCGCACCGGCGGCGCGCCGGGCGACGGCGACCGGCACCTCACGGTCCTGCTCGCCCCACACGAGCTCGACCGGGCACGCGAGCGCGCCGAGCGCGTCGTCGTAGCGCTCGCCGAGCACCCGGACGAGGACGTCCCGCATCACGCCGGAGGCCGCGCGGTAGTCCGCCGACCCGTAGCGGCGCCGGGCCCGCTCGAGGCGCTCGCCGCCCACGATGCCCGCCCGGGCGAGCCCTCGCACGACCCGGTACGCCGCGGGAGGGCGGCGCGCGCCGCCGTCCGGACGGTACAGGGGGACGCCCGACAGCACGACGGCCGCGACGCGCTCCGGGTGGGCCGCCGCGAGGTGCACGGCGATCCGCCCGCCGAACGAGTGGCCGAGCAGGACGACCCGGGGTGCGGTCTCGGCGAGCAGCGCGCCGACCACGCGCGCGTACTCCGCCGAGCCCCACGGGTCGGGTGGCGGTGGTGTTGCGCCGAACCCCGGCAGGTCGAGCGCGATCGCGTCGATCGCGTCCAGCCGCGCCGGTCGCAGCTCGCCCTCGCCCTCGCCCTCGCCCTCGCCCTCGGGGGCGACGATCGCGCCACCCGGGCGGCCCGGTCCGTCCACCGCCCCGAGCACGGCCGAGAAGTCCGTGTGGGTCCGAGCCCAGCCGTGCAGCGCGACGACCCACGGCTCGGATGAGCCGAAGCGCTCGCCGAAGAGCGAGCCCGACGCGAAGGCTCGGAGCACGGCGCAGACGATAACGCGGCCCCGCACGGGCACGGTGGGCCGAGCAGCGCCCGAGTAGGTTCGCCTCGATGACGGCCGACGCGACGACCAGGCGGCTCCTCGCGGGATGCGACGAATCCCAGCGCGAGGCGATCATGACCGATGCCGCGCCCCTGCTCATCGTCGCCGGCGCGGGTTCCGGCAAGACGCGGGTGCTCACCAGGCGGATCGCACGGCGGGCCGCGGACGGGACCGCGGCCGCGGCCCGCACGCTCGCGCTCACCTTCACGCGCCGGGCCGCCGGCGAGCTGCGCGGCAGGCTCGCGGCGCTCGGCCTGCCCGAGCCCGTCACCGCCGGCACCTTCCACTCGGTCGCGCTCGCGGAGCTGCGCCGGCGCGCGTTCGACCGCGACGAGGCACCGCCGGTCGTGCTCGACTCGAAGCTCAGGCTCATCGCGCGCATCCTGCCCGACCGGTACGCGCTCGCACCGCGAGACGGCCCGCGCGCTCGCCCGGCCGGTCGCGGCGACGTGCTCGGCACGATCGCCGCCGAGATCGAGTGGGCGAAGGCGCGCCTTGTGACGCCCGCGCAGTACGCCGCCGCCGCCGAAGGGGCCGGGCGAGCCGGCGTCGTCGACACCGAGCTCGTCGTGTCCACCTACGCCGCGTACGAGCGCGAGAAGCGCCGGCGTCGCGTCCTGGACTTCGACGACCTGCTCCAGGTCGTCGCGACGGCTATCGAGCAGGAGCCGGACTTCGCGTCCGCCGCGCGGTGGCGCCACCGCCACCGGTTCGTCGACGAGCTCCAGGACGCGACCGCGTCGCAGCTGCGACTGCTCGACGCCTGGCTCGGCGACCGCGACGACCTCTGTGCCGTCGGCGACCCGAGGCAGGCGATCTACGGCTGGAACGGAGCGGTGTCCGACGTCGTGGAGACCTTCGCCGAGCGCCACCGCGGGGCGCGCGTGATCCGGCTCGAGCACAACTACCGGTCGAGCGCCCAGGTCGTCGCCGTCGCGTCGAGCGCGCGCGGCGCCGACCCCACCCGGACCCGCACGAGCCGAGCCGACGGCCCCGTTCCGACGCTCACCGCGTACGCGAGCGACGACGAGGAGGCAGCGGGCGTCGCGGCCGCGCTGCGTCGCGGCCGCCGCCCCGGACGCGGCTGGACCGCGCTCGCGGTCCTCGCACGGACGAACGCGCAGCTCGTCGCCTTCGAGCTCGTCCTCACCTCCTCCGGGATCCCGTTCCGGACCGGTGGTGGAACCGCGCTCTTGTCGCTCCCTGCGGTGCGCGCGGAGCTCGAGCGCGTCGCGGACGCGACCGACAGCGCGGCGTTCGTCGCGTGCCTGGACGATCTCGCGGTGCGCCTCCGCTCGCCGCGCACGGACGACGAGGACAGGTCCGGCGGCCGCGGGGACGCGGCCGCGCTCGACGCATTCGCCGAGCTCGCCCGCGAGTACGTGGTCGACGATATCCGTCCGACCGCCGCAGGGTTCCAGACGTGGGCGCGCGCCGCGCTGCGAAACGACGCCTTCCCGGGCACCGCCGACGCGGTCACGCTGTCGACGTTCCACCGCGCGAAGGGCCTCGAGTGGCCGGTCGTGTTCGTCACCGGTCTCGAGGACGGATTCGTGCCGATCGCTCAGGCACGCACGCGCGCCGCGCTCGACGAGGAGCGGCGGCTCCTCTACGTCGCGCTGAGCCGCGCGCGCGAAGAGCTCCACTGCTCGTGGGCGGCATCGCGTACGTTCGGCGCGCGCACAGTCGAGCGCTCGCCGTCCCCGCACCTCGAGGCCATCGACGCCGTACGCCGCGACCTCGAGCGGCTCGCCCTGCCCGACCGCGCGGCCGCGCGCGCCGGGATCGCTACGAGCCGGGCGCTTCTCGGCGCCGACCGCGACCGGTGACCTCGCCGCCGCGTCACTCCTCGCGGTCGGGGCGCCAGAGGGCGCGCGACCGCGCCGGGCGAGAGTCCTGCGACGGCCGCTCGACGAGCAGCCGACCGAACAGGCTCACCGCGATGAGGCCCGCGACGAACACCGCGACCATCGCGATGAGCAGCGCCAGCTCGGCAGTGGGGATCCTCGTCTGGTTCCCGAGGATGAACAGGATCTTCCGGATCACCGCGACGAGGCCGACGACGATGAACGGCTGCGGGACGAGCGTGTGCGCGCGCAGCGAGAGTACGACCGTGTGGACGATCTCGACGAGGATGAGCACGAGCAGCACACGATCGAGCAGGATGTTCGCAGCGGTAAGCGCCGAGGCGTGGGCGGCCGTATGGGCGAAGTCGACGATGCCCGCGACGAGCAGCACGGCGCTGAGCGCGACGAGGACGACGCCGACCACGATCGACATCAGGTCCTGCGCGTGTTCGAGCCACCACGTGGACCAGTAGACCGCGCGACTCTCACCGCCGGGCTCGCCCGTCGGTGGCCGCTCCTCGGACCGCTCCGCCTCCTCCGTCATCGCGTCTCCTTCGCGCCGGCGCCCGGCGTGCGGCGAGCCGGGCGCGCCGTTGCCGCTGCGCGTGTACGCCGGCAGCGGCCCGAGCGTAGTGGCGTCCCCGCATGCGGGCGCGCCGTCGCGACCCCGAGCGGCGGGCGGCCGTGGCTACCATGAGCGGACGAGGGACCGCCGCACGCCCGACGTATGGCCCCGTATCGACAGGTGGGAGCACATGTCCGATCTCGACACGGTCATCGCACCGGCGCACGTCGACCCGATGCTCGACGGCGACCACGAGCGCATGAGCCACATCGTGCTCGAAGGCTTCAAGCCGGACTCCGGCGACTTCGTGTCCGCGGGTCCGTCGGTGGTCGAGGGTCTCGTGAACGGGACCGCCGTGAAGGCCCTGTGCGGCAAGGTCTGGGTCCCGTCGCGCGATCCGAAGCGCTACCCGCTCTGCCCGACGTGCAAGGAGATCGCGGCCACGCGCGGCTGGAAGGTCCCTGCCGGATGACGCTCCGCCCACCCCGCAACTCCCGTGCCGTAGCGAGCCACCGCGTCGCGGCCCGAGCGGGGATCGGCGTACTCGCGAGCGCAGTCGCGCTCGCGACGAGTGGCGGAGCCGCGCTCGCCCAGACCCGCCACCACGCCGCCGCGAGCATCCGCCTGACCGCGCTCGACCCCCAGTACGCGTACGCGATCCAGGTCGGCGACACGATCGCGTTGCGGGCCGCAGTGCACCCGCGCGGTGGTGGTCGGGCGTCCGGATCGGTGCGCTTCACCGCGGACAACCCGTACGACCACGGTTGCCGGAGCGTGCGGGTCGCGCGTGGCGACACCGCGACCTGTTACATGGCCTTCTACTCGCCCGGTCGGTTCGCCGTGACCGCGCGCTACCTCGGACCGCACCGCGAGACCGCCTCGGTCACCCTCCGCTTCACGGTCGTGCCCTCGACCTCCGACTGACGTACGTCATGGGGCCGCGCAAGGTGAAACCGGTCCCCCGCCCGGAGGAGACCCCGAGCGCGCGGAGCGCACGCCGCCCCGCGCACCGCAGGCATGCCGCGCCCCGCACGAGGCTCGCGACGAGCCTCGCCGTGGTCGTGCTGCTCGGAGCCGCGGTCGGCCTCGCCGTCCGGTTCGCGATCGAAGGGCACCCGCCGGCGAGGAACGCTGCGCATCGGGCGTCCACGCTCCCGACGACCGCGGCGCCGCGGCCGACCTCGGCCACCGCACCGGCGACGACCGCTCGCCCGCCGCAGCCGGTTACGCCGAGCGCGGCCCCGACGACGAGCGCCGCGACGACCGTTCCGCCGCCGACGACCGCCCCGGCGACCACCGTCACGCCCACAAGCGTCCCGGCGACGACGGCCGTAGCGCCGCTGCCCTCCGGGGACGTCCTCGTCGAGGTGCTCAACGGCTCAGGGGCGACGGGTCTCGCGGCCGAGACCGCGACCGCGCTCCACGCGCGCGGCTTTCGCGTCAACGGCACCGGGAACGCACCGACCTACACCTTCGTCGACAACGTCGTCGAGTACTCGACCGGGAGCGCGCCGGCGGCCCGTGCGGTCGCGGCCGAGCTCACCGGCGGCACGGTGCTTCGCGTGGTCGCAGGCCTCGTGGCCAACGAGGTCGACCTCGTCGTGGGCTCGAGCTTCCGCGGCCTCGTCGGCGGCTAGCGGCGCCCGGCTCTCAACGGTGCGTCTCGAACTCGTGGTGCGCGTGGCCGCCGGGCTCTAGCTGGAAGGTCGAGTGCTCGACGTCGAAGTGGTCGGCGACGCAGGCCTGGAGCTCGTCGAGGATCTGGGGCGCGTGGCCGTCCGCGAAGCAGTCGCCGTCGACCACTACGTGCGCGGACAGCGCCGGAAGTGCGCTCGTCACGGTCCAGACGTGCAGATCGTGCACGTCGCGCACGTGTGCTGCGCCGAGCAGGTGCGCGCGCACGGACTCGAGGTCGACGTCGTCCGGGGCCGCCTCGAGGAGCACACGACCGGCCTCCGTGAGCAGGCTCCACGCCGCGGCGCACATGAGCCCCACCACCACCAGCGACGCGATCGCGTCCGCCCGCTCGAACCTCGTGAGCACGATGACCGCACCTGCGAGCGCGGTCGCGACGAAGCCCCACAGGTCGGTCACCACGTGGCGGTACGCGCCGCGGACGTTGAGCCGGGAGCGGTCGGCACCCGCGAGGATCCGCGCCGCCGCGACGTTCACCGCGATGCCCGCGAGCGCGACCGCGACGACACCGGCGCCGCCCACCGGATTGGGCGTCACGAGCCGACGGATCGCCTCGAACGCGACGAGCGCGGAGATCACGAGCAGGGTCACGCCGTTCACCGCCGCCGACAGGATCTCCGCCCGATGAAGGCCGAACGTCCAGCGCCCGTGCGCGGGCCGCGCGGCGAGCCGCGCGGCGACCAGCGCGATCGCGAGCGCGCCGTCGTCCACCACCATGTGCCCCGCGTCGGCGAGCAGCGCGAGCGACGAGGTGAGCAGCGCGACGACGACCTCTGCGACGAGAAACGCCCCGATCAGGAAGAAGGCGGCGGTGAGCTCGCGCGTCCCGGCGCCGGGGGCCACGTGCGTGTGAGTGTGCGCGCTCCGCCCGGCCGCGGTGCGGTCGCCGTCCCCGTCGTCCACATCTCGATCGTAGATGGAGCGCGGCTGTCGCCACGACCCCCCCCCGGGGGGGGGGACCGGTCGCGGAAAGGCGGCGCCTGCGGGCCGGCGTGGCGAGTGGAGCACACCTAGCACTTCTCTCACAACACGCTCACCGCTCCCGCACCTTCCGCGCATAGGAAGGCCTCCGAAAGGCATGCACGACGCGCCGAGGTTGCGACGACCCGGCAGCGCGCGATGCGGGTTTCAGCGAGGCGTGCATATTCTCGCTGCCGTCAGCTGCGACACGAGGGAGAGCCACGATGAGCGATCGCAGGACCGACTACACCGACGCGACGGGTGCTCCCCGGGCCCGGCCGAGGCGCGCCCCCCGGGTCCCGCGGGCCGCGGTGCTCCTCGGCGCCGTGCCGCTCGCGACCGGCATGTTCGTGAGCGGCGTGCCCGTGGCCTCCGCCGCGACCGTCGCCTTCTCGCTGACCGGGACCCTCGCGACGCCTCGAGCGGACGCGACGGCGACGTTGCTGAAGAGCGGGCTCGTCCTCGTGGCCGGGGGCGAGACCTCCTCGGGCTCGCCCACGGCGTCGAGCGAGATCTACCAGCCCGCGAATGGCCAGTGGAGCTCGACCGGCGCGCTCCCCGTGCCCGTGACCAAGGCGACCGCGGTGCTCCTCGCGAACGGTGACGTGCTCGTCGCGGGCGGCCTCACGGGAAGCGCCGGAGCGCTCACGCCCACGAGCGCCGCCCAGCTCTACGACCCGGCGACGGGCACCTGGGCCGTGACCGGCTCGCTTCCCGCCGCGTCCTCGGACGCGAGCGCGACGCTCCTCGCCTCGGGCCAGGTCCTCTACGCCGGAGGGCTCTCCGGCACCGGAAGCGCCACGACCACGCTCTCGACCACGTCGCTCTTCAACCCGGGCACCGCGACCTGGTCGGCGACCGGCTCGCTCCCGCTCGGCGTCGCGGACGCCGCCATGGCTGGGCTCGGCAACGGCACCGTGCTGCTCGCGGGCGGCGTGACCCAGGCCGCCGGGGGCTCGCCGAGCGTCACGGGCCTGGCCGAGGTCTTCCAGCCCGCGACGACCAGCTGGTCGCCGGTCGCCACGATGCCGAGCGCAGTCGCGCGCGCGACGGCCACGGCGCTCGCCGGCGGCTCGGTCCTCGTCGCCGGCGGCGAGACGAGCAGCGCAGGCACGGCGACGGTCGCGAGCGAGACGTACGACCCCGCGACCGCGTCGTGGGCCGCAGCGGGCAACCTTCCCCGTGCGAGCTACGCGGCGACCGCGACGAAGCTGCCGTCGGGCGGGGTGCTGTACGCGGGCGGCATGACCACGGGGACCGGCACCCCCACAAACGCGACCGCGCTCTACGACACGTCGAGCCGTCAGTGGAGCATCGGCGCGCCGATGCTCACGGCCCGCGGCGACGCGACGGCGACGCTGCTCGGCGACGGCACGGTGCTCGTCGCGGGCGGGAGCACGGCGTCGGGTGCCACCGGCGATAGCGAGCTGTACCCGACCAGCTCGGCACCGGCGATCACGAGCGCGGCGACCTTCGACGTGCGTCCGGGCGTCGCGACGAGCTTCACGATCACGACCGCCGGCTCGCCCACGCCGACGATCACCGAGTCGGGGGCGCTCCCGGGCGGGTTGAACTTCCACGACAACGGCAACGGCACGGCCACGATCTCGGGCACCCCGGGGACGGGTGGGACCGGCACCTTCACCGTGACGATCACCGCAGCGAACGGTATCGGCTCGCCCGCGACCCAGTCGCTCGCGATCGTCTTCGGCAACGGACCCGCGATCACGAGCGCGGCGAGCATGACCGCGACCGCCGGGACCGCGACGAGCTTCACGGTCACGACGACCGGGTCTCCGACGCCGACTCTCACGGCCTCCGGCGCGCTCCCGAGCGGGCTCTCCTTCCGCGACGACCACAACGGCACCGCGACGATCTCCGGCACGCCGGCACCGAGCGCGGTCGGGCGGTTCACGGTCACGATCACCGCGGCGAACGGCATCGGCGCCTCCGCGACCCAGGTGCTCACGGTCACCGTGGGCGCCGCGAGCGCGCCCGCCTCGGCGCGCGGCCTCGGGTACTGGTACGTGGCGACGACCGGCCAGGTCCTCGTCAAGGGCGCGGCCGGCCCCATCGCGCCCCACAAGCCCCAGCACCCGAGCTCGGTCGTCGCGATGGCGGTCACGCCGGACCACCTCGGCTACTACCTCGCGAGCTCGTTCGGCGGCGTGTACGACTACGGGGACGCGCAGTGGTACGGCTCGATCGCGCACCTCAGGCTGCAGACGCCCGTCGTCGCCATCGCGGTCACGCCGTCCGGTCACGGCTACTACGTCGTCACCCGCGCCGGCAACGTCTTCGGCTTCGGTGACGCCCACTTCTACGGGTCGACCGCACGGCGCGGCCTGCCGCCGATCGCGTCCTTCGGCGTCCTGCCCGGCGGGAACGGGTACTGGCTCGTCACGACCCATGGCAACGTGTACCAGTACGGCGCGGCGCGCTTCTACGGCTCGCCCGCACGCCTGCATATCCCTCCGGTGAGGTCCTTCGGCGTCACCCCGGACGGGCTCGGCTACTGGCTCGTGACGTCGCGCGGCAACGTGCTCACCTACGGCGACGCCCACTACTTCGGTTCGCTCGCGGGACGTGCCGTGCCACCGGTCACCGCCTTCGCGCCGACGCTCGACGGCCTCGGGTACTGGATCGTGACCGCCCGCGGGAACGTCTACAACTTTGGCGACGCGCGCTGGTTCGGGTCCTCTGCCGGGACGGCGCTCGGCGCGGCCGTAACCGGCTTCGCACCGATGTTCTGAGCGCGGCGCACCGCGGTGCGCCGCCCGAAGCCGCGGATCGGGCCGGATCTCGCGGACAGGTCGAGACGACGACCGCTGCCGCCGGGGGTGTAGCCGGGACTCGGCACACGAGGAGCGAGACGTGCGCGGTCTCCGGCGGTCGAGCACTCCCCTGGCGACGTGGCGGGCAGGCGTCGCGGCCGCGGGCGGAGTTGACGGTGCAGATGGGCGCCGTGGGTGGAAGGCTGTCCGGGGAGGGGAGGAGTCGTCGTGGACGTCATCGAGCGGCATGAGATCGCCGAGGCGGACCACCGCGTCCTCAACCCATTCACGGACGCGAAGCTCATGCTGCTCGGAGAGGTCTGCCGGCTCCAGCACACGCAACGCCAGCTGGACCTCGCGTGCGGCAAGGGAGAGATGCTGGCCCGCTGGGCGCAGCGGTTCGGCATCAGCGGGATCGGCGTCGACATCAGCGGCGAGTTCCTCGACGCGGCACGACGCCGCGCGGACGAGCTGGGCGTGCGCGACGGGCTCGAGTTCGTCGAGGCCGACGCCGGGAGCTACGAGGCGGAACCGGCGACGTTCGACGTGGTGTCCTGCATCGGCGCGACGTGGATCGGAGGGGGTCTCGCCGGGACTCTCGAGCTGATGCGGCGCCCGCTGCGTGCCGGCGGGCTGCTGCTCGTCGGAGAGCCGTTCTGGAACGAACCACCGCCCGAGGAGGCGTTTGTCGCGCTTGAGTGCGGGCCCGAGGACTTCACCTCGCTGGGCGGGACGCTCGACCGCTTTGACGCCGCGGGGCTCGAGCTCGTCGAGATGGTTCTCGCCGACGGCGACAGCTGGGAGCGGTACGTCGCCACGCAGTGGTGGACGATCGACCAGTGGATCGGCGCACATCGTGACGACCCACGGGCCCACGAGATGCACGACCTGCTCGTCAGGTGGCGGCGGGCGCACCTCGAGTACGGTCGGCGCTACCTCGGTTGGGGGGTCTTCGTCCTTCGCTGACCAGGCCGCCCCGAAGAGACCGTCGGGCCAGCCACGGACAGAAGTCGCTCACTGCCGGCGGTTCCGACGCGGAGGTCGCGGTCCCGGTCTGACCGATCGTCGCCGTCACCCTGGCCCTCGTTGAGTGACTCGGCGCACACCGGCTCGCCCCCCGACACGGCGGCGAGACGGGCCCCACCGGTGAGCTGGGCGCCCCCGGCAGGAGCCGGGCCAGTCCTCCGACGGGTGGTGCGGCTGGGCCGGCGGCTGGAACTCGGCTTACGGTCGTCGCAGGCGACCGACGCATCTCGCGGTTCACGAATGCATGAGCCGTGAAATGCGCTACAGGGCAGGGCTTCAGCCCGTCACCGGTCGTAGACCTCCCGACGATGGCCCAGTGCGACCACGACGACCAGAAGCACGTCGTCGGCAACGGCGTAGATGATCCGGTAGTCGCCGACGCGAACGCGGAACCCTGGTCGACCCCGTAGTGCTCTGGCCGCCGGCGGTCGGGGGTCGGTGGCGAGAAGGGCGATGGCCCCCTGGATGCGAGGGCGCACGTCAGGGTCCAGCTTGCGAAGCGCCCGCGCCGCCGCCGCTCGGACCTCGATGCGGTAGCGGCTCACGCCCAGCCGAGGTCCGCCTTCACCTGTTCCCAGGGAATGCTCGGACCCTCCTCGGCCATGGAGGCGTCGAAGGCCTCCACGTCCTCGGCATCCTCCAGTGCGTCCATCAGCTCCTCGTACCGCTCGGGGCTGACCAGGACTGCCGCGGGTTGGCCGTAGCGCTCGAGGACCACTGCCTCGGTGCGGGCGGTCTCCACCGCCTCGGCCAGTTGCTCCCGAGCCTCGCTGATCGCCATCGTCGCCATGCCGGAGATTGTACAATATCTTCATAGTTCCGTACAACATCGACGAGTGTGCCGGCGCCTCCGACCGATCCTCCGTCAGGGCCACGCCGGGGACGAGACGAGGCAGCCGACCGACGATGGGACGGTGCGCCGCCGACGGCAAAGGTTCGACCACCGTCAAACGACCAAGCAAGCCGGCGCCCCCGGCCTCCCACAATGCGAACCTCCAGCCGTTGGTGGAGGGGCCGGCGATCAGCCTGGCCTCTCGGCACGCGAAGGTCCGCCGTGATGGCTACGTCAGGTGAGGAGACACTCCGGGTTCGCGGTGCTCATGCGACCCGGACCTTCGTTGAGCCCATCGCCGTCGGATGGGGAACCGGCTCGCCATGCTCCCGCAACGACTGCATGTGCAGAGGGATCGCTTCGGTGATGAGCTTCTCGACCTCGTCGCGGGAGCGGCCAGCCGCCACGCAACCGGGAAGATCGGGCACATACGCACCCCAGGCGTCGCCTTCCTGCTCGATCACGACGACGTACTCAGTCACCATTCTGCCTTCCCGACCTGCCGGCCTGCCGCCAGATACATCCAAGCGTACCCTTCGGCACTTCATCACTCGGATTGCCTGCAACGGTGACGGTCCCGGGTCGGTCCGGATGACGCAACTGGCGGTGAGAGCCGACCTGCCTGTCGAGGCGCCAGCCGTCACGCTCCAGGGTGCGGATGACGTCTCGTACCTTCACGCGCCGAGAGTACGAGAGCGATGTGACGATCTCGTCGAGCAGTCGCCCTCATGGCGTGATCGCTGCCCTCAGAGCTCGCGCCGTGGAAGGTCCGACGCGACGAAGACGCTGGTAGCGGGCGTGGCGCCCCCGGCAGGATTCGAACCTGCGACCAACTGCTTAGAAGGCAGCTGCTCTGTCCAGCTGAGCTACGGGGGCGATGACGTACTGTTGCACACCGCTCCGTCCGCGGACGCGAGCGGTCGGCGCACGCCCACGTGGGCGTGACCGGGTCGGCAGGCGCGTCCGGAGGTGCTGAGATGGCGACGAGGATCGGGATCGGCATCGACTGCGCGGACCCGGAGGCGCTCGCGCCGTTCTGGGCCGCGGCGCTCGGGTACGGAGTCGGTGACCTCGACCGTGACGGCACGTACCTCGACCTCGTGCCGCCGGAGGCGAGCCTGCCGGGCGTCTACTTCCAGCGCGTGCCCGAGGCGAAGCTCACGAAGAACCGGGTCCACCTCGACCTGGTCGTCCGCGATCCGGCGGCCGAGGTCCGGCGCCTCGAGCGCCTCGGTGCGACGCGCTCGGGCGACCCGCTCAGCGGCTCCGAGGGGGGCTGGTGGCAGGTCATGGTCGACCCCGAGGGCAACGAGTTCTGCGTGTGCGAGGACGACGGCGTCGAGGCCGCATCTGCGCCCTGACCGCACCCGGGAGGCCGTGGCGGGGACGAGGCGTGCCGCTCGGCTCGCGCGATGTGCGATGCTGGGACCCGCTCGCCCGGTCCCCGTGGCCGGTCGACCGCGGTGGCCGTAGCTCAGTTGGTTAGAGCGCCAGGTTGTGGCCCTGGAGGTCGGGGGTTCAAGTCCCCTCGGTCACCCCGACGGTACGCGCTTCGCGCCCGCCGGCCGATCGCGCGGCCGACCGGACGGTTAGGATGCGGGCCACGCGCCTCTAGCTCAATTGGCAGAGCAACGGACTCTTAATCCGCAGGTTCTGGGTTCAAGTCCCAGGGGGCGCACCAAGAAGTACCTGGTAGATGGCTTGAAGAGCGAGCTGGTAGAGCGAAAACCAGGTGCGGTTGCTACTGGATGCTACTGCTTCGTCAGACTTGCTACTGAGGGTCAGTAGCAGAGGCATCCGGGAGGCGCCATGAAGGGCCACCTTCGCCGACGAGGCAACGCGTGGGAGCTACGCGCCTACGTCGGTATCGATCCGATCACCAACCGCCAGAAGTACCTCACCCGCACCTTCCGGGGCGGCAAGCGCGAGGCCGACGAGGTGCTCGCTCGCTTCACCACCGCGGGTCAGGACTGCGCAGCTCGACCCGCCGAGCCCCGATGACGTCATCCGACTCATCGCGGCGGCGACAGACGCTGACCCGGACTTCGGATGCTTCCTCCTCATGGCGGCAACGACCGGTGCCCGCCGGGGAGAGGGACGGGATGCGGCTCTGGGTGCCGAACGAGGTTTCGAAGGACTTCATTCGCCTCCGGAAGACAGTGAAGCTCGACACGGTGCGTCTTCATGATCTTCGGCACTTCGCGGCGACCTGCCTCCTGGCGGCGGGAGTGCCGGTCCGGACCGTCAGCGGGAGGCTCGGTCATGCCAACGCTGCGACCACCTTGGGCGTCTACGCCCACGTCGTCGAGGAGTCGGACAAGGACGCGGCGGCGAAGCTTGGGGCGCTGCTCACGAAACTGCGGCAACCCCCGGCCCGCACACGCTCCGGACGCACCCCCAGGGCCACCACCGACGGCTGAGCGGGACAGCGGTCGACAGCCGACGCCGCTTCGTCGACCATGCCGTCGCCGCCGTCGGCTGGGTCCAAGCAGCTTGCCGCCGCTACTGCCATTCGGGGGCGTTCGGCGCCTCGGAAGCCGAGCCACGCCCACTCGGGTGCCGATCACCACCGCCTGCGCGCGTCACGGGCTCTACGTCGCCGATCGCGTAAACGTGACCCCAGATCCAAAGTGGCGCCCTTGGTGAAGTGCTCGGAGTCCCTTCTCTTCATGCATCGATTTGCCTTGGCGGAAGATTGCGACGCACCACAAGACGTCGCTGCCATGCCGCCGTTTCGCAGCCCAACCCACCGGCTACCAAGATCCATCCGACGATCGCTCCCGGCTGACCGGCCAGTGCTGCTGGCGGTGCACCCAATGTCAACAGCACGGCTCCAGCCAACACCCACCGGGCAGCTAGGACCTCGTAGGCGACCGGAACTGATCCGAAGTGCGCGGCCAATCGAGCCGGCCCTCCTCTGGCGCGCACCCTCGGGGGCACCTGCCAGACCTTCCAGCGGCATCGAGCCAGGAATCTCTCTACCGGGGTGGCGATGCGTATTGCGAGTTCGAGGACATCTTCATCGCTGGCCGTCGTCACTCCGGCACCTCGGGCGGTGGGTACATCGGATCCTGCATCCATGCAGGTAAGTGCCACCGCCTGCGAGTGGGGTCGCTGGGATCGAGGCCACCCAGTATCAAGCTGCCCCAGCCCAGGCTGTAGCCCCAGATGCCAAGGAATCCAAGCACCGTCGAGGCGCAGCCAAGCCAGTCTCCTTTCACACAAGCTGGAAGACCGAGAATGACGCCGGCCACTCCCGCAAGCACAGAAACCAGCGCCAATACCGTCGCTGACTCAGCCACGATGGGCAGGCCGAAAAACAGCGAGATCCCTCCCAGAATCGCTCCGATGGTGCTCTGCGTCAGCAGACTCGGCCCGCTTGAAGGTGGTAAATAGAATGGGGAGAGTGGGGCCTGCGGGGTCAGGGTGAGAGGGAACGAGGCTGACCAACCTGTGGGGGCGTAGGGCGTCCAAGAGCCGACGGCGACACACGACGTGAGGCTTGGGCAGGAGATGCTGCGCAGAGAGGGTCCAAGGGTCCCGGGCGGTCCTAAACCTACGACACCCCACCGCCATCCGGCGTTTCCGGGAAGGTTAGCGAGAACGCCCGCGTAGTCGCAGATGCCGTGACCGCCGAAGCAGAAAGAGGTGTCGCTTGCCGCTACGAAACACCGCCCAGTGACGGGGCAAGAAATCGATGGTTGGGGACCGCCGACTGTCGCGCCTCCCGGCCCTCCGGCAACGCTCGGCGTGGCTCCCTCAAGTCCGAAAGGAGTTTGGGTGATTGTACCCGGCAGCCAGTGCACACCGTCGGTGGTGTTAGCCAGCATCGACCAGAAGCCCCACAGCACCGCACAGCTCGGCGCGCCGGGTGCGCAGCCGACGCTGTTCAGTCCGCCGAAAGGAACCGGCCCGTCGACGGTCGGGACGTAGGGCTGGCGCGCGACTTGTACCGTTGCCGGGTTCTTCGCGACAACCTGGTCCCGCTGCCAACTGCGTCCGCTATCGCGCGAGAGCAGGATCTGACTGGACCCAGTAGTCGCAGTGGTGGCCCAGCGCCCACCGACCGCCACGCAGTAGCTCGCTGATGCACAAGCCACCCCCGATAGTCCGTGCGACATGCCCGTGAGTAGGGTAGGAGCGACAAGAGGGGTCGCCGTCGGCCCCGTAGCGACTGCGTCGCTGAAGCCGACCCCCGAGTTGGGGCTGATCGTCTCCGTTCCCACTACCAGGCAGGAGCTGGCAGTGGGACAGGCTACTGACGTTACGTTCCCCGTCGACAGCGGGGAGCCGAGCGCAGGAACAGCATACGACCAGATCTGTCCGCCACCGCGCATGACGAGCACGCTCGGGCGTCCGGTGGTTCCGGAGCCCGCAGCGACGCAGCTGACCGCATCGGCGCAGGCGAGAGAAGTTAGGTGACCGGGGATGCCAGTCCGCACGACGTGCAGTACAAGCGGATTGGAGGTCATCAGCTGAGCGATGAACGTTCCACCGGCGATCACCTGAAGGTGGTCCTTGCTGCCTGGCAGTGGTATGAGGACTCGCCGCGGGGCGTAGCCGCTGGGCGGTGGGGTGCCCGAGGCTGGCGATGAGGGGTTCGACGAGGTTCCGATAACCCAACAGACTCCTGTTTGCGGGCACGAGATCGCGAGGAGTGCAAGATTGGCGTAGCTGTCGGCGACTTTCGGTGCGGCAGTGGGCGGCGAGAGTGAGAGTTGGCCAGTAGCGGATCCGGCCGCCGTCGGCCGCCCTGGCCTATCAGGTTCGCCGATGGCATATGCCGTTACGGTGACACGGCTTGTGAAGAGCGGCTTGGCCGTCTTCGTGGGGATACCAGTGATACTCGTCGCGATCAAGTCCGCGGAATGAGCGAGGCAGGTCTCAACGGGGTCGATCTTGAGGCCTGGTGGGAGCCCGGCAGCGACGAAGCGGTAACAGCCAACGATGCCCGCCGCTGACCCGGAGACCGCACCCGAGTATCGATGACCAATGAAGGCCGCGGGCAGCGTGACCGACAGGTGGAGTTCGGTTGGTTGACCGATTGGAACGCTCGATGCGGCTGCCGCGGGCAGTGTGCTGGCGACGACGAAGGGACTTACACCTACGCTGAACAAGCTACCTAAAACGAGCGCTGTGCCTGCGGAAGCTATCAATGGGACCGAAGTCGCCAGGGACCGCCAGACTGATGGACGGCGCGAGCGGATCGTCCGACCCCGTCGCGTCGCTCCTACGCGTCGTCCAGTGTCGGTAGACATCTGGGGTCCTCTCATCTCGCCGTCTTACGGTCAAGGTGACGCGCGGTGCTAGCGTATCGTGTAACTCTCTCGCCACCCAGCGACGCTGGTAGGCGCGACGCGCCGAACCACGTCAAGGGGGGCGAGGCGCGCGAAGAGGAGGCTCAGGTTGGCAACGAGACAACGAGGAGCTGATCGCCCTCGTCACTTGAATTCGGCCAACAGCCCCAGTGCCTTTTTGTTGCGCGTCGCCACCCACGGAAGAACGAACCTGCGCTGTCTCGCCGTGGTTGCCCTGGCGTGCACTGCGTCGTTGATCGTTGGCGGAGGCCCTGCGCTTGCCACGACCTTGCAGCGACCCCGTAGTCGCGCCTCGACCCGGCCGCTCGGCAGTGTCGCCTACCGCGGATCGGGACGGGAGATCGACTACTTTCATCCAGGTCATCCACAGGCGGACACCAAGAACCCGGCGACGATCACCTTTCGCACGACCAAGACCGGCTCCGTGCTCCTCGACCTTCGCGTGCACGTCACCTTGCCCTGCGGCGTCGTGGGAGATACGACGACGTTTGCACGCGTTCCGGTCGCTGCGAGTGGCTCGTTCAACTCACCCGGGCCAGCGCAGACGACCAGCACGGGAGTGTTTGTACCGGGGGCGCCCGCCGGTACGCGCTACTCCATAAAGGCGGATGTTTTTGGGCGCTTCGCCAGAAATGGCAAGAGCGCAGCGATTCGCTTTTCTTGGATTCGATCCAGCACTGACTCCGAGGACTACTGCCAGGTCGACGTGATCGGGACCGCGGTGACGAGGGTGACCTCGTCGAGTCGGGTCGCAGCGCACTTCTTGTCGTATCGAGGTCCGGACACTCGCTTCAATGCATGCCTCGTTGGACGTTGGGTGGAGACTGGCGAAAGAGAGCTGCTCGCGGTCAAGGTTGGAAGCTCCGAGAGACGTTTTCTCGTCAACGGAGACGCCGGTCGTGTACTCACGTTTGCTGCAAACGGTCACGAGAGCGTCAACGACTCCCGCGCTGCGCCTCTGGTTGGCGCCGTCGATGGCATGCGGTACGTCCTTGTCCTACGCGGCACGATCTTGTACACCGACGAGATCGTCGGCACAACACTTATGTTCGTGCGGGCGAACTACTCGAAGTTCTCCGAGAACGGAAGTCTCGGAGGGAAGGCTCTCGCGCTTGGCTCGAAAGGCACTGCACCACCGCCTCCTGTTCTCTTCCAATGCTCACGGACGAGCCTGATCCAACGAACGCCGACTGTCGACTTCGTGGCCACATTCCGGCGAGCGGCCTGAAAGCCGGACGCGTCCGCGATCAGATCGGTCGAATAAGTGAGCCTCCGGCGCATTGCAATGACCAGATTGAGCGTCCAGATCCTGCGGACGAGAAGAGAGCGGAAACCGGTGATCAATCGTCCAGTTGAGACAATTCGTCGGTATCGTGGATGCGCGCTCGTCAGGCTCGTGGTTGTTGGCGCGGCCGGGCTGGTGATCGCTGCATGCGGTGGGGCCACAAACGGCGCAGCTCCGTCGATTCACGCGACCACTTCGTCGAGTGCCCCATCACGCGGGGCGAGCGCTTCGGCGGGACGTGCTGGTCCTGTGACCAACTGGGGACCCAGGCCCCTGCCGACGGGTACTGGCGTCATCAAAAGCGTGTCGTGCCCTAGCACGACAATATGTGTCGCGGTCGGAGCGTTTGATACCGGTGCCGGTGTCGACATCCTGACGAGCGGCGACGGTGGCCTGCAATGGGTTGCCCGAGCGGCACCGGCGTCCGTCGCCGGAGGATCACTCCAGGTCGTTTCGTGCGGCACACCAACAGCGTGTGTCGCTGTCGGGACGGACAACAGTGGGAAGACGTATGCAGTGGCAACGAGCGATAGCGGGGTCAAATGGCACCCAACCGGGCTACCAGCCGGCTTTCTCCCCGCCGATGTGTCTTGCGCGGGTGCATCGTTCTGTATGGCGGTAGGGATGGCCGGGACACCGGGCTCGACGGCGCTCTCCGGTCCCACCCCTCCAGCAGTGGTCACCACGTCGAACGGCGGTGCTACCTGGCAGAGCCGTCTACTTCCCCCGAGCGTCGGTCTCGGATCGGCGATGGCACAACTAGGTGGTGTCGAGTGCCCGTCTGCCGCTTCTTGCTACGCCGAAGGAGACGCTGCCACCCTCAACGGGGCCGGTCCGCTCGTGTTGATGCGCAGTACTGACGGCGGAGCGAACTGGAGTGCCACTCCGTCGGGCTCCTTGGATCAGGCCATCACTGCCGTCGGTGGCTCGACGCAGTGGCAGAACACCAACGCGTACCCGCTCGCCTGCACCAGCGCGATCGCGTGCGTGACCTTGCCCAATAACAGCGGAGACGGGAGTGGGTTGCTCTTGCTGCGCACGACCAACGCCGGGCGGAGCTATCAAGCGGCACCGATCCCAAGCTCCCTGTCGGGATTCAGCGTGACTGGTCTCGCATGTCCCTCAAGCTCGGAATGCCTAGCTGTCGCTGACCAGAGCCCGAGTACCGCGTCTATCTTCCTCAGCACGAACGGTGGGCAGGCTTGGACGATGACGGTCTCGGGAAGTACTTCAAGCACTAGCGTCGCCGCATTCGACGCCGTAGCCTGTCCGTCTCAAGCACGGTGCATCGCTTTTGGCGACAACGGCAGCAACGGC
>DAHUYL010000094.1 GCA_027315255.1 Solirubrobacterales bacterium | reverse complement strand
CGGAACCCAGTTCTCGTGCTCGCGCTCGTACCTGCAAGCCCCTCCGTATGTGGAGCTCGAGGAGCTGCTCGGCGAGATGTTCGGGGCCAGCACGCTTGTCGCAGCATCGACGACGCTCGGTCACCTCGCCGCGCTGCCGGTACTGATCGAATCGACCGATGCGGTGGTCCTCGACCAGCAGGTGCACCACAGCGTGCAGACGGCGGTCAGCCTGGTGCGCGCGAATGGCACCGCGGTCGAGATGGTCCGTCACAGCAAGCTCGACCAGCTCGAGGAGGCGATCGTCCGGCTGCGCCAGCGCCACCGGCGAGTGTGGTACCTGCTCGACGGCATCTACAGCATGTTCGCCGACTTTGCGCCGTATCCGGAACTGGCGGAGCTGCTCGCGCGCTACGAGCAGCTGCACCTGTATGCGGACGACTCGCACGGGATCGGATGGTGCGGCCACCACGGTCGCGGTCCGACGCTCGACCGGCTCGGCGTGCATCCGCGGGTGGTCGTGGCCGGTTCCCTGAACAAGTCGTTCGCGGCCGCCGGCGGGGCGCTCGTGTTTCCCGACTCCGAGCTGCGGCGGCGGGTACGCACGCTCGGCGGCTCGATGATCTTCTCGGGTCCCGTGCAGCCGCCGATGCTCGGCGCCGCGATCGCCTCTGCGCGGATCCACCTGTCGAGCGAGCTCGAGCAGCTCCAGCGGGCACTGCACGAGCGGATCGAGGCATGTACGCACGGGCTGCAGGCGCTCGAGTTGCCGCTCGCCGCCGACAGCTCGGTCCCGATCCGGTACGTGACGGTTGGTCGCCCGCGGGCCGCCGAGGAGGTCGTCGCCCGGCTGCTGGACGATGGGATCTACACGAGCCTGGCGATGTTCCCGGCCGTGCCGATCCTCGAGTCGGGGGTCCGGCTCACGGTGACGCTCCATCACACGCCTGCCGACGTGCGGACGCTGTGCGAAGCGCTCGGCCGCCACGTGCCCGAGGTGCTCTGCGCTGCCGCCGCCGGCGGCCGGGGTGCCGCCGGCGGCCGAGCCGGCTCACGCCCGCAGCCGCTGCACCTGGAGCGCTCGACTTCGATCGACTCGGTCAAGACCGCCGATTGGAACCGCCTGCTCGGCGAGCGTGGGAGCTTCTCAGCGCAGGGGCTGCGGGTGCTCGAGCACGTCTTCTGCGCCGGCCGGGAGCGCCCCGAGGACCGCTGGGGCTTTCACTATTACCTGGTCCGCGACCGGGCCGGGGCGCCGGTGCTGGCGACGTTCTTCACCGACACGCTGTGGAAGGACGACATGCTCGCATCTGCGGCGGTCTCACACCGGATCGAGCAGCGCCGAGCGCACGAGCCCTACTACCTGACCTCGCGCACGTTTGCGATGGGCTCGCTGCTGACCGAAGGCGATCATCTGTACCTCGACCGCGGTCGCGACTGGCGCGGCGCAATCGCGCTGCTGCTTGAGGCTGTCGCCAGCGACGCGAACGCCACCGAGGCGTCGGCGATCGTGCTGCGCGACCTCGATGGCGTCGACGATGAGCTGTGCGAGGTGCTTCACGACCACGGATTCGTGAAGCTGGCGATGCCGGAGTCCCAGGTGCTCGACGCGGTCCCCGTCGATGACGGCACGTGGCTTGCGGGACTTTCGCAGCGAGCGCGCGCGCACCAGCGCAGGGAGGTTCTGCCGTTCGACGGGACATTCGAGGTCGAGGTGCTGCGCAGCGGCGGGCGCCGCCCCACCGACGGCGAACTGGAGCACCTGCACCAGCTGTACCTCCAGGTTCACGCACGCGGGCTCGAGCTCAACACGTTCGCGCTGCCGCCGGAGCTGTGGCGCGAGCTGCTGACGGAATCGTGCTGGGAGCTGGTGCTGCTGCGGCTTCAGGGTCGGTCCGCCCCGGTGGCGTTCGGAGCGCACTTCATCGGTGAGCGCCACTACGCGCCGATGATCATCGGACTCGACTACGAGTTCGTCCACTCCCACCACGTATACCGCCAGGCGCTGCGCCAAGCGCTGCTGCGCGCTCGCGCGCACGGCGCGGAGCGCCTGCTGCTGGGGATCGGAGCACCACTCGAGAAGCAGCGGCTGGGTGCTCGACCGCACGCCCGGTGCGCGTTCGTCCAAGCCTCCGACCACTACGGCGCGGACGTGCTCGCCAGCCTCGGCGAGGCGCCGTCGGTTACCGCCGCGACCGAGCGCCGCGCCGCGTAGCAGCCGCGGCTCGAAGGCCCTGCGGTCGCGGGCGCTTGACAGGATCGAAGTGTAAGGCTAGGCTTACCGTAAGTGATGACTTACGGAGCGGATGGATGGACCGCGCTCAGCGACCCGACGCGGCGCGCGATCTTCGAGCGGCTGGCGGACGGGCCGCGGGCCGTAGGCGAGCTCGCGCGCGGGCTGCCGGTGAGCCGCCCGGCGGTGTCCCAGCACCTGAAGGTGCTCAAGGACGCCGGGCTCGTCAGTGACCGGCCCGTCGGCAACCGCCGCGTCTACCAGCTCAACCCCGAGGGCCTCGGCGCACTGCGCGCCTACCTCGACCGCTTCTGGACCCTGTCTCTCGACGCCTTCAAGCAGGCCGCCGAGCAATCCAACAAGGAGGTCTCATGACCACGCAGGTGACTGATACGACCGTGCGAACCTCGGTCACTGTGCACACGCCGATCGAGCGTGCCTTCCACGTGTTCACCACCGAGATCGGCAGCTGGTGGAACCCGGATCACCACCTCCTCGAGGGCGAGCTCGCCGAGATGGTGTTCGAGCCGTTCGTCGGCGGCAGCGTGTACGACCGTGGTGTCGACGGCAGCGAGTCCCGGTGGGCGCGGGTACTCGCCTACGAGCCCCCCACCTTGGTCGTCTTCAGCTGGGACATCAACGCTCGATGGCAGATCGAGACCGACCACGAGAAGACGAGCGAGGTCGAGATCCGCTTCACCGCGCAGGGACCGGACCGCACGCTGGTCGAGCTCGAGCACCGCAACCTCGACCGTCATGGCGAGGGCTGGGAGACGGTCCGCGATGCGGTCGGCTCAACCGGCGGGTGGAGCCTGGCCCGCTTCGCCGAGGTTGCCGAAGCCGGCTGAGCTCCGGGACGCGCCCGCCGTGCCCCAAGCCGGCGGGCGCGGGAGCGAGCGTCGGGCCCGGCGCTGCTAGGAGAGGTGGGCGACGACTGCAGCGGCGACCACATCCGGCTGTTCCACCGCCATCGCGTGCGTCCCGCCACGCACGACGGTCAGCCGGCTGTTCGGGATCAGCGTCGCCAGCCGCTCGCCGGCCGCAACGGGGCTGATCGGATCATCGTCGCCCCAAGTGTCGGGGCGCTCACTCGCCCGAGCCGGGCCGTGTGATCGACGCTCTGCTCGGTCACCCAGGCGGCGGCGTTGGGGAACTCCGCGCGGTGCTCGTCGCGCCATTCAGCCGCGCCGAGGGCGTGGACGTCGATACCTCCCGAGGTGGATACGAGCACCAGGCGCCGGATCCTCTCGGGATGGCGCAGCGCGACCCCGATCGCGACCACGCCGCCCATCGAGTGAGCGACCAGGTCGCAGCGATCTTGGGTCTGAGTCCGCGTCAGCTCGATCAGCTGATCGAAGGAGGCGACTCGCGCGTCGTGGGGCTGATCGCCGGCACCGGGCCAGCCGGACCGCGCGCGCCTCCACTTGGCCGGCAGCCGGTCGGCAACGGGCGCCCAGTACGCGGGCGACCCGCCAGCGCCCGGCAGGAACAAGATCTCGGGGATCCGCGACATCGCCGCATGTTCGCTCGAGGCGCATGATCTGCGCCTTCAACGCTCAGCCGATCGGCCAGAGCTCATCGCCCCGGCCGGAGAGCCGGGGCGTCGCCTACGCGTGCGCGCCGGCACCACTCAGCGACTGCGCCGGCGACCTCCCGGGCGGTCATCTCGCTCGTCTCGATGGTGTGCATGCGCCACCCCGCCGCGAGCCGCTCCAGGCGCTCCCAGCGCATCTCCTCCCAGCCGCCGTCGGAGACCACGTGCATCATGTGCAGAGGGTCACTCGCCTGTCTGCGCATCCACTCGGCGAACGCCTGATGGTGGGGCCACAACGCGGGATCATCCCCGCGGGCTGCAAGTCGTTGCGCCTGCGCGTCGGCTGAAGCGTCCAGCAGACACGCCGCGATCGCGTCGAGCTCCGGTGCTGAGGGTGCCGCAACGACCTCCACCGCAGGAACGGGATCACCTGCGAGCAGCAGATCCCGGCCGCACGCCTGTAGCTCCACAGCCCGGCGCACTGCCACCTCTGCGGCCCGCTGGCGCCAGACGCGCGTCACCGTCTCGGGCATCGGCACGAGGTCCAGCAGCTCGGCGCACTCGACCTCGGGGAAGAGCTCCGACGCCACTAGCGCCCGCACCGTCGACTTCCCGACGCCGCTGGCCCCGGTCAGGAGGAGCAACATGCCGGCGACTATCGCAAACGATCGAACCGCGCGAGCCGCCAGACGGGATCCCGGCACCGTGGTGCACGTGGTGTGTGGCCTGTTGCAGTTGAGGTTGTGGGGCGGGGCGGACGGCTGCTGCTGCTGGTGCGACTGGAGGTAGGGGGCCCGGAACATAGTTGTTCGGCTAAAAGCTATTATTTGCTCAGGGAGCGAATATGCGCACGTCAGCGAACAACGAGATTCGGACAGCGTTTGATCGCGCGCTGGACGGCCTGGCGGTCGTCGATGCGGTGGAGAGCGATGATGACGGCGCGCGGGTGCTGATCCGCCGACGCCCGCGCGTCTACCGTCTGCGCGCCGCGTGGGCCGGGGCTGGCTGGCCGGCGGATGTCGCTCGAGCGATTCGCGGGGTCGGTGAGGAGTGGCCGGAGGACCTCGTCGTTGTTGCGCGGCATCTGTCACCCGGCTCGCGCGAGTTGCTGGCGCGCAGGGGCGCTAGCTGGGTGGAGGGAACCGGCGCCGCGCGGATCGTCGCGCCCGATCTGCTGGTGGTGCGCGACGCACCGCGAGGGGCGGGCGCGAAGGCGCAGGCGTTCTCGTGGTCGCCGTCGGCCGTGTCGATCGCCGAGGCACTCCTCAACCGGTCCTCACCGACGGGCGTGCGGACGATGGAGCTCGCCGCGTTGACCGGGTGGTCGGCGCCGCAGATCTCGCAGGTCCTGGGTGCCTTCGACGCGGAGGGTTGGACGACGAAGTGGGGGCCGCAGCGGGGCTCCGGCGCAAGCCGCGAGCTGGTCGACGGCGCCGGGATGCTCGAGGCTTGGGCTGACGAGGCCTCGTCGGCCGCGCCGGAGCGCCGCTTCGCGGAGCGAATCTTCGATGACCCGATGCGGTTCCTCGTCGACGAGCTTGCCCCGGCCCTGGATGAGCACGGCGTCCGCTGGACCGTCACCGGCTGGGCCGCGGCCGAGCAGCTCGCGCCGTTCGCAACGACAGTTCCCGCACTGCAGATGTACATCGAGGACCGCGCCTTCCGGGGTCCGCTGACCCAGGCGATGGCGGCCATACCGGTGCGTGAGGTCGACGGCGGCGGTCGCATCGAGTTCCGCAGCGCGGGAGAGCACCTGCTGAAGCTCGCCACCCGGCACCGCGGGATCCCGCTCGCGTCCGCTCCGCGCGTCTACGCCGATCTGCGGGCGCTCGGCGGACGTGGCGAGGACGCCGCCCTACATCTACGCGACGAAGTGATCCTTCGCAACCTCCGGCCACGTGCAAAGACGACGACCTCGGCGGACATGGACGCTTGGGACAGGCGCTGCCGCAACCGTCTCAAGAGCCGCGTGGCCGAGGAACTGGGCGATGTCGCCACGGTGTACGACAGTGGGACCTGGTCGGTCTCCTACCGGATCCCCGAGGTCACTTTGCCCTTTCATGAGTTGCAGGATGCGCTGGTCGCAGTCGAGGGTCGTGAGACTGGCTGGCCGCCCTGGTGGGTGCCGACACGGGAGGGCATTCGGCCGGAGGTTCGCCACGACGCGCTCGAGTGCTGGTTCCGCGACGACGCCACGCGCAACCACGAGCACTCAGACTTCTGGCGTGCCGAGCCTGATCTGAAGCTGTTCCTGTTGCGCGGCTACCAGGAAGACGGCATCACTGGAGCGCCCGGGTCGGTGCTCGACCCGGTCCTTCCGATATGGCGCACAGCGGAGTGCCTGCTCCACGCTGCCCGGATGGCGCGCCACGTCGGCGTGGACCAGATCGAGTTCCTGGCGCGCTGGGAAGGGCTCGAGAATCGTCAGCTACGGGCCATCACGAGCGACCGCTGGGACTTCGCGGCAGGCAACATCGCTCACGACGACACCATCGCAGCGTTCGTGCGCACCAGTCCCGAGGAGATTGACAAGGACCTTCCCAGCGTGGTCCGCACGCTGGCATCCGCGCTGTTCGACGTCTTCGGGCTGTTCGATCCACCCGGATCGCTGTACGCCACCGAGATCGCGACGATGCTCAAGCAGAGCGAGAGGCGCGGCTGACCGCATGACCGACGACGAACGGTCACCCGCCGAGCGGGCGTTGTGCACGCTCGCAGCCCACATCGCCGACGACAGCGTGCCGCTGATCGTCCTCGGCGGACTGGTGCCCGAGATCCTCACCGGGGGCCGAGAAACCGGCCCGCGACATCTCGGGACCACCGACGTCGACATGCTGCTTCGAAGGCGAGAACGGCTGGCGGTGGCGTGGCGTGGTCGACGGCCACCCGGTGAAGCTCGAGTTCCTCTGCGACCTCGACACCGAGCCGGAAGGAATCGTCGCGATTCCCGGCTGGCGGGTGCTGCGTGCACCAACCTCCGCGGCACCGGCCATGTCGCAGGCGACTGGACCGTGCGGAGGATCAGCGCCGACGTTCCAGGCCTCGGGCCGACCACCGTGAGTATCCGCTTCGCCGGGCGGCGAGAAAGCCATGAGAGCGGCCCGAGGCTTCTATAGGGCCCTCGCGCCGCGCGTTCTCACAGCTCAGGTCCAGGAGGGTCCAACCCTGGCGCCGGTGGCTCGTAGCCGACGCCGGCTGTGGCCACAAGCCGCGCCGGGCTGGCCTCGAGCTTGAGGACGCGGTGCAGCTCGGGAATCCGGGCCAGGTCTTGCGCGAGCGCGCGTGCCGAGGCCATCGTGATCAGGTCCGCCGTGCAAGCGACCTGGGGTCGCAGGCCGCCTCCGAGGTGCTCGCTGGTCGCACCTGGACGCAGCGCGTCGTAGCCGCGGGGAACGCCGTCGGGCGTTGCCACGAGCTTGAGCGGCCCGGCGGCCGTGCTGAAGTCGATCACCGGCTGCTGGTCGCCGGTCTCGCCAGCCGCCCGGGTCGGGTCGCTGACGATCTCGGCGCCGAGCTCGTCCAGGGCGGCCTGCACCCGCTCATGGTTCGCCTTCAGAGGCGATGGGCAGATGTCGACTCCGTAGGTCACCTCGTCCGCGCCGCGGATCACGCGAGCGAGACCACCGATCACCACGAACGCGGCCTCTGCCCGCTGGAGCGCAGCGAGCACCGCCCGCGGATCAAACCGCCGCTCGGGCTCGAGCCTGCCCATCAGCGCTCCGGTTCCCGCTCGACTCGTCGCAGCATCCGCTCGAGCCGCGCCTCGGGCGACTGCTGCTGCAGCGCGACGAGCCGCCGGTCATCCACCGGCTGATACGGCTGCAGCGTCAGCGCAAGGTCAAACCCGCATATCCGCAGGAGCTCCAAGAGGGTGTCCAGGCTCGGAGCCACCAGCCCGGTCTCCCACCGCCCGATCTGCACCTTCGCCCTCCCGCTGAGCTGCGCCAGCCGCACCTGACTGAGCCCGGCACGCATCCTGGCCTGCTTGATCAACGAGGCGCCGATCGCCGTGTCCGATCGCATCGAGGCGAGCGTACCAACCTCAGCAACGTATTCGCCTGCACCTACATATTTGTATCCAGCATCGGCTGATGTTCCGGGGTGTTATCGCGAGCTGCAGTCCCAGATCGTTCGCGATCGAGGGCCCGAAGGCAGCGGAGCAGGAGCGGCTTCGTGCTCGGCAGGCCGCTCTCACAGCCGACAAGCGTCGTCGACTCCGGGTCGCGTAAGCCGATGCTGAACCCTTGTTTGAAGACGCGTGCCCCGGCCAACGAGCGCCCCGAGCGTCGGCTAGGCTTTCTCGAAGCAGCTGCCAGCCAAGATTTTGCGGCCCCCGTGCAGCCCGAGACCGGGCGGGGGACCAAGAGAATCAAGGAAATCGCTGCAAACGCCGACGTAGCTCAGCTGGTAGAGCACTTCACTCGTAAGGACCTTCTCGCGGGTTTTTGCTCAGGCTCCGAAGGCCCCGCTAAGCCCGGGAATACCCCGCAGTTGCAGGCGATTTGGCCCGCGCCCCCTCCGGCCGTAAGAGGGCACCGCAGGTCGGCAATACGCAGGGACGGCGCTCGGTTTGCGGCACCATTGCGGCACCGTTTCGAGCCGGCCCGCTCGTCGGGGTATTGCTCCCCCGGCGTCGGGAGGCGGCCATGAGCGCCCGGTCGGGATGGCTCGAGCAATGGTGCCCGGTGTGCGGCGCAGCGCCAGGATGCAGGTGCCAGGCGCGGCGTTGGGGTCGGCGCAGCGGCCGCGTTCGCTGCGTGCCGGCACCGCACCTTCACGTCGCGCGTGGCTGGTTCGAACGGCCCTGTCCATGTGCAAGGCTCCGTCCGACGAGCACTGCGTCACGCCCTCGGGTCGGCCGGCCGCGCAAGTCCATACAGCTCGGTTGCGTCCCGCGCGCTGGGAGCTGGTGGGTCCAGCGGTGTGGGAGGAGCTCCAGCAACGCGGTGCCACGGTCGCGGTGGTCCCGTTCTGGGGCCAGGCCGGGCGGGGTGGCAGAACGGACGTCATCCAGCTCCTGCGAGACGACGGAGAAGCGCTCGTCGACGTCGAGCGCTGGACGGGCCGCGACGAGCTCTGCCACGCCCTGGAGGCGCCCGTCTGGGATCGCTTCGCCACGTTCGCCGGGCACCCGCTGATCCGTGGTGAGGTGATCTGGACGGCGGGCGATCGTCGTGTCGTGATCGTCGGGCGTCGCGGCGACAGCTCGTTCGAGGAGGCGGTCGCGTGAAGCGGCCGCCGAGAGCGCCGCGAGCCAGCGGGGTCCAGGTTCCTCCGCGAGCTGTCGTGCAGCCGGTTGGCCGTGGCCCTCAGCCACGGCAACCACGCTGATCGTTAGCTGCGGCCTGGAGCCTGACGGTGAGCCACGTCTCAATCGGGGCCGCGCTTGCGCTGGACCCCTCCGTATCGGCCGGCGAGCGCCTGGCCGCGTTCTCGCTGGCGAGCTTTGCCAACCGCGAACAGCGCGCGTGGCCGGGGACCCGCGTGGCCGCCACGCGCGCGGGACTGAGCCGTAGCCAGTACCTCGCTGCGCGCGACGGGCTGGTCAGACGCGGTCTGGTCGTCGTCGAGGCGGCGGGCGGCGGGCGCGGGAACTCGCCGGTGATCGCGCTGAGCTTCGCCGAGCGCGGGCCGTGGTTCGAGGGGCAGATCAACGCGTCGCTGTTCGAGGCGGTGCTTGGGTACAGCCGCACCCGCGGTTCGGCGCGGCTGCTGCTCGCGGCTTTGGCGGCTTTGGCCGACGAGGATCTCCGCGTGGAGGGCGTCTCGACCGAGACGCTGCGACTGGCGGCGGGGATGGCCGACAGCACATACCGCCGGGCCCGAGCGGCGGTGCTGGCGAGCGGCGAGGTCGCGCTCGCCACAGCCGGCGGCGGCCGCGCCCGGACGAACGCGTGGCTGCTGACCGACCCCTGCTCCGGTGACGCCGGAGCGCTGATCGCACCGCGGGGCCGCGTCGCGCCGAGCGCGGGCACACGGCCGCTCGTTGCGAGCGTAGGGGGTTCAGTCGCTCAGCCGGCTGTGCAGGGCGAGGACGGGGCAAACGGTCCGAGATCGAGCGGAGAATCGATCGAGAACCCCGCTTACGCCCGGACTGTTTCTGCGGTGAACGGTCCGGGATCGACCGGTGTTTCAGCGCGAAACCCCGCTCAGCCTCGGACCGTTGGGAGCGGAAACCCCGCCCGATACCCCGCCAGAAACCCCGCCGCCCAACGCGCGCGCGGGAAGGGAACCCAGAACCAGGGAACCTGCCCCCCCAGCCCCCCTGCAGGGGGGAGCAGCGCCGGCTCGGTCACGATCGTTGAGGACTACGTCACAGACCGCGGCCGCCAGCGGCGTCGCAGCGTGGTCGTCAGCCTCGATGAGGCTCGCGCCCAGCTCCGAGAGCCTGACGCCGACGCGTATCAGTGTTGGCACCAGTTCCGTGACGAGCTGCGTCGGATCGTCGGCGAGTCGACGTTCGAGATCTGGCTCGAACAGCTCGAGCCGGTCGCCATCGGTCTGCGCAGTGAGCTGGTGCTCGCCGCGCCGGCGAGCACGCGCAGCTGGGTTTCCACACGGTTCGCCGGAGCGCTCGAGCGCGCCGGCCGCGCCGTCCCCTGCACCTGGCGCCTCGCCGACGAGCGCGAGCTCCAGCTGATTGATGCGCTCGCGCCCCGGACCGCCTTGCCCTTGCACGACCAGACAACCCACTCCCGGAAGGAGGCCGTATGACCACGATCGCCACAGCCCATCAGTACGCAGGTAAAGACGCCGAGACAGACAGACATATAGACGTACATGTAGACGCGCGTACAGCAGCCCGTAAAGACGGCCGGAACGACGCAGTTGACGGGCGCCGGGGGTACGTGATCGTCCTCGCCAATCACAAGGGTGGGGTCACGAAGACGACCTCGACCGCGAACCTCGGCGCGATGTTCGCCGAGGCCGGCCAGCGGGTCCTGATTGTCGACTGCGACCCGCAGGCGAACCTGTCCGAGGCCTTTGGCTGGGGAGAGGACTCCCCGGCGAGCGGCTCGAGGACCTGCTCGCCCACCCGGCGGCCGCCGGCCGCTACACGCCGCCCATCGCGTTGCAGCCCGATGTCGCGCCGGAGCTGCGTTGGCGCGAGCGGCTGCGGATCATCCCCGCGACCGACGCGCTGGCCGACATCGCCGCCGACCTACCGGAGATCGCCGGCGCCGGCTACGAGCACCGGCTGCGGCAGGTGCTCGACCCGCTCCGTGGCCAGTTCGATCTCGTGCTGCTGGACACCCCGCCCGGGCTGGGAACGCTGTCGGGGATGGCCGTGCTGGCCGCTGACGGGCTTCTGATCCCGGCGCTGGCGGCGGACCTCGATGTCCGCGGCGCTGGGAAGGTCTACGACCTGGGAGGGAGTGCGCAACGAGCAGAACTCGATCACCAGCGTGGCCCTGATCGACGCGATCGGACCGTCGCCTACGAGGATTATCTCAGCGGACAAAGGTGCTACAAAACACCCCATATCCGGGGGGAACTGCAGGACTGGAAGTAGCGTACTACTGCGATAACCCCCGATAGCGGGGTATACTGCAGTAGTGTCTGCTGAATCCCCCCGAAGTCGCATCGCCGCGGTGGCCCAGGACCAATGGGGGCTCGTCACACGTCAGCAGGCACGCAACATCGGGATCTCTCCGACTACATGGGATCGCCTCGTTGCTACCGGCGGCGAGCTTCGGCGCATCGGATATGGCATCTACCAGCTCGTCGGGGCGCCAGACCCAGATCATCTCGACCTTCGTGCCGCGTGGCTGCAGCTCGCGCCCGCCGTACTCGTTTGGGAGCGCGATCCGATCGACGGCGTCGTGTCGCATCGGTCCGCCGCGGAGATGTATGGCGTCGGTGACCTGCCGGCGGACGTCCATCAGTTCACGGTAGGTAGGCGACGTCAATCGCGCCATCGGAACGTGCGGCTCCATACGCGTCCTCTGGCCGACAGAGAATGGATCGTGCTGCGAGGACTGCCGGTCACGCGTCCATCGCGGATCGCGTCGGACCTCCTCTACGAGCGCGAGGATCCCGAAGCCGTGGCGCAGATCATCGCGGAGTCGCTTCGAAACGTCTACGACTATCCGGGCACGTTCGCAGACTCCCTCGCCCCGCACGCACAGCGGTTCGGCCTGGTACGCGGCGATGGCCTCGGCCTGCTTCGGTGGCTCCTCGAGCTCGTCGGTGATCCGGACTACGCGCTCTGGATCAAGGAGGCCCAGGCGCACCACGAGCGAGTTACTGACGTAGAACATCCACCGAGTCCTCGCTCGGCTGGGGGATCTGCGGCGTGACGAGCAGTGGGCCCTACAACTCTCCCACGGCGTTCCGCCGGGCCCTCACCGACAGGCTTCGCGAGCTGGCCAAGCACAGTCGCTGGGACCTGCCCCAGCTGCAGCGGCAGATCGCGTATGACCGCCTGCTTGAGCGGCTCTACATGGTCGACGATGGATGGGTTGTGAAGGGAGCAGTCGCGCTCCTCGCACGCGACATCGGTGTCCGAGCCTCGAAGGACATCGACGTTTACAGGGACGCCGAGCGCGCCTTGATCGAGGCAGAGCTCCGTGAGGCTTCCGCGCGCGACCTCGGCGATTGGTTCAGGTTCGAAGTCGGTCCGTCGCAGGTGGGGTCGGACGGGGCGGCCGGCGTCCGGTTTCCGATCGAGGCGTACGTGGGGGGCACGCTGTGGGCCAGCTTTCACGTCGACGTGGTTGGGGCGGACGTCTGCATGACCGGCCACCCAGATGACATGCCTGCGCTGGCGCGGGTGGCAATGCCCGATGTCGCGCAGAGCGGCTACAGGGTCTACCCGCTCGTCGACCACGTCGCGGACAAAGTTGTTGCCACCTTTGACGGATACGGCCACGACAAGCGGAACCCGTCCACCCGCTTCCGCGATCTGGTCGACCTCGTAGCGATCTCACTCGGCGCAACCATCGATGCCGAGTCCCAAATGCGAGCGTTGAGATCAGAGGCAGCGCGCCGTGAGGTGACCCTCCCAGACCGGTTCGACGTTCCGGACCGGAAGCTGTGGGAGTCCGGATACTCAGCCGAAGCTCGTCGATCGCTCTTGCCGATCGCCCACGATCTCGACGAAGCTCTTGACGTCGTGCGGCGGTTTCTTGACCCGTTGCTCAATGGAACCGCGCGGGGCAAGTGGGATGCTGACGCGCACCGCTGGGCCCCGTAGGTTGCTTGCGACGCGGACTCCACGCGCACACATCCCTCAGCCCCGCGACAGCAGTCTCAGGCGCTCAGCCTCGCCTGGTCCCGGCGACGATCTCGACACCGGCGGAGGCGACGATGACGACCGCGGTCACGCGTGCGCGTCGACCCGCAGCGCCCGCAGCGCCTCTACGGCGTTGATGCTCTCGAGCTCAGGCTCCGGACTCGCGAGCAGCTCGTCAACGAAGGAGCGGAACGCCTCCGGCGATGCGTCCTTCTCAGGATTGGTGAGCACGACAGCCGTGCCTGGCGGAACGTCTGCAGGTACACCACCCATGCCGTGATCGTACCGTCGGGCCCCAACCCGGACGAGCGGGGCAGCGGGCGACGGGAGCCGCGAAACAGCGGCAAGCGACCGGGGGTACGGGTCCGGACCCCTCCCAATTGTGGCGGCCTGGCGGCCGCCGGGGGTCGGGGAATCCGGCCCCCGCACTCGGCGGAGGCCGACCAAACGAAGGAGGCCTTGATGACCAGCACCACCCAGACGGTCGCCAGCGTTCGGATGATCGCGTTGAGCGAGATCCGTCACGACCAGAACGTTCGCCAGCAGCTCCAGCCGGAGGAGATCGACGGGCTGGCGCAGTCGATCGCGCTGCTCGGCCAGCTCTCACCTGTGAGCGTCCGTCCCGATGTCGAGACGGGCACGGGGTTCGTGTTGATCGCCGGCCACAAGCGCTACGCCGCGCTCG
>DAHUYL010000087.1 GCA_027315255.1 Solirubrobacterales bacterium | reverse complement strand
CTCGTCGATCACCTCGCGCATCCGCACGAGCGAGTTCTCGGCGGCCCGCCCGGCCGAGAAGGCCGTGTGCACGAACGGGCCGTGCGTCGAGATCCGCGCCCACATCGTCCCGAAGTGCCCGAGCACGATCCGCTGCTCGGTCGGCTCGCCGAGGATGCACATGTCGGCGATCCCGCCGTGGGTGGGCAGGTAGCGGCTGCCGGCGGCGTAGCCGCGGTACTCGCGCCCGCGGAACTCCTCGCCCCACTGCGTCTTCTCGATCTCGCCCGACACGCACGCGATCACGACATCGCCCGCAAGCCTCACACCCGCGTCCTTGACCGCCCGGACCGCCTCCAGGTAGCACGCGAGCGCTCCCTTCATGTTCGAGATCCCGAGCCCGAAGATGCGCCCGTCCCTTACCTGCGCCTCCGGCTGGAACCCCGGGATCCCCCGCAGGTGCGGCTCGCGCCCCGAGTAGGAGGTGTCCATGTGACCGTTGAACATCAGCGTCTGCCCGCCGCCCGTGCCCTCGAGCGTGCCGAGCACGTTCGGGCGACCGTCCTCCACCTCCTGCCAGGTGACCTGGAGGCCCGCGTCCTCGAACGCGGCCTTCACCGCCTCGCCCATCGCCTGCTCGGAGCCGGTAGGGCTCGGCGTGGCGACGTACTCGCAGGCGGTGGCGACGAGGCGGGCCTCGTCCACCGAGTGGATCAGGCGGTCGGTGCTCATCGGAAGTGGGGGAGCACCTTGGTTGCGAACAGCTCGATCTGCCGGTCGCGGTCCGCGCCCCACAGCTCGAGCATGATGTGGGTGGCGCCGGCGTCGTGGTACTCCTCGATCGCCTCGATGCAGTCGCTCGGGGTGCCGGCGATCGGCCGCGCCTTGTCGAGCACCGTGTCGCTGACCGCGGCGGCGGCGGCGAGCCTGCCGCCGCGCTCCATCGCGTCGGCGATCGGACGGATCTCGTCCTGCGAGAGCCCGGCCTGCTCGAGCAGCACGTCCGCCGAGGCCTGGATGTTCTGGACCTTGTTGGCCAGGTACATGCCGGCGATCTCGCGCGCGCCCTCGCGACCGCGGTCGCGATCCTCGTCGATGCTCGCGACGACGGTGCAGCCGAGGTCGAGGGCGCCGGCGTCGCGCCCGGCGCTGAGGGCGCCCTGCGTCATGTTCTCGCGCGCGTAGCGGACGAAGCCCGGGGTGGTGATGCTCGGCGTCAGCAGCCCGTCCCCCTCCTCGCCGGCGTAGCGCTGCATCCTCGGGCCGGTGCCGGCGATGTAGATCGGCACCTGGCCGCGGGGCGCGTCGGCCTCGTCGGAGAGTGCCGGGACCACGCCCGTGAATGCGGGGCCCTCGTAGGAGAACGCTTCGCCACCGAGCACGCCGCGCACGATCCTGACCGCGTCGCGGGTCGGGTGCAGCGGCTTGACGTGCTCGGCACCGATCTCCTTCATGAAGATCCGGCTCGCGCCGAACCCGAGGATGAAACGGCCGGGGGCGAGCTCCTGGGTCACGCGCGCGTCCATCGCCACCTGGATCGGGTGGCGCGTGAACGGCGAGATGATCCCCCAGCCGATCGTCAGCCGCTGCGTCCGCTGGGCGATCAGCGCGGACAGCACGGTCGAGCTGCGCGCCTCCATCTGGTGCTTGCGCCACCAGGGATAGGCCTCCGCCAGCCAGATCGTGTCGAACCCGAACCGGTCGAGTGCGCGCGCGTGGTCGAGGATCTCGGCCACCGGCTCCATCGTCAGCTGCATCACGCCGATCCGCAGCGGCAGCGTCATCCCGTCTTCTCCATCGAGCATATATTTGATCAGAAGCCCGGGCGAGGTGCAATATCATCGCCCGGTGAGCGTGAACGAGTCCGAGCGCGTGAACGAGTCAGAGCGTCGCTTTCGCCTGATCCGAGAGGCGGCCGAGCGCGACGGCCTCGACGCGGTGCTCGTCTGCGCGAGCGAGTACACCGGCTTCGAGGGCGCGATGTTCTACCTCAGCGGCTTTCGGATCCTGCACCGCTACGCCTACGTGCTGCTCCCGCTCGACGAGCCGCCGACGAACATCTTCCCCGGCGAGGGACGCTGGGTCGGCGACCACGGCGAGGGTTGGGTCGCCGACCGCGTGTTCGCCGAGACCCCCGGCCGGTTCATCGCGCAGCGGATCTCCGAGCGCGGCTGGAAGCGAGTCGGCGTGTATGGCATGGACCTGGTGATGACGGTGCGCGACTACGAGCAGCTGCCGCACGAGCGCCTCGTGCGCTGGGACGAGCAGTTCGACCTCGCGCGCGCGGTCAAGTCGCAGGCCGAGCTCGAGTCCGTGCGCGAGTCCGTCGCGATCAACGAGGCCGGCGTGCTGGCGGTGGTCGAGGCATGGCAGCCCGGGATCACCGAGGCCGAGCTGATGGCGGTCGCCGAGCAGACGTTCGTCAGCCGCGGCACCCGCCGGCTGACGATGGACATGGTCCTGACCGGACCGCACGGCGCCGCGCTGCCGGAGATGCGACTGCCCGACGAGCAGCGGCGGATCGCCGCCGACGACATGCTGATCTACGGGCTCGAGGTCGCCGGCCCCGGCGGCCACTGGGTCGAGGTGTCGCGACCGATCTGCGGCGGCGATCCGTCCGACGAATCCAAGCGGATGATGGAGGCGTACCACGAGTACCACGAGATCTGCGCCAAGGCGATGCACGCGGGCGCGACCGCCCGCGAGGTCCACCGCGCCGTCGCCAAGCCGTTCCTCGACCGTGGCTGGAAGCTCGGGCACGTCACCGGCCACTCGATCGGGATGACGATGATCGAGCACCCGCGGATCGGCGATGCGTTCGACGTGCCGCTGCGCGAGGACATGGTCTGCTCGATGCACCCGCACGTGATCTCCGACGACGAGCGCACCTGCCTGTACTTCCAGGACACCTGGCACGTTCGCGTGGACGGCGCCGTGCGGCTGTCGACGCTGCCGGTCCAGTTCATCGACCCGACCTCGCTACCGTAACCGCCGCCGTGAGAGAGGTGCTGACCGAGCTGGAGGAGCTGCACGCCCGCGGCGAGCGGAGCGCGATCGCGACGGTGATCGAGGTCAAGCGCTCGGCGCCGCGCCCGCCGGGCGCGAAGATGGTCGTCGGCGAGAGCGGGGCGATCGCCGGCTCGGTGTCCGGCGGCTGCGTCGAAGGGGCAGTCGTCAGCGTCGCCGACGAGATCCTGCAGGGCGCGCCACCACGCCTGCTGCGGTTCGGGATCGCCGACGAGCAGGCGTGGGAGGTCGGCCTGCCGTGCGGGGGCGAGATCGACGTCTGGGTCCAGGCGTACGAGCCGACCGAGTTCGAGCGGATCGCGCGCGCGGGTGGCCGTGCGGTCGAGGTGACGGTGCTCGAGGGTGCAGGCGCCGCCGCCGGGGCGAAGCTGCTCGTCGGGCTGGACGGGATCCTCGGCGGCACGCTCGGCTCGCCCGAGCTCGACGCTTCGGCGGCCCGGGTCGCGGGCGAGCTGATCTGGACCGAGGCGTCCGAGCGGCGCGATGCGCTGTTCTACGACGTCGTCGCGCCCGACCCGCGGTTGATCCTGTTCGGCGCCGTCGACGTCGCGATGGCGGTCTCCCGGCTCGCGCGGGTCAGCGGCTGGCGTCCGTACGTCGTCGACCCGCGGCAGCGGTTCGCGACGCCGGAGCGCTTCCCGGACGCGGTCGAGGTGATCGCCGCGTGGCCGCAGGAGGCGTTCGAGCGGCTCGGCGGGATCGACCCGGCGACCTCGATCGCGGTGCTGACGCACGACCCGAAGCTCGACGACGCGGCGCTGATGCTGGCGCTGCGCTCGCCGGCGCGGTTCGTCGGCGCGATGGGCTCGCGCCGCGCGCAGGCGGGCAGGCGCGAGCGGCTGCTGGCGGCCGGTCTCGGCGAGGCGGAGCTCGACCGCCTCGCGGCGCCGCTCGGGCTCGACCTGGGCGCGATCAACCGCGAGGAGACGGCGCTGTCGATCATGGCCGAGGTGGTCGCCGCGCGCCACGGACGGGACGGCGGGCGGTTGCGGGCAGTCGGTGGACGGATCCACCAGGTGCCCGCCTGACCCGGGGCCGCGCGGGCACGCACGGCCCCGGCGCGGCGGGGTCAGACCGTTGCCTTCGCCGGCGCCCGCCCCGCAAACGCGGCCTCGGCGCCGAGCTCCTCCTCGATCCGCAGCAGCTGGTTGTACTTGGCCATCCGCTCGGACCGCGCCGGGGCGCCCGTCTTCAGCTGACCGACCCCCGTCGCGACCGTGAAGTCGGCGATGAACGCGTCCTCGGTCTCGCCCGAGCGGTGCGAGACGACCGCCCGGTAGCCCGCCGAGCGCGCGATCGCGATCGTCTCGAGCGTCTCGGTCAGCGTCCCGATCTGGTTCAGCTTGATCAGGATCGAGTTGGCCACGTGCCGCTCGATCCCGCGCCGCAGGATCGCCGGGTTGGTCACGAAGACGTGTCGCCGACGAGCTGGATGCGCGAGGCGAGCCGCTCGGTCAGGAGCTGCCAGCCGTCCCAGTCGTCCTCGGCCATGCCGTCCTCGAGCGAGATGATCGGATAGCGCTCGATCAGCTGCGCCCAGTAGGCGACCATCTGCTCGGAGGTGAGCGTGCGGCCCTCGCCGGCGAGGCGGTACAGGCCGTCGCGATGGAACTCGCTGGCTGCCGGGTCGAGCGCGATCGCGACCTGCTCGCCGGGCTGGTAGCCGGCCGCCTCGATCGCCGCCATCAGCAACTCGAGCGGCGCCTCGTTGCTCTGCAGCGCCGGTGCGAAGCCGCCCTCGTCGCCCACTCCCGTGGCCAGGCCGCGGCTGTGCAGGGTGCGCTTCAGCTCGTGGTAGGTCTCGGTCGCGATCCGCATCGCCTCGGCGAACGAGCCGGCGCCGACCGGGACGATCATGAACTCCTGGAAGTCGACCGGGTTGTCGGCGTGGACGCCGCCGTTCATCACGTTCAGCATCGGCATCGGCAACAGCGGGGTGATCGCTGCGGCGCCGGCACCGTTGGTGGTGCTGGGGGTGAGCCCGGCCAGGTAGCGCCACAACGGCTGGCGCAGCTCGATCGCCTGCGCGCGCGCCGCCGCGAGCGACACGCCGAGAATCGCGTTCGCCCCGAGCCGAGCCTTGCTGGGAGTGCCATCGAGCGCGATCAGCGCCCGGTCGAGCCCGGCCTGGTCGGCCGCGTCACGGCCGTGGACCGCGGCGGCGATCTCGTCGTTGACGTTGGCGACCGCGTGCAGCACGCCCTTGCCGCCGTACGCCTCCTCGCCGTCACGCAGCTCGACCGCCTCGTGTGCGCCGGTCGAAGCTCCGGACGGGATCGCGGCGCGGCCGCTCGCACCCGACGCCAGAGCGACGTCGACCTCGACTGTGGGGTTGCCGCGGCTGTCGAAGATCTGCCGCGCGTGGACCATCTGAATCTCGCTCATGCGCTCGACGCTACACCGCTCCCCACAGTGTCTGACCCGTAAGGGGCCAGCGGATCGCAGTGGCCAACTACCGAGCGGAACGGCGGCCGCAGCTAGGATTACGCTGGGGACCGCGTTTCAGCTGGGTGGAGTCGTGCAGCGCGAGAGGGAGCAAGCCGGAGAGGTGCTGGACGCGTCATTGCTGGAGCGGGAGGCCGCGCAGCGACGGGTTCTCGCCGCGATCGGCGAGGCGAGCGCCGGCCGGGGGAGCGGCCTGTTCGTCGTCGGGCCGGCCGGGATCGGGAAGACCTCGGTGCTGGCTGCTGGTCGCCGCGCGGCCCGAGCGGCTGGTTTCACGGTGGCCGCCGGGGTTGGGAGCCCGATGGAGGCGCGGCTTGCGTTCGGGCTGTTCGGCCAGGCGCTGGTCGCGATCGGCGGCAGCGCGGTCGACGACGCGGCAGAGCTCGAGCGCCTCGGCGGTCAGCCGGCGCGGCTGTACCGCACGTTTCGCTTTCTGGTCGAAGTTTCGAAGCGCGTGCCGCTGCTGCTGCTGCTGGATGATCTGCAGTGGGCCGACGCGGATTCGCTCGAGCTGCTGGGCTTTGTCTGCCGGCGGCTGGGCGGGACGCGAATCCTGGTGTTGGGGGCGTTGCGTCCCGAGCCTGATCTGGCGTCGGCGGTGGCGGACGAGCTGGCCGGCTCGGGACACGCGTCGATGGTCGGGCTTCGGCCGCTCAGTCGTGAGGCGGCTTCGCAGCTGCTCGGGCGGCTGGTGCCGGGCGAGGAGGCCGAGCGCCGGCGGGTGATCGAGGCGTGCGGTGGGTCGCCGCTGTTGCTGAGGGTTGCGGCGTCGACGCTGAGCAGCGATGGTTCGCTGCCGCGCCTGGGGGAGGGCGGTTTCGGCCGCGCGCTGCTCGCGGAGCGGTTCGTAGGGCTGGGAGACGACGCGTTCGCGTATGTGCGGGCGGCCGCGATCCTCGGCGTGCGCTTCAGGCCGGCGCTGGCAGGCGAGCTGGCCGGGATCGAGGAACTGCTGTGGCGGCGATTGCATGTGCGCCTGACGCGAGGCGGCCTGCTCGACGACCTGGGCGGTGGCTGGTCGGCGTTCGTGCATCCTCTGTTCGCGCAGGCGGTGCTGGACGCTGTGCCACGATCCGAGCGGGAGCTCGCTCACGCCGAGGCCTTCCGTGTACTGGTGGCGCGCGGAGAGCCGGATGCCGTAGCCGCCGAGCATGCCGTAGCGGCGCGGCTGTCAGGCGATCCGCTCGCGGTCGAGGTCACCGCTCGCGCCGGGCGCGAAGCGTTCGGGCAGGGTGCGCTGCGGGCAGCCGGGGAGCTGTTGGGCAATGCCGTCGGGCTTGCGGGCGCGGGCGCGAGCTTCGAGCTGCGGCTCGATCACGCCACGGCGCTGACGGCGCGCGGGCACTTCGAGGAAGCGCTCGCGATCTGCGAGCGGCTGGTCGAGGCAGAGGACGCGACGGCGGAGATCCGGTGCGGAGCGCTCGCGCTGATGGGCCGGGCCGCGGCGGTGTCGGGCGAGCCGCGGCGGGGCGAGGAGCTGTACGAGCGGGCGATCGCTGCCGCCGAGAGCGTCCCCGAGCGGCTGGCCCAGGTGCTCGCTGATGCTGCCTTCACCTGTCATGTGTCCTCCCCGATGAGCTGGCTGATCCCGGTCACGTCGCGAGCGCTCGAGCTGATCGACGAGGCGTCCCCGCTGCGGAGGTCGATCGAGATCCTGAACGCGTACGGTCGGTTGATGGCGGGGGACGGCGACCAGGTGGAGCTGGTCGTCCGTGACGCGGGCGACTGGTTCTCGACCGCCCGAGGTGGCGAGCACAGCTGGTCGTGGACGCTCGGAGTCCACGTGCTGAACGGCTTCAAGATGCTCGGGGACCTGCACGCGGCAACGGTGCTGTTCGAGCGCGAGTTCCCGCGCGCGGTCGAGGCGGGCGCTCCGATGCTGATCAACGCGCTCGCGATCGCCTACGCCGATGTCGCCCACCGGCTCGGGCGCATCGAGGAGGCGCTCGAGCTGGTGCAACAGGCCAGTGCCGTGAGCGAGCTGCGGATGAGTCCCTGGTACGAGATCGCGCACGCCGCGCTGCTGTCCGACCTCGGACGCGACGCGGAGGCCGCCACGTACATCGAGGCGCTACGTGCGGTCAAAGCTGCCCACGGCCCAGACCACTACGCCGCGGTCGGGCTGTGGTTCGACCTGCTGGAGGCGCGCCGCCTGCTCGCCGGCGGACGGGCCGCAGAGGCGTCTGACCTGATGCTCGATGCCGCCGAGGTCGCCGAGCTCAGCGGCTGGCGCGAGCCGTCCATCGTGCCGTGGGCGGGGACCGGCATCGAGGCTCACCTCGCCGCGGGATTCACTGATCGGGCTCGTGCGCTCGTGGGAGATCTGGAGCGGCTGTCGGCGCCGCTGAGCTGTGTCTGGCCGCGGGCCGTGCTGGCGCTGGGACGGGCTCGGCTTGCGGCCGTGGACGGGTCAGGAGCGGACGCCGACGGTCACTTCGAGCAGGCGCTTGCGATCCTCGAGCAGCTGCCGCTGGTGCTGGCGCGGGCCGATGCGCTCGTCGCCTATGGCGCGTATCTGCGTCGCAGCGGGCGCCCGAGCCAGGCGCGCGCACCGCTGGCGCAGGCACTCGAGCTGTGCGAGCGGACCAGCCTGGAGCGCGTCGCCCGGATCGCTCGCGCCGAGCTGGCCGCGTGCGGCGGACGGCGGCGCCGGGACAGCGAGCAGCGCTCGCAACTGACGCCGCAGGAGCAGCGTGTGGCAGCGCTGGCCGCCGACGGCATGTCCAACGCACAGATCGCCGCGGCGCTGACGCTGTCGCGCAAGACGGTCGACAACCACCTCCAGCAGATCTACTTCAAGCTGGGAATCCACTCGCGGCGCGAGCTGATCCTGCGGGGGGCGCGACCGGCTGAAAGATAGGGCGCTTTCCTCATGCTAGGGGCCGGCGACGCGCATACCGTCTGCGCGCTGTGTACGCGGCGAACGGACGGGAATGGGCCTGATCGACAGACTCACGAGCGCCGGCCAGCAGGCGTCGGCCGGCGCTCGCGCGACGGTCGAGGAGGCCGACCTCAGGCGGAGCCTCGCGCGCGCCTACGACCGGCTCGGCCGCCGCGCGTTCGCGCTGATCGAGCAGGGGACCCTGCGCGACGCGCGCCTGGCATCCGCCAGCGAGGAGGTCCGCGCGCTCGAGCGCAGGCTTGCGGCGATCACGGCCGGACGAGGTGATTCGTGATGCGGCGGGCTGCGCGGCTGCTCGGCACGTTGCTGGCGGTCGCGGCGTTCGGTGCGTCAGCGGCGAGCGCGCAGGCCGCGGGCACGACCAGCTCCGTGTTCACTGCGAGCACCTCGGCGGGTGGGGCGACGGGCGTCGTGTGGGGGTTCCGGTTCGAGCCCGGCAGCGGCTACGCCGGCACGATCACGATCTCGGTCCCGGGCCAGGACGTGTTCTCAGGCGTGACCGAGGTGGTGGTCACGGACATGACCACCGGTGCTGCCAGCTACCCGGGTTACGCGGCTGGCGCGAACGGCTCGTCGCTGTCGATCTCGGCAGGCCAGCTTGCGGCCGGCGACGTCGTCGCGGTCGACGTCGCCGGCGTGGTCAACCCGCCCAGCGGTACGGCGTTCTCGTCGATCTCGATCTCCCCGAGCGCGACGCCGCTAGCGGCATCCGGGAGCTTCACGGCTGCGCAATCGATCTCCGACCTCACGTTCAGCCCGAGCACGGCGGCGGCCGGGGCCACGGGCGTCACCTGGGGCATCCGCTTCCGCACCAGCTCGACCGGCGCCCTCGCAGCCGGCGGCTCATTCACCAACACCTCCTCGATCACGATCACCGCACCCGCGGGCGGGCAGTTCAGCGCCAACCAGCTGGTCGACCTGATCGACCTCACGACCGGCGTTGAGCAGGGGGTGACGATCACGCTGAGCAACGGCAACCGCACGGTGACGCTCGTGCCGCAGTACCACTCGATCCCGGCGGGCGACGTGGTCCAGCTCGAGGCCTACGACAACACCAATCCCGCGAGCGGCACGCCGTTCTCCGGCTTCACAGTCGCCACCAGCTCGGACCCGTCGCCGGTGCATCCGGGGTCGGGCGCGGCCTTCACCGCGGCGCAGTCAGTCAGCGGCGTGAGCTTCAGCCCGAGCTCTGCGGCGGGGAGCGCGACAGCGACCTGGGCGCTGGCCTTCCAAGCCAGCTCGTCTGGGCGCGTGACCGACAACGGTGCGATCGTCATCGCCGGGCCGCCCGGAACGACATTCCCGACGGGCGGGTCGCAGTACTCGCTCACGGACCTGACCACGGGGGGCAGCTTCAGCCCGACCGTCGTGACCAGCAACGGCGGCGCGACCGCGAGCTTGAGCCTCCCGACCGGGTTCGGCGGCGATGACATCCGGGCCGGCGACGAGGTCGCGATCGACGTGCAGGGCGTCACGAACCCGTCCGGCGGGGTCAGCGCTTCGGAGGTGTCGGTCTCGACCAGCTCCGATCCGGCTTCGGTGAGCGCGACCGCGGCGCCGTCGTCGCCGTCGGGATCGGTGGCGGGGCTTCAGGTGTTCCAGAGCACGACCGCGGCGGGCGCGACCGGCGTCGTCTGGACGGCACTGTTCGCGGCGAGCGGGACCGGCGGGCTGCCTGCGGGCACTGGCACGGCCACGTTCGTGGTGCCCGCGGGAACCTTCGAAAGTGGAAGTGCGGTCGCCACGCTGATGGATCTGACCACCGACGAGCTCGTCGGACAGCAGGCCACCCCCACCAGCTCGGGACAGGTGACGGTGACGGCGAACCCGGGCGCGTCGGTCGCTCCGGGGGACCTGGTCGAGCTTCAAGTGACCGGTGCCACCAACCCGGCGGCCGGCAGCTACCCGGCGAGCGACTTCGCGATCTCGACCAGCGCCGACACCACCCCCGCCAGTCCCCAGACGGGGGTCACCGTGACCGCGGCTCAGGCTGCTACGGACGTGAGCGTGTTGCAGAACACCGCGGCCGGCAGCGCAACGCAGACAACCTGGACGGCGCTGCTGACCGCCAGCTCGACGGGAGGGATGGCCTGGAACTCCGGAGCGAGCTCGGGGCAGGTGACGGTCAGCTTGCCCGGCACTGTCGATGCGAGCAATGCGTGCGTGGGGGTGTGGGACCTCGCAACCGGCGCAGGAGAGAACTGCTCGGGTCTCGTGACGCTCGGCAGGACGAGCGTGAGCATCAACCCGAACTTCGCGGTTGCTCCGGGGGACCCGCTGGTGTTGCTGATGATCGGCGTCGTCAGCCCGTCGGCCGGCAACTATCCCGCAAGCTCGGTCAGCGTGACGACGTCCAGCGACCTGCAGGCCGCGAGTCCGGCAGGCGGCTTCACCCTCACCGCACCGAACCTGCCGGCGACCGATGTCCTGCAGGGGACCGACCCGGCCGGGTCGGCCAGCGACGACAACCTGATCACGGAGTTCGTGGCGAGCCCGACCGGGGCGGTGTCGGGCACGCTCTTCGAGGGCACGGCGACGCTGACCGCGCTCACCGGGACGAGCTATCCGTCCTCGACCGCGCTGGAGCTCGACCTGACGACCGGCGAATCGAGGACCGAGAGCGTGTCGGCCAACGGTGCGGCGGCGACAGTGCCGATCGACGTCCCGATCGGTGCCGGTGATGTCGTCGAGCTGGCGTTCTACGGCGTCACCAACCCGGCCGGCGGGCTCACCACTCCCGCGGGGTTCTCGGAGACGACCAGCTCCGACGCGGGCCAGCCGGCGGTCACCGGAGACTCGTTCTCGGGAACCGAGGGAGCGCCCGCGACCGGGGCGACGATCACGGTCAACGGCACCTGCCCGGCGTCGGGAACGATCGGTTGGGGCGACGGCAGCCCGTCGAGCGCCGCGACGATCGTTTGCCAGGGCCTGATCGCGCAACTGGTCGGCACCCACACCTACCACGACTTCGGCACGTACACGACCACCGGGACCACGGGGCCGTGGACCGGGAGCGGCAGTGCGCTGATCGGCGACGCGCCGATCAGCGCCTCGCCGGTCACCGGGTTGACGGCCACGGCCGGCGGTCCGTTCACCGGCACGGTCGCGCATTTCACCGACACCAATCCGTACGCAGCGCTGAGCGACTTCTCGGCGAGCCTCGACTGGGGCGACGGCAGCACCTCCGCCGACACGTCGGTCACCGCCTCGGGAACCGGCTTCGACGTCCAGGCGACGCACATCTACACGACACCTCAGACGGCAACCGTGGTCGTCACCGTCCACGACGCGGGCGGCAGCTCCAGCAAGGCAGTCGAGTCGGTGACCGTCAACCCGCCGGGGGCGCCCGCGGTGACGTTGACGCAGCCGGCGAACGGCAGCACGGTTGCGACCGCGACGCCGACGTTCTCGGGCGCGGCCGGCACGGGCGTTGCGGACAGCCCGCAGATCACCGTCGAGATCTACGCCGGCGGTGCTGTGTCGAGCCTGCCGCTCGCGACGCTGACGACGACCGCCAGCGGCGGTGCATGGTCGGTGACCCCCGCGGCGCCGCTCGCCAACGGCACCTACACCGCCCAGGCGCAGCAATCGACGACCACCGGCATCGTCGGCAAGAGCTCCGCGACCGTGTTCACGATCAACGCGCCGCCGCCGCCACCACCGCCGCCACCGCCTCCGACCAACCCGGGGACGGGCGGCGGACCCCCGGCCGGCTGTAACACCGAGGTCAAGTTCGACCTGATCGACGCGATCGGCTGCCTGCAGGCCGTGGTCGACACGAGCCAGATCCCCTCAGCGGAGGACAAGGCGCTGTGCAAGCAGCTGAGCCTCGCGTCCGACGCGTGTGACAAGCAGCTCAGCCAGGAGATCAAGAGCGGCAGCCCGCCGCTGATCGCCAGCGCGATCGTGCGTGTGAACGGGCTCGATCTGACGCCCGACCCCGGAGCGGTCGTCGTGCTCGACCCCAAGTCGGGCTGGGTCGTCACCTCGGGCGCGACCGTCCAGATCATGGGCGACGTCGTCACGCTGTATGACGGCGCGCTCGTGCTCGACGGCGCAAGCGGTGGTGACGTCAAGGCGCTCGACATCGACCTCGACAAGCTGATCAAGGGCTCGAGCGTGGTCGCGCAGGCGCTCAGCCCGGGCGGGTTCAAGCTGACCGGAACGCTCAAGGTGACGCTCCAGCAGTACGCCACCAACCTCGACGCAGCGGTCACGCTGCCGAGCATCTTCAGCTCGGTCGGGATCGGCGGCTCGCTGTCGGCGGAGGTCAGCGCGACCGCCGACGACCAGGACAACGTCCAGTTCGACGAGCTGTACTTCGCCGGACCCACGCTGAGCTTCAGTGGCTTCAAGCTGAGCAACGTCGCGTTCTGCTACCAGAACCACATCTCGGACGGCTTCTGCCAGAAGAAGACCGGCGTCGACTTCGGCAGCGCCGACGGCTCGTCGTCGTCGTGGAACGCGACCGCCAAGGTCAGCGTGCTGGGCGTCACGATCGACGCGGCGCCGCCGCCGCCGACCTACGGGATCGGGTTCGTCAACGGCAGCTTCGACTTCGCCGGCGCGTCGGCGACGTTCCCCGGGACCGGGATCCCGCTCGGCGATTCGGGGGCGTTCCTGACCAAGGTGGGCGGGTCGTTCGCGCTCGACCCGACCAGGATCACCGGCGAGATCGGGCTGCGCGTCGCCAGCATCCTGTCGATCGACGGCAACCTGTTCCTCGTGTTCCCGCAGAACGGCCAGCAGTACACGTTCACCGGCACCGAGCTCGGCAGTGCTGTCAGCACTCAGTGCGGCACCAACACGGTTCCGGCGCTCGGACTGCCGACCCCGACGGTGTCTGACTTCGCGATCGCGGCCGGTGGGTCGGTCGGCGTCAACATCCCGTACATCGGGAACCTGACGCTGGGCCACGGCTACCTGCTGTACGCCTACCCGTCCTACGTCGCGGCGGGAGGGGGCGTGTGCCTGACTTGGTCTGACAGCGACCTCGGCCTGTCGCTGGCGGCGTACGCCGCCATGTCCGGCCAGTTCAACTTCGGCAACGGCGAGTTCAACATCGAGGGCGACCTCGGCGGGAGCCTAAGCTGGGGCAGCTTCATCAGCGGCTCGATCAACCTCGAGGCCGCCGTCTCGAGCACCGGATTCGGTGCGTGCGGTTCGGTGACCACGTCACTGGGATCGGTCAGCGGCGGCGCCGGCGTGATCTGGAGCCAGGGACTCGGCGGCTTCAGCGCCTGGCTCGGCAGCTGCGACCTGAGCCCGTACGAGACGGCCGTCTCTGCGTCCGCCGCGCGCGCAGCGCGCAGCGGCTACCAGCTGAACCTGCCCGGCGGGCTCCCCAGCGAGATGGTGAAGCTGATCGGCAGCGGCGGCGCCCCGGATGTGACGGTCACCGGTCCCGGCGGGATCGACGTGAGCACCGACGGCGGCCTGCAAGCCGCTCGCATGCCGGTGATGATCGGCCGCGAGCCCGCGGTCGACACCACCTACGTCGCGATCCTGCACCCGCCCGCCGGCCGCTACACGATCAGCGCCAACCCGGGCTCGCCCGCGATCGCGAGGGTGCTGACGGCGCACACGTACACGCCGGAGGTCCACGCGCGCGTCGGCGGCAGCGGCACGCGCCGGCGGCTGACGTACTCGTTCAACGCGCAGCCCGGCGAGAAGGTCACCTTCGTCGAGCGCGGCAGCGGCGTCGATCGTCAGATCGGCATCGCCGAGCGCGCCCATGGCACGCTCGAGTTCACGAGCGCCCCCGGCCCCGCCGGCACCCGCCAGATCGTCGCGATCGCGACCGTCGACGGCCAGCTGGTGATCTTCAACCCGCACGCCGCCGAGCCGGGTGAGCTCGTCGTCGCCAGCTACCGGGCGGCCGGGCCGACCAAGCTCGGTGCGGTGCGCAAGCTCAGCGCGCGCCGTCACGGCACCCACCTGCTCGTGTCGTTCGAGCGTGTGCGCGGCGCCAAGAGCTACGCGCTTCTGATCGCGCTCGCCGACGGCCTGCGAACCGACTACGTCCTCACCAGCGAAAGGCTGAACGTCGTCGTCCCGACCGTCGGCCCGCTCGCGGGGCGCGTGACCGTGCGTGCCCTGGGCGACAACCTCACGACCAAGGACGGTCCGGAAACCGCGACGAACGTCACGCTCCCGCGGGTCCAGCACAAACGCCACAAGCCGCCCAGGCACCACAAGCGCCGTCACGGCTGAGCAAGGGCCCGCCGGTTCCGTCCAGAAGCAGGGCGAGTCGCGCGCGAGCCGCGGCGGGCACGTGCCACTCGATCCCAGCCGGCGTCACCAGGGCCGGCGTCTGGCGACACCAGGAACGCGGGATGACATCGTCGGGGTGGCCGCCGTTACGCATCCGCGACTCGACAGCGCCGAGTACCATCGATCTCGTTCCCGACCTCGTCGTCGAGGTGCTCTCGCCCGCCACTCGGGTAGACGACCTCGGCGCCAGGCGAGGCTCGTACATGGCGACGGGCGTCCGGGAGCTCTGGCTGGCGGATCCCGAGGCGGCCACGATCGTGGCGGTCGCGCCCGATCGCGATTCGCGAACCATCGGTCGCGGTGATCGGCTCAGCTGTCGGCTGCTGCCGGGATTCACGCTCGACGTCGCACGGGTCTTTCTCGGCTGAGGCCGCCGCCTCACCAGGGCCTGCGGTCCCACAAGACCGCAGGCCGGGCAACCGACGTGTGTCAGCGGTTCGTGACCCGGCGCAGCGTGCCGGTCACGTTCCACGAGCCGCTCTTCAGCGTGACCGCGTCGTACATCGCCGCGCCGTTGCGCTTGAGGCAGTCGATGTCGCCGACCGCGTTCAGGGCGGCGCCGGTGCAGCTCGTCCCACTCGCGGCGTGGCGCAGGTAGTGGTGGTAGCCGCCGGAGATGTTGTCGAGCGTCAGCGGTCCGTGGCAACTCGCGCCGAGCGACCAGCTGCCGCCAGTCTGGGCGTTGTTGATCACGATCGTCATCGTCAGCGCCTGGGGCTCGCCCCACAGGGTGCCGCTCCAGGTGCCGCTGAGCGGCCCCGGGCGGGCTGGACGGTGACCCGTCCGCGCGAGCGCGCTCGCCGCGGGAAAGGCGCACAGTGCCGCCACCGCAAGTGGAACCAGGGGACGCCTCCACACGCTCATGCCCCGGGCACTCTACCAGAGGCCCCCGCGGCGATCGACGGATGGACGAGCTGTCACAGCAAGGATCGCTGTCTCGTCAACGGGATGTAGGCGATCCTCGATCGACAGGAGCAGGTCATGAGAGTCTTCGTTGCAGGTGCGACGGGTGCGATCGGGCGGCAGCTGGTCCCGCGGCTGGTCGCCGCCGGTCACGACGTGTACGGCACGACGCGCAGCGCGTCCAAGCGCGCGCTCGGCTGGCAGCCGGCGCACCCGAGCTGGCGGGAGGGGATCGTCGCGGGAGCCGCACACCCGGGGCCCGTGGCGGTGAGGGCGTGAGCGACCGCGGGCAGCTGCTGGAGGAGCTGCGGCCGGGCGCGTTCGCGATCGCCTACCGGATGCTCGGCAGCGTCTCCGAGGCCGAGGACGTCGTCCAGGAGGCGCTGCTGCGGGTGCATCAGGCGCTCGAGTCCGGCGAGCGGATCGCCTCGCCACGCGCGTTCGTCGCGACGATCACCACCCGGCTCGCGATCGACGAGCTGCGCTCGGCGCGCGCACGCCGTGAGCAGTACGTCGGCGAGTGGCTGCCCGAGCCGATCATCACCGACGGCGAGGACGATCCGGCAGTGCACGCCGAGATCGCCGACTCGCTGTCGGTGGCGATGCTGGTGCTGCTCGAGTCACTGTCTCCCGAGCAGCGCGCGGAGCTGACCGCCCGCTTCTTCGAGGCGGTGAAGCAGGGTGAGCTGGCAGGGCTCGAGGCGCTGCTCGCGCACGACGTGCGGCTCACCGGCGACGGCGGCGGCAAGGTCCCGGCGCTGGCGCGGACGCTCCAGGGACGCAACCGGGTCGCCCGCACGCTTGTCAACTGGGGCCGCCTGCTCACTCGGATTCCCGGGTTGTCGCTGCAGCCCGCCGAGGTCAACGGCGGCCCGGGCGGGCTGTGTCTCGACGCCCACGGTCACCTGATGGGCGTGGTCGCACTCGAGATCGTCGGCCGCGAGATCGCCGGTGTCAGCTCGATCGTCAACCCCGACAAGCTGAAGCACCTCGGGCTGCCGATCGCCGATTTCAAATCGGTGCTCGACTCGATCACGTGATGCCGGGAGCGACCAGGCCGCTCTCGTATGCGAGCGCGACGAGCCCGGCACGGTCGCGGCAGTCGAGCTTGCGCAGGATGTTGCGCACGTGCGTCTTGGCGGTCAGCGGGCTGATCACCAGCTGACCGGCGATCTCCGCGTTCGACAGCCCGCGCGCGACCAGCAGCAGGATGTCGCGCTCGCGGTCGGTCAGCTCGCTCAGCGCCGCCGGCGGCCCGCTGCTCGCCGGGTCCGCGCGCGCCGCGAACTCCGCGATCAGCCGGCGGGTGATGCTCGGCGCGATCAGCGCGTCGCCCTGCGCGACCACCTCGATCGCGCCCAGCAGCTCGCGCCGCGAGGTGTCCTTCAGCAGGAACCCGGAGGCGCCCGCGCGCAGCGCGCCGTACACGTACTCGTCGAGATCGAAGGTGGTCAGCACGAGCACGCGCGTGCGCGTGAGCGTGGGGTCCTCGCAGATCAGGCGGGTGGCATCGAGCCCGTCGAGCACCGGCATCCGGATGTCCATCAGCACGACGTGCGGGAACGTGCGCCGCGCCAGGTCGACGGCCTGGCGACCGGTCGCGGCCTGGCCGGCGACGAGCATGTTCTCCTGGACCTCGATCAGCGCCGCGAAGCCCTCGCGCACGGCCGCCTGGTCGTCGGCGACGAGCACGCGGATCATGCGAGCGGCTGGTAGGGGAGCTGGGCCTGGACGCGGAACCCGCCGGCGGTGGCGCCCGCCTCGAAGCTGCCGCCGAGCGCCGTCGCGCGCTCGCGCATCCCCGCGATCCCGACCCCGGGCTCGGTGCCGTTCGCGCTGAACGACCCGCGGTTCTCGATCGCAACGTCGAGCACCGTCGGGTCGAACCTCAAGCCGACCTCGACCGGTGTGCCGGGCGCGTGGCGGCGGGCGTTCGTGAGCGACTCCTGCACGATCCGGTAGGCGGCCAGCGAGGTCGCGTCCGAGATGCGCGGCGGTTGCGCCCCTGTGGTGGAGAGCCGGGCCTCGAGGCCGGTGCCGCGGGCGCGCTCGATCAGCTCGGTGATGTTCTCGATGCCCGGCGCGGGCGCGCGTGGCAGGCTGTCTCCGTCACGGCCGCCGGCTGGGGGCACGGCGGCCTGGCTGTCGCGATCCCGCAGCACTCCGAGGATCGCCCGCAGCTCGCCGATCGCACCGTGGCTCGTCTGCTCGATCCGCTCGAGCGCGTCGCGCGCCTCCCCGGGGCCTGCCCGCTCGGCCGCCGCTCCGGCCTGGACGTTGATCTCGGTGAGCGTGTGCGCGACGACGTCGTGCAGCTCGCGCGCGATCCGGATCCGCTCCTGCTCGGCGCGGCGCTCGGCCGCCTGCTCGCGGTTGTGCTCGGCAAGCCTCAGGCGATCGGTCAGTGCGGTCAGGTACGAGCGGTGGGTGCGGACCTGCTCGGCGGCCAGCAGCGGGATCCCGACGAGCAGCGCGTGGCCGAGCGTCTGCAGCAGACCGGGACCGCCCGCGTGCATCAGGTCGGCGACGACGACCGCGGTCACCGCCGCAAGGCCGGCGAGAGCCTGCGCGAGCCGGCCGTGGGTGAGCGCGAACGAGTACAGCGCGACGGCCGGCGCGAGCACCGCGATCGCCCCGGCGGCGGCGTCGACGTGCAGCAGGATGCCGACGAGCGCCCCGGCGCCCGCGAGCGTCCACGCCGGCGAGCGGCGCCGCGCCCACAGCACGGCGGCGGCGGCGACCGACAGCGCGATCGGGAGCGCGCGGGCGCTGTGGGCGCCGTGCAGCAGCTCGCCGACGACGATCGCGGCGGCGACGACGACGGGCACGGCCGCGTCGACGATCTGCAGATGACGACGGTGCAGCGTGTCGCGAATCTACCGCGGCGCGCGTGGGGCGGCATACCTCGGCGGGAGTAGTTCGAATACCCCGCCGCCGGGTTCGCGGCCGCGATCGGGCTCGGCGTCGGCGCGCTCGCGGGGGCGATCCGGACTCGGGGGGGAGCTCGGATCCCGGCGCGAGCCGCGAGAACGACCTCAACGTGGCACACCCCCCTTGATTCGGAGGGGGTTGGCGGATTGGGGCGCTGACACGACCCGAACGTGTCAACCCCCCTCAGATCTCGGGGGGGTTGACACGTTGAGGTCGCTCCAGGAGCTCAGGCACAGCGGCGCCTCGAGGGCCGCGCCTCACCTGGTGATCGTCGCGAAGCGCGCGAGGCTGTCGGCGGGCCACACCTTGGCGGTGTCGTAGTAGGCCTCGAACGCAGGCGTGTCAGCCGGCAGGGTCACCCACGCGACCTTCGAGCGCGTGTAGATGTGTACGTCCGGCACGATCTGACCGGGCGCGTCGAGCGTCCCGCCGCGAACGAACCAGACACCCTTGCGGCCGTAGTCGCTGAACACAGCGACCTGACACTCGGGGCAGCGGAAGACGTGGTGCGCGCGACCGCCC